>JANQHV010000048.1 GCA_028282505.1 SAR324 cluster bacterium | reverse complement strand
AACAGCACACCGTGGGGAACGATCACGCCCACCTTGCCCTCATCTGCCAAGGCAATCTCAATCATGTGGCTAATGAAGGCAAAATCGGCTTTGCTTTTGGGAGGAATGCCCCGCCAGAAACGATTGTAACGGTCCGTTTCAGCTTCCTCGGCTCCCCATTTGTCCAGAGAAAATGGCGGATTGGCCACAACGACATTGAACTTCATCAATGTATCCCCCTCAACAAGGGCTGGGCTGGTGATGGTGTTGCACCATTCAATACGGGCATTGTCCATTTCATGCAAAAACATATTCATTTGGCACAAAGCCCAGGTCGATCCATTGGATTCCTGGCCAAAAAGAGCAAAATTGTCGCTGTCGATCTCATTGGCCACTTTGATGAGAAGCGAGCCGGAACCACAGGCGGGATCACAAATACGGTCTCCTGGTTGAGCCTTGAGCAATTTAGCCAGCAGTGTGGCCACTTCAGGAGGTGTATAAAATTCTCCTCCTTTCTTGCCAGCATCCGAAGCAAAATGACCAATCAGGTATTCATAGGCATTGCCAATGATGTCTTTATTGCCAATACGAGAGGGGCGCAGGTCCAACCGGGGGTCTGCAAAATCTTCCAATAGACTGATCAACCGGCGATTGCGCTCTTTGGTACGACCCAGGTAAGGCTCGCTATTGAAATCGATATTCCGAAACACATTTTCCAACTTCCCCTTGTTGCTCTCTTCGATTTGTTCCAGGGCAATGTTGATCAGTTCCCCGATATTCGATTCACGACGTTTACTGTAGAGAAAGTCAAAGTGAGCTTCTTCGGGAACCACAAAGCGTTCTCTGGCTAAGGTGCGCTCAACACGTTGGACATCCCCCTTGTATTTTTTTTCATACTGTTCTCGTTTGTCCTTCCAGAGATCACTCATGTACTTGATGAAGAGCATCACCAGAATATAATCTTTATACTGGGTTGGGTCTAATGTGCCTCGGAAAGTATCACAGGCTTTCCAGGTGAGGTTATTGATCTCTTCTTGTGATACGATGTTGCTCATCTTACGTCTCCTGGGAATTGGAATATTTATTGATCATTTGAAAGCCTAATTCGTGGGTCAATTGTTGACGCTTGTGTACTAATTTTCTCATCAGATACGCCTCTTTTTGTCGCAAACGTTCCACTTCTATAATTTTATGTTGAACCTCAAGAGGAGGACAAATGATTTCGAGTTCAGCAAAAGCTTGTTTGGGCACGATTTTCATCGTTGCCCCTCGTTGCTGTTTTGCTAAAAACGTTTGGGACCTGGGATGATTGATATGCCATGCCAGATAGGCGGGATGTATTTGTTTGACATCAAAGCGCAAGCGATAGAAAAAATTGGAAACAAGGGTATTTTGCATAGGATTGATGAGGGGGACTGCCACATTTCGTTGCCCCCTTGACAAAAAAATTACGTCTCCCTCGTTGACCAAGTAGCGTTCGGCTGTTCCACTGAAAGAAACCTGATACAGGTTTTCAAACCAGATATAAGGTGTGATGTCTCCTCGTTCAATCACCATGTCTTTGAATTGACCGTCCAGGTCCAGGTCTTTGATCTGGATGATCCGATAATCTCCCACCGAATCCACGGTGATGGGATTACCGCGGTCCCTATGTTGATAACCAATCTGAATCTCTGCAATCTCTGCTAACTTCATGTTGAAGTTTACTATTTGGTGTATAATTATTTTATTAAGTATAAATAATTTACCAAAAAAAATACTTCAAATAATTCAATTAGTCAACATTTTTATTTGAAGTATTTTAAAAACTGAAAATTTTAAAAAATATAGAAATTTTCTGGTAATAGATTTTTAGTAGGATTATATTCAAGGATATCCGCTGGACGTACCAAAATCTCTGTGCCTGCGATTAACAGGAAGGGATATGTGAATTAAGAAGGGAAAACGATTAAAGAATACGGGAGTGAGTGATTAACTGGCTTTTAACAACATCTTCACCATTAAGACATGTTAAAATTAAAAGGAACCAATACCTGATAGCCGAACTTATGTAGGAATTTGAAAAGAGCACTGTGGTTCAGGTCGTGGGCATTGATGGTTAGGCCAGAGAGCGCCTCATTTTAGGCTAGCATTAGAACCATCTGCTATATATAAAGCTGCCCACAAACAAAATTTTTAATAACCTTAAGAAAATTTCTCTCGTAATTTTTTTGATTAGAACTATTTCATTTATTATAAGTTTGGAATAATTTTTTTAGCGATTTTTGGGAGTCTATTTCTGTAACTACAAATTTATCCTTCATAAGATGAGGATTTGTCTTTTTTACTAAATCGCATTCTCTAGTTTTAGCAAGACTAATAATTAAATCCTTGATAGCTTCTTTTTTACTTTGGCCTTTTTTGGGAATAATCTCTAAAGTTATTTTCATTCCTGATTTAACAGAGAGTTTATAATGTTCCGTATAGTCGGCGCGCTCTTCTGTGATTTCATTATACCCTGAAATCAGTAATTTATTTTTTTCAACACAAAAATATGCATACCTAGTTATATAGGCTTTATCGCCAACTGCTAAATCCTTAACTCTAATTATCTCAAAAGCCTTATGAACTGCATCTCTATCCAAATTTATATTGAACTGACCGTATATAGTATTCACACTCAAAGTCAGTCCAAAAATAGTCAATAATAGTAATCGCATACTATCTTACCTCAGCTAGTTATGGTCAATAATTGTAGACACTTCCCGTGAAAACCAAAAATCAGGAATAGCCATACTCCCAAGTGTTATCAATGAAAATCAGTTTATGCTAAAGCGGCCTAACACTTTGATCAGAGAATTGCTGGCCATTTTGTAGAAATATACAAAAAATTAAAGATGACTCTTCGAGTGAGAATGTTACAAAAAATACAGTGGTTAGCAAGTCCTTTTTGATCAATATGTTTAGGGTTTTTATAATTTGCTAAAAATTCCTAATATCTTGGCTTGCTTTCCTTCTATCAAAAACAAGGAAAGCAACAGGAATACTGGTCTCAAAAAGAACCCTGCAGGTAATCCTTCTGCTTTCGTCACTTCTGTCTACCTGGCAGAAACGAGGAGTCTTTTAGGAAATGCACCTAGAGCAAAAACTGTTCACGCAACATCAGTTAATAACCCCAGTAAAATTTCTCGTAATTTTTTGATTAGAACTATTTCATTTTATTATAAGTTTGGAGCAATTCTTTTAACGATTTGTGAGAGTTTATTTCTGTAACTATAAATTTATCCTTCACAAGACGAGGATTCAAATTTTTTATGGCATCACATTCTCGAGCTTTAACAAGATCAAGAATTACAACCTTGAGAGCCTCTTTTTTACTTTGGCCTGTTTCGGGAATAATCTCTAAAGCCATTTTCATTCCTGATTTAACAGAGAGTCTATAATATTGTATATACTCGGAATGCTTTCCTGTGATGTCATTCTCCCCCAAAATCAGTAATTTATTTTTTTCAACACAAAAATCTATATACTTAGTTACATGGGCTTTATCACCAACCACTAAGTCCTTAACTCTAATTATCTCAAAAGCTTTATGAACTGTATCTACATCCAAATTTACATTGAACTGACCGTATATAGTATTCACACTCAAAGTAAGTCCAAAAATAATCAATAATAGTAATCGCATACAATCTTACCTCAGCTAATTATGGTCAAAAATTGTAGACACTTCCCATGAAAACATAAAATCATGAGAAAGGACAATACAAATAACCAGGTATTATTAAATCAGGAATAGTCATACTCCCAAGTGTTATCAATGAAAATCAATTTACGCTAAAGCAACCTAACACTTTGATCAGAGAATTGCTAGCCATTCTGTAGAAATACACAAAAAATTAAAGATGACTTTTTGATTGAGAATGTTACAAAAAACATAGTGGTTAGCAAGTCCTTTTTGATCAATATGTTTAGGGTTTTTATAATTTGCTAAAAATTCCTAATATCTTGACTGGTTTTCCCTTTACCAAAAACAAGGATAATCCCAGAAATACTGCTCCCAAAAAAGAGCCCTGACGATAATTCGAAGGCCGGAATAACACAATATTTCAACTTCGGGTTCATATGTTCAGTGTGTGATTATTTCATTAAGTATAAATCATTTACCATGAAAAAATACTTCAATTGGTTTTTATTCAACTGGTAGCCCTCTACGGTCAAAAAGGACGCAGAGCGTTCCAGTGAAGGTCTGCCAGGTCAGGATGAAGAATTGGGTTTCAGAAATTACAGTCTTGCTAAACATCTCAGCTTAAAGTACGCTTGAATGTACGTTCACTCAATTTTAAATGTACATTTGTTGTTAAATGAGATTTCTATGCGAATCATGAATGCAACAGAAGTGAGAAAACAGTGGTTTCAACTCATCCGTGCCGGAGAAGAAGTGGAAATCAGACATCCTGAAAGAACAATGACTCTTCTCCCAAAGGAAGAGTTGGAAAAGAAAGATCAACTGATTGAGGAACTGGAGAAGAAACTTTTGATAAAAGAAATGGATGAAGCATTATCCCAACCTCATAAATGGTATACCACAGAACAAGTAGAAGCGATGCTGGCAGAAGTTTTACTCCAGCAGGAGGAAAAGCGTGGCCAAGTGGATTGATACCGTTGTCAAGATTATCGTCGAACTTATAGAAAACGATACAAGTCTAGCCAGAGAAATATTACTCATCATCAAACGACTTGAGCGTAAGCCAACAACAGGCGAATATGTTGAGGGAACATACAGGGTTTATCATGATCCTAAAAAACGATTCCGCATCGGTTATAATTTTCGTCCAGATGCCGAGGAAATCGAAATAGTGGTTCTCCATCTGCTCAATTATCCATAAAATTTCGAATAACAGAACAGTGAGTCGGAGTTTTACGAGAGTATGGTTTTCTCCGCTTCAAGCACATTATCAATTGCCATAGTGCATTTGCTCTGATTGGGCTTTCAATCATGAACAAAAATATTGATTTTTCAGACTCAAAAGTACTGGGTGTTGTTTGGTTAGGAGTGGTTGCCAACCTGATACTGGCCTTGATGAAAGGGATTATCGGGGTGCTGGCAAACTCTTCTGCCATGATCGCCGATGCCGCTCACTCCCTGTCTGATTTGTTGTCAGATGGAGTGACGCTTTGGGCCGTCTATATGACCAAGAAGCCTAAAGATAAAGAACATCCTTATGGTCATGGCAAGTTTGAAACAGTGGGAACATTATTTGTGGCCATTTTACTAGGGATGGCTGGAGTGGGAATTGCCTTCCATTCTTTCCACTTTTTGAAGGAATCCACTCCTCCTGATATTCTGGCCCTATGGGCTGCTATTGGTTCTATCCTGATAAAAGAAGGGTTGTATCATATTACAGCTTCGATTGGAAAGCGGGCAGGAAGCCGCATCTTGATCGCCAATGCCTGGCATCACCGTTCCGATGCATTTTCTTCTGTTGTCGCCTTGATTGGCATCGGAGCCGCTCAGTTGGGATATCCGATTTTAGACCCGATTGCAGGCATACTGGTGGCTGGTCTGATCATCAAGACCGGCATTGACATGGGGAGAGAAAGTACTCGTGAATTAACCGATGAGATGGTCGAAGAAAAGACAATAGAGTCCCTGGATAAAATTATGCAGGGAATTGATGGGGTTGAACATTATCATCAGGCACGTGCCAGAAAAATGGGCCCTTATGTTTTGATGGATCTTCATCTCGAAGTCACCAGTACTATTAGTGTCTCGGTCGCACACCAAATATCGGAACGGGTACGCCAGAATATTCTCACCAACATTCCTTCAATCAGTGAAGTGCTCATCCATGTGGATGCAGAACCCGATTCAGAAGAGATTTATCAAAAATTGATGCGTCCACTCCCTGAAATCGAAAATGACATTCATCAAGTATTATCGTCTGTGCCTGAAATTCTAGGAATCTCCCACATCATGTGTCATTATTTACGACAAGAACTGACTGTACAAATCGGAATTTTTGTAGATGCCAACATACAGGTGTTTGAAGCACAAAAAATAGCAGAGAACGCCAAACAACTGCTCAAACAAATCAAAGATATTGGTAAGGCGGACATCCACCTTCAACTGGAAACAGACGGATGATATTGGCTTAAGCAGGTCGAATTTTCTCAAAAATCCGCTCAACAGGATCGATTTTTCGGGACGAACCACTTTTCCCAAACAGGTTCTAAATGATTGGACAAATTACCAGTATTTTCTTTGATATCGTCACACCCGTCTTTTTAGTGGTCTTGTTGGGATATTTGCTGGGGCCTCGCTTCAATCTCGATGCCCGCTCTTTATCAAGAACATCCTATTTTATTTTTCTTCCTGCCTTTATTTTCGATACCATCAGTACGGCGAACATCCAAATTTCCGTTGCCTTTCAAATGATTCTTTATGCCGTTGTGGTCCATCTTATACTAGTGTTTGGGGCATTTGTGATAGCAAAGGTGCTGGGACGCTCCAAAGAAATTGTGGCCGCTTATGTCATGATTGCCGTTTTTGGAAATGTGGGGAATTTTGGCTTATCGATGGTGGTTTTTCGTTTTGGAGAGATGGCAAAAGTTCCGGCTACTATTTATTTCTTAGTGATTCTCATGCTCTCTTTTACGATTTGTGTTGGGATCGCCAGTTGGACAAAAGGAGGTGGGATGGTGGCAACCTTAGCGGTCTTCAAAAGTCCTGCGATACTGGCCTTTGTCCCTTCTGCGGCAATTGCGGCCGCTGATCTTGAGATTCCTTTGTTTGTTGGACGTACCACAGGTTTACTGGCGGGAGCAATGATCCCGACGATGCTGTTTGCCCTTGGTGTTCAATTGGCTTCAATGGGACAAGCTAAATTTTCATTGGATGTTGTTCTTTCCAATAGTGTCCGTCTGATTGGTGGCCCCCTGGTTGCTCTACTACTGGCTGCGCCTTTTGGTTTGACTGGATTAGAGCGGGGATCTGGGATAATGCAGGCCAGTATGCCTGCTGCTGTATTGGTCTCTATCATTGCGATGGAATATGATGTTGTGCCTGATTTTGTCACAACTGCGGTCTTATTTTCAACATTAGCCAGCCTTGTTACGTTAACTGCTGTCATTTATCTGGTGTGACTGATAATTCTCACTGGCAAGAACACATTTGAGACTTGTTTTTTCTCCAGGACTAACAGCATAATGCTGAAATTTTTTTTGAAGTCTGCACGGCCTGCTTGATTTTCAGGATTTAAAGATTGTACTGGCTTAAATTTCATGAGCTCATGATTCTAAACTCTTTGTGATCTTGATTTTATTCCTGTAAAAGAAGTCAGTTTTCGTGTTTTTAGTGGACTATATCTAAACTGAGTCTCTCTAATTTTATTACCTTCAATGACATGGTTCCTATGCGTAGAGTGATATTCAATCGAAAAGGTGGAGTCGGAAAATCCACCATTACCTGTAATCTTGCCGCAATGAGTGCCTTGAATGGTAAACGCACTTTGGTCATTGACCTTGATCCGCAATGTAACACAACCCAATATTTACTGGGAGACAATGTGAATAAGTACCAAAATACGCTTGCTGATTATTTTCAGGGACAGCTGTACTTCAGCATCGGTGAAAGGGATATCACTGCTTGTGCTCACCAAACATCATTTGAAAATTTAGAAATAGTTCCTGCACATCCTGAATTGAATGATCTGGAGGGGAAACTGGAATCTCGCTACAAAATGTTTAAGTTAAAGGAATCTTTAGACAAGCTCAACAAATATGACAGTGTCTATGTGGATACTCCACCTGCTTTTAACTTTTTTACCCGATCCGCCTTGATTGCCGCCGATACCTGCCTGATTCCATTTGATTGTGATGACTTTTCCAGGCGTGCTTTGTACACCTTATTGGAAAATGTTGGTGAAATCAAAGAAGATCACAATGCCCAACTCACTGTGGAAGGAATCATTGTCAATCAGTTCCAGGCAAGAGCCAAATTGCCACGAAAGTTAGTCCAGGAATTGATCGAAGAAGATCTGCCCGTTTTAAAGACGTATCTCTCTTCCTCCGTAAAAATCCGTGAATCTCACGACAAATCACTGCCCATGATTCATCTGGACCCACGCCATAAGCTCTCCCATGAGTTCAAAGCACTGTACCAGGAGTTGGATACTTAGGCTTCTGAACTCTCTGAATCTCTATGACTATAGTGTTTCAAAAAAGTTTTTTCTCGAAGTTCCCCTTTTTTCAAAGGAGGGAAGGGTGATCTGCGTGCGGAGGTTTTAAAAAACTTTTCTGGGATACTTAAAGAGAGGCTTTTATTTTTTGGTATTGAAATAGCACTAATATAGTGCTATTTTGTAAGGTAATTTTAAATTTTTGTAAAATATGAGCAAGGATGCTGTCGTGGCAGATATATCACTGAAGTGGCCGGATAATGTTCCAGGCAAATATTATGTAGATGAAGAATGCATTGATTGTAGTCTATGTTCTGAAATTGCTCCTGATAATTTCAAGATCAACGAAGAGGAAGGACATGACTATGTATATAAGCAGCCGGGTACTGAGGAAGAAGAAGAATTGTGCATAGAGGCCATGGAGTCTTGCCCTGTAGAAGCCATAGGTGATGATGGTGATAGTTGAGAAAAATAACGCATTCACCTGACAATCCAAGTAACTTAAGTAGAAAGGAAATATTATGAAGTTCAAAGTAGTTTCCCCTCAATCCCAACCGTCCGCAGAAGAAAGCCAGGGTAATGCTCGCCAACGCATTGAGACCATGGTAGAAAAGAATCCTGTACTTTTATTCATGAAAGGATCACCAGAAATGCCGCAATGTGGATTTTCTGCAAAGGTTTGTCAAATCATGCAGGCATGGAATATTCCATTTGAATCTTTTGATGTCCTGTCGGATCATGAAGTTCGTGAAGAAGTGAAGGCTTTTTCCAATTGGCCCACACTTCCTCAACTGTATATCAACCAGCAATTTGTCGGAGGTTGTGATATCATCACTGAACTTTCAGATACGGGGGAACTGCTTCCTTTGTTACAAGAAGCCTATCCAGATCGTGAATTCACTCCTCCTCCTCCCCCTGCAGAAGTGAAGCAAGTCAGTCCAGAAAAGGTAGCAGAACAGCTCCAAAACAATCCCAGTTCCCGATTACTGGATTTACGCTCTCCTGGCGAATGGCAGGCGGAACATATTGATGGGTCGCTGTTAGTGGATCAGGAACTTGTTCAGGAAATGGTTTCTTCTTGGGACCGGAATACTCCATTGATGCTCATTTGTTATACGGGCAGAACCAGTAATGAGGCCGCCCAATTTTTCGCTTCCCAGGGATTTCAAGACGTTTCCAATGTAGAAGGAGGCATGGACAATTGGAGAAGCACAATGGGCTCAGCTTTATTGAATCATTAATTTAAGGAGATAAATAACACATATGTCAGAAACCAATCAACCAGTGAGGCTAGAAACTTCTGAGTTGCGGTTAACAGAAAAAGCGGCTCAGATCTTTAAAGAAGCATGTACATCAGAAGGAAATTCCTTAGAAGAATCGTATTTGAGGGTAGGCGCCAATGCGGGCGGATGCTCCGGGTATAAGTATGAACTGGATTGGAATTCCCCCAATGATCTCAAACCAAATGACACGCAATTTGTTTCACATGGGGTCAAAATTGTGGTGGATAAAACCTGCCTCAATGACATTTTGGGTACTGTTGAGATTGACTATACAGATAAGAATATGGTAGAGCAGGGTTTTGTGTTTAAGCAACTGCGCCAAGGGGTACAATGTGGTTGTGGAGAATCATTCACTGCAGTTAAAGATTTAAAATAATGCTCTACCAAATCATCGAATATCTTGCGGAAGCCCTGTGCTTTGCGTTTTTCATCTATCAATGGATCATCATCATTGCTATTTTTTTAACCTGGGTGACACCTGACCCTTATAATCCTATTGTTCAGTGGATTAATAGGATCACCCATCCGCTTTGGAATTGGTGCTATCAATGGTTGCCTCCATCGCTCCGGTATTTCAACGCCTATGTTTCTCTGTTGGTGGTGGTGTTCCTCCATGCTTTAATTCCGGCAACCCTCCGTTCGATTAATCTGGCTTTACAGCAGATTCAGCCTTATTCCGCATTACCGATGCAAATTGCCGGACATGCTGTCCAGGGGTTGGGTATTGTGATCTACAGCCTGCTGTGGTTTGGGATTATCATTCTGGCGGTTTGGTTCATCATGACGCTTGTCTCTCCTTCTCCCAACAATCCACTTGTTCGGATAGCTTATACTTTGGCAGATCCTTTGATTAGCCCCATCCAGCGATATCTACCCCGGACAAGAGTTGATTTTTCTCCCTTGGTGGGGATATTGATTTTCTATTTAATTACCAAATATCTGATTTCTCCATTCATTGGCTATGGTGCTCTGCTTTCAGCCCCAGTGCATATTTGTATTTAAGGCTATGCACAATTCTTTTCAAAATAGCAAAAAAATTCAGGAATAAGACTTCTAAAGTGACTCAATAATTGGGTTAAAAGAATTATACATCATATGAATCCGAAGTTGAAATATTGTGTCATTCCGGTGGTCTGACATGTCGGTTTGGCCCGGAATTTAAGCGTTCTTCCAGAGTTTTATGGATACCGGACAAGCAGTCGGCGTTCTAAAAGAGTTTAGAGTGATTTCCATTCAAGTCCAAATCTGCTTAAATATTTCCGTAAGCGGTCTGTATCATTGGGTTGCTTCTTCTTCAATCGTGATTTGGAGAAGAGCTTTCTTCCTGCGTCAGCAAGAGAGTGTGAATTTTGACAAACTTGGATCACACCTGGTAATTGCATTTCATCAAATAAATCCACTTGTTCTAATTGTGATTTTGATAAAATATTCTCCAAAACAGACTTTTTGGGTAAATCCCCCCCCCACGATTGTTTAAGAATTTGTATCTCTTCTTCTACTAGAATTACGGTAATCCGCCCCCCTTGTGCTAAAGTTGCCATTCGTGTCACACAAGCATTCAAATCTCGAAAATTTGCAGACCAAATGGCTTCGTGAGATGTGGCAAACTGTAAGAATTTTGATTTTGCCTCTTTATTAAAAGTCACATGTTGTCCCGATTCTAAAGCAAACTTTTCCAATTCATATTGTAAATTGGGTTCTATGTCCTCTTGGCGCTCTCTCAAGCCTGGCAGTTGGAATGACCAGAGATTGATTCTCGCTAATAAATCTTCTCGAAAATTCCCTTTTTGGACTTCTTTTAACAACTCGCGATTGGTGCCCGCAATCAATTGAAAGTTACTTTCGATTTCCCTATCAGCACCCATAGGAAAAAAGCGTTTTTCTTCAAGAGCCCGCAATAACATGGCCTGTTCATCTAATCCCAACTCTCCAATTTCATCTAAAAAGAGAATGCCTTTGTTTGCTGCCCTCAACAACCCTGAACGATCTTGTAAAGCTCCAGTGAAAGCACCTTTGACATGGCCGAACAAAGTTGACATAGCACTATCTCCTCGAAGTGTAGCACAATTGACTTCAATAAAAGGACCGTCTAATTGATGTCGTGCCTTTTTCAACTCATAAATCTTTTTAGCCAACTGAGATTTTCCTGCTCCGGTTGGCCCCATCAATAAGATTGGGGCTTTTGAATAAATCGCCACACGCTCAATCTTTTCAATCAGTGTATTGAATTGAGTGTTTTTAGTTTCAATCCCCGATTTTAAAAAGGAAACCCCTTCTTCATATTCTTTTTTGAAACGGGAAGCCAACAGATCGTACTTAGAAAGATCAAGATCGATAATTCGATACTCACCTGGTTCGGATGATTTACGTGGAGGAGGTGAGGTTTGGATCAATTTTGCAGGAAAATAACGTGTTTCCGTCAACAAATATAAACAGATTTGAGCCACATGAGTCCCTGTTGTAATATGCACTAGATAATTTTCTGTCTCTGTCTCAAAAGTATAGCATTGAGCGAAATCATGCAATGCGGCATAAACCTCCTCAAAATCCCAAGGATCCTGAAATTCAACAAAATGAAGGCAAACTTCTGTTTCTGGAGAAATAGCCTTCAAATCCTCCATGATGGTGTTTGCTAATTTTTTAAACT
>JANQHV010000001.1 GCA_028282505.1 SAR324 cluster bacterium | reverse complement strand
CACGTCGGGTCTATTGGCCTTGACCAATGAGGAAGTCCAGGAGGTACAGCTCTACAAGTGCATTCGCTGTGGACGTTGTTTACAGGCATGTCCTATATTTTTGAACCCTTCTCAGTTGGGATTGTTAGCCAGAAAAAGGCTTTATGAAGAAATGCAGGAAATGAATTTGATGGATTGTATGGAATGTGCCTGCTGTTCGTTTGTTTGCCCTTCAGGCATCCCATTGGTTCAAAGTTTTCGGGTTGCCAAGGCAATCCTGCGTGAGAAGGAAGCAAAACAATGATGACCAATAAATTGAAAATAGCCCTTTCTACGGCTCCTTTCTTACGCCAGGGAGAGAGCACTCCCTGGATTATGTTTCAGGTGGTTTTTTCTCTAATCCCTGTTTTTTTAGTGGCATTTTACTTCTTTGGACTCAGCGTTCTTTTGATCAGTGGAACTGCAATTGTTGCCTGTCTCTTGACCGAATGGATTTTTGACACAAATCGCCCCAGGGGGATCTCTTTGAAAGATGGCAGTGCCCTCCTAACCGGAATGTTGTTTGCTCTGACCCTTCCACCGGGACTTCCGTTGTGGATGGTGTTTTTAGGAGGAGTGGCTGCCATTGGGATGGGAAAAGTGATCTGGGGAGGATTGGGACAAAATATCTTCAATCCTGCTTTAATTGGACGAGCTTTTCTACAAGCAGCTTTTCCAATTGCCATCACCACCTGGTCTGCTCCAACCGGACAATACTTTGCGGCCAGAGGTACCAATTTAGCCTGGCCTTTGATGCAGGGGGAAACCGTGGATGCGATTACCACAGCCACTCCATTAGCCCTGATGAAATTTCAACATCAATCCACCGATATCCTGAACTTGCTTTTAGGAAATACAGGAGGTTCACTGGGGGAAACCAGTGGACTGGTGATCATTCTGGCAGGGATTTATTTGACAGTGAAGAAAGTCATCAATTGGCAAATTCCCGCTTCTATTCTGCTCACCGTCATCTTCCTGTCTAGTATTTTATATTTAATTGGTCCTGACCGTTATCCATCTCCTGTATTCACGGTATTATCAGGAGGATTACTCTTAGGTACTGTTTTTATGGCAACAGATCCTGTCACTTCTCCTATTACCACCAGGGGGTGTTGGGTATTTGGCTGTGGGATTGGGGTGTTGGTTGTCCTGATTCGTGTATTTGGAGGATTACCTGAAGGTGTCATGTATGCCATTCTCTTGATGAATGGTGTCACCCCGTTGATCAATCGCGTGACTCGAGAGAAAATTTATGGAACTTAGCCAGGTATCCCCTCCAAGCTCATTTCGCTTGATCCTGACCCTTGGAATTGCCGGTTTTTTTTCTGGTTTGGTCCTGGTTGGTATTTACCTGTTCACCTTGCCCATTATTGAGGAAAACAAGGCTGAGGCTTTGAAAGAAGCGGTTTTCCTGGTCGTGCCTGGATGCCAATCTTTTAAAACACTGGTGATGCAAGAAGGAAAGTTGGTCATGCCAGCCAGTAACACCACCGAAACGCAGGGATCACGGCAAAAAGATGCAGAAAAAATCTTTGTTTGTTATGACGACACCGAAACTGTATCAGGTTTTGCCATTCCAGGAGGGGAACCGGGATTTCAGGATCTCATTCGGGGCATTTTTGGATACAATGCCAGCAAAAAAATTATTATTGGATTTGAGGTACTGGAAACCAAAGAAACACCTGGCCTGGGAGACAAGATCATGAAGGATGAGAACTTTCGAGCCAATTTCACGGCATTGGCAGTAGAACCAGAAATCATAGCAGTCAAACCGGGCACGAAAGAAGCCCCCAATCAAGTAGAAACAATCACAGGAGCAACCATTTCAGCGAAAGCTGTCGTCCGTCTTTTACAAAAATCCATGGATCGATGGAGACCTGCCATTGAAAACTGGCTTGCTTTACAAAAATAAACAATGGAACCTTCTCACCAATCAGAACGCTATTACGAAGAATTTGTTAAAGGGTTGTGGAAAGAAAACCCTGTTTTTATTGCGGTTTTGGGATTATGTCCTGCATTAGCCGTGACCAACACGGCCATGAATAGCCTGGCTATGGCTCTGGCAACCATGTTTGTCCTGGTATGTTCCAGTATCCTGGTTTCTCTATTCCGCAACATCATCCCCAAGGAAGTGCGTATTACTACATTTGTCATTATTATTGCAACTTTTGTCACTGTTGCCGATTTCACTCTCCAGGCATTTGTTCCCAAAATCCATAAAGATCTGGGGGCATTCATTGCCTTGATTGTCGCCAATTGTTTAATTCTAGGGCGCCAGGAAGCCTTTGCTTCCAAGAATAATTTGAAATTAGCCGTTGTGGATGCACTTGGGATGAGTTTGGGATTTGGTTTTGCTCTCTTTTGCCTTGGGGCCATTCGAGAAATTCTGGGAAATGGGACTCTATTCGATGTCCCCCTCTTTGGAGATCATTTTGAGCCCTGGGTGATCATGATTTTACCACCAGGAGGATTTCTTTCACTGGGATTCCTTTTGCTCTTTTTCAACTGGTTGAAGGCATATCGCCAACAAGCCAGAACAAAGACGCAGCCCTCCACCCCCATTGGTGCTCCCATCCACATCAAGAGCAAAGGATAACAGTCATGGATAACCTGTTTTGGATTTTTATGTCAGCGATGGTGATTAACAATTTCACGTTATCTTACTTTCTGGGATTATGTCCATTTTTTGGGGTATCCAACAAGATTGTCACGGCGTTTCGGATGGGTCTGGCTAATATTTTTGTTTTACTGATCACGGCCTTATGTTCCTGGGGGCTCAATACCTTTATCCTGCCCCATGCTCCTTATCTTCGGCTCATTAGTTTCATCATTGTCATTGCCAGTAGCGTGCAGTTTGTGGAAATGGCCGTTAAGAAACTCAGTCCTGCTCTCTTCAAAGCACTGGGTATTTTTTTGCCGTTGATTACCACCAATTGTGCCATCTTGGGATTTGCCCTTTTTGCGACAAATAAAGGTTATGGACTGATCGAGGGATTGATCTATGCTTTGGGGGCAGGAGCTGGTTTGACTCTGGCGCTGGTGATCATGGCCGGCATTCGTGAAGAAACAAAAATCTTGGATATTCCCGAAGTGATTCAAGGCACCGCTCTGAATATGATCATTGCTGGTATTTTATCTATGGCCTTCATGGGCTTTGCTGGGCTTTTCAGTACGAGTTGAACCAATGGATGTATTCACTCATGTATTCGCTGTTACCGGGCTGATTCTGCTTTGTGCAGGCTGGGCCATTGTGCAGTTCCTGGCTCGTGCCATGAACACAAAAAATCATTTGGATTATGAAAAAAAAGGTTGCGGTCATTGCGCACAGCATCCGCAGAACCAGGAGTGCCCCACAGACTGTCAAGAAAAATGAAAATTGTAATTGTTTAGCCACGAAGGGACACTAAGCAACACTAAATTGAAAAGAACACAAATTCATGCTTTAAGAGGGTGTTTAAAAATCCATCCTTTCGTGTTCTTCGTGTGCTTGGTGGCTAAAGACTATAAATAAAGGAGAGTTGAGATGTTATCCAAGCCAATGGATCGACGGACATTAATTAAAAAAGGCAGTGCTCTACTGATTGTATGTGCTGGGGCTGGATTGGGACCGTTTTTGGCCAGGAATCGAAAAGTTTTTCGAAAAGCTACGGTTGTCATGGGGACTGTTGCCGAAATCCAGATCATTCATGATGATGCCCCAACTGCATACCGGATCATTGATCAAGCCTTTGCGGAAATCCGGCGAATTGAGCAATTGATGAGTCGGTTCCAAGCAGGTAGTGATGTCGGCCGTGCCAATGAATTCGCTTTTGAACAACCCGTTCCCATCTCCCAGGAAACCGCAGGAATCATCACCAAGGCATTTCGATGGGCGGCAGTCACTGATGGCATGTTTGACCCAGCCATTGGCAAATTATCAGAAATTTGGGATATTAAAAACCGTACAACACCTCCTGAAACCAATCAGTGGACACATTTGAGCAATCGTCATTTTTACCAGCAAATGCAGTTGGAAACAAAAGAAGGACAACCCATGCTTCGCTTTTTCAACAGTGACGTCAAATTGGATCTAGGCGGAATTGCCAAAGGGTATGCCGCCGACCGAGCAATTCAGGTGTTGACCGACGAAGGGATTGAGCAAGCACTGGTGAACCTGGGAGGCGATGTGGTGGCACTGGGGGAAAAACGTAACGATCGGGGATGGAAAGTCGGCATTAAAGATCCCAATCATCCTCATCAAATCGCAAAAGTCTTGAATCTGAAAAACCAGGCCGTGGCCACCTCAGGCAACTATGAACAATATTTTATTTCACAGGCTTCACTTTACCACCATTTGATTGACCCAGGACTGGCTCGTCCTGGGAGATCCTCTTTTCACGGTCTGACCGTGATTGGCACCAATGGGTGCGATGCGGATGCTTTGGCCACCGGACTTTTCTTTTTCTCAAAGGAGCAAACCCTGCAATTATTGGAAACAAACACTGAAGGTTTTACGACCATACGGTTTGGTTAAATTCTTCTTGTTGACAAAAGGCAGACAGGGTCATATATTCACTTATATGAAATATTTTAATTGGGACCCTGAAAAAAATGAAATTTTGAAGACAGAGCGAAGCCTGTCCTTTGAAGAAATCGCTTATATGATTGAATCCGGACAGATTTTAGGTATAGAAAAACATCCGGATCGTCCCAATCAGAAATTATATATTTTAGAGATCGATGACTATGCTGTTATTGTTCCATTTGTAGAAACTGAGCATGAAATATTTTTAAAAACAGCATTTCCCAGTCGAAAATATTCTAAACTTTTTGATTTGAGGTAAAAATGAGTAGATTTAGCCCAAAGATGTTCAGACCACTGGATGAGGAGGAACAGGAGTTGATGGAATCCATTGAGCAAGGGGCCTGGAAATCTGTTCAAAATATAGAACAAGAAAAAGAAAAGGCGTGTCAAGCTGCTCGAAATACCCTCAAGAAGGAGAAACGGATTAATCTGCGTCTTTCTCAAAAAGATTACCATCAGATCCAGATTAAGGCCATTGAGGAAGGAATACCTTACCAAACATTAATCTCAAGCATTGTGCATAAGTATTTGAGTGGATCGTTGGTTCCAAAGTAAATAAAAGAAGAACACATCATGAGTAGCACTATTTTTAATGCAAAAGAAATCTTTGAGATTGCCATCCAAATTGAAAAAAACGGAGAACAATTTTATGCGCAGGCTGCTGAAATCGTAGTAGATCCTAAGCTGAAGCAAGCCTTGCAAAAACTCAGGGCAATGGAAGCGGAGCATGGAGGGATTTTTAAAAAATTATATCAAAAATTGGAACAGGAACTCATGGGTTCCTACTATTTTGATCCAGAAGGACAACAAGGATTGTATTTAAAAACCATTGCCAACACACACGTATTTTCCACCAATACGGATGTTCATGAAATTATCAATGAACAAACCACTCCCCAAGAAATAGTAGATACCGCTATTCGTTTTGAGAAGGACTCGATCATGTACTTCATGAGCATGAAGGAGGTCGTCCCCGAAGAACTGGGAAAAGACCGTATTGAGCAACTCATCCAGGAAGAACAAAGTCACATTCTCTATATCATGAATGAAATAGCCCCCCTGGTGAGTGAATCCAATTGATTCCATTCATTTTTTCCTGAGATAAAAGTAACAGAATGGATACACGTTTCAATCAAGTGGACTTGACAAAAAAGTTTTTTCTTATGGCATATTTTTTGTGGGTTATCAACAGACAAATTGTTGGCCACTAAGCCGAAAAGGTCGGCCCCCCACTAAAACCCACCAAAAAAGATCTTTATTTAGTGTTTTTTGTGGATTTCGTGGCCAACAGCAAAAAAGATGCCTTTGGACAAAACTTATTTGTACATCTATAATCCAAACATGAAAGGAATCCAAATGGGAACATTCACGAAAGTTGCACAAGTAGATGAAATCAAACAAGGAGCGTGTAAAGCAATCGGCATTAATGGAAAAGAGATTGCGATCTTTAACCTGGATGGAAATTTTTATGCCATTGACAGCAAATGCACTCACGTGGGTGGAGATTTGGAGGAAGGTGCAATTGATGGAAAGGAAGTCATTTGCCCATGGCATGGAGCACGGTTTGATATCACAACAGGAGAAGTCACAGAGGGTCCTGCCGGAACCAATCTAGCCTGTTATCAGGTGAGGGTGGACAATGATAACATTGAAATCCAAATCACATGAAATAATGCTTTATTCTATGGCATTTGTGATTGGCAGGAGTGGTTGTTGAGCGTCCCCCTGGTTTCCTGCGAATTGTCTCCTCACATATTGAATGGTAGGATACACACCACACGCTAAAAATGCCGAAATTATTGAACCAACACATGGCCCTGCCAACGAGAAGCCGCCATGTAAGGCGGCGCTACCGTAAAAAAGGTTTAGGGACTTGTGGCAATCCCACCCACTGAGCAATCTCATTATAACCTTTCGCAATGTCCTGGACGATACTGATTCCATTTTTGATACCTTTTACCGATTGGTGTAACTCCGATTTTTCATCACTCAATTCAGTCATCAAACGTTTCAGCCGGTTGATGATGCCTTTCTTTTGAACCTCTTCTGGACTTTGACAGGCTTCGACTTGTTCCAGTAATTTTGCTGCATTTTCCAGTTCCCTGGCTTCTTCTTTCTTACCACCTTCCATTAATAATTGAGCCAATTCATTCAAGTTTCCCTGCAAGCCAATGTTGCAATTATGGAAATTAAAATGAGTGGATTGGTCATGAATCAATGTACTTCCTGGTCCGACGAATGTCGCATTTCCTGAAATATTGTAGACAAGAGCCGCAGGCTGCAAATCCATATATTGCCTTGTACGGTGTTCATAGTATGGCACATTATCATGAGAGTGAGTCGCGATCATATTTTCGGGTAACCATAAAGGATTCTTTACCTCCACTTCTTCAGGAATTTGTCCATACTGTTCCACCCGATACTGCAATTCTGGTTTCTCGCTCTTATAGCTGTTAAAAATATCGTTCAGAGTTTCCCGCAAGCGGCTGATGTAATTGGTTTTGTCCGGCCCTTTGACAGAAGCACTGATGATGCGGTCTTCTTCCCGCACCAAAGCAAGGCTGCCTTTGCCATCTTCCAGGACAACTCCGTAGCGCCAGACCAACGAAATCCTCTTTTCTTTTTTGATTTCCTGGTTATGCCGGACGATGAAGCGGGAAATGGTATGGGGAGGCAGCGGCTGTTCGGCTTTGTAGCGCAACATCAGGCTCTCTCCCACAGGAAAAACGGGGAGCTTGGCTGGACGGTCTTCCTTCAACAGATGGGGGATGATCAAACAGCGTTCTTGATCCGTTTCATAGGCCAATTCATAGTGTTTCATCAAATTGAAGAGAAATTCGTGCTGATCTTCAGGATAACGAGATGCATTGTCTTTAAATACGGTAGCAAAATCATCCAAGGTCAAAAAGTGTTTTTTTGCTTCACTGACCCAGTTGATGATTTGATAAACCCCGTGACTGATCCATTCGGGATTCAAGACTAAAGTATCGAATTCCTCCATATCCTTGTACCACAAACTCACTCCCAGGGCATGCAGGTCATTCAATAATGATTCGATATCAGCAACATCATGTTTCTGAGAGATTTCCTGGAATTCGTCTTTAGTAATGTGCTCTTTCCCTGGCTCGTTTTCATCTTTGTCAAAAAGTTGTTCCAGTTCTTCTTTAACCCGAAAATAATTCTTGGGGATTGCCTGCTCGTTCCAGGAGGGATTGTTGCTGATATACCTGGCCACATCTTGACGAAATGACTTCAACCTAGTTTTATCCTCTTTGATGGAAAAGGTGTCATCGGCTTCAATCAAGTATTGCTCCTGCAAAGAATTGATGGGAATATCCACGGGGTGCTGATCACGCTGATTGACCAAAATCATCGCTTTGGAGTCACCTCCGTAGTTTTTCATATGGTTGAGCCAGTATTCCAGGCGGTTGCGCTCTTCAGTACGACCATCATAGACCACAATATAGAGACAACGTTCTGAGAGGAAAAACTGATGCACCGCATGGGTTACTACGTGACCGGCAAAATCCCAGATCCTCACATTAAACTTTTCATTTTTCTGTTTATGCGTCAACTCCCAAAGCAGTGTATCCACCCCTGCGGTACTTTCATCATCGGTGGTCATTTGCGCGTTTGGATCAATCAGCTTTCTAGCCAGGCAGGTTTTCCCCGCCCCCTTGTCTCCCAGAATAATAATCCGGGCTTCGTTCAGCCGTGCTGCTCCTTTGGCTTCGATTTCCTCTAAATAGTTGGCCACCGCAGCAGCGCCCTGATTTCGTATTTCCTGGGGAACCATCATCCTTCTGACCAGAGCTTCCTGATCCAACACAAAGCCATTAGCGAAGATTTGTTGATACAGATT
>JANQHV010000640.1 GCA_028282505.1 SAR324 cluster bacterium | reverse complement strand
AAATCCAATTTTTCCAATGCCTTGCTCAAGGAAACCAACTTTTATGGTGCCAATTTGTCAGATTCTGATTTTTCTGGTTCGAACTTGACAGATGTTTCTTTCAACAATGCCAATTTGTCGCGCACAGTCTTCAATGATGCACAAATGGAAGGAACATTGCTGCGCAATGCACAGCTGGATGATTGTCAACTGGTCAGTGCCAACCTGAGTAATGTGGATCTGACCAATGCCAAACTCTCTCGTACTAATTTGCAAGAAGCCAATATGGCGGGCTCTGTCCTCAAAGGAGCATCCATGGAAGGCATTAATTTCAGTGGTGCCATTCTGGCTGGAGTTGATCTGAGCGGTGCGTTGCTGGAAAAAGCACAAATGACCAATGTTGATTTTGCTGAAGTCAAGCTCACCGGAGCCCATTTGCGGGGAGCTTCCCTGGCTGGCAATGATTTATCTAAAGTGGACCTGACCAAAGTGGATTTACGGGAAGCTGATTTGAGCCAATGCTACTTTGAAAAAGTGGACTTGCGTTACGCACATATGAGCGAAGCTAATCTGGCTGGTGCTCTCATGCGTGGGGCCAAGCTGAACCATGCAAAGCTATCTGGGGCCAACCTGGATGGTGCAGATCTCCGTGAAACCGATTTACGAGGTACTGATTTGAGCGAAGACGAATTACAGCAGGCCCATGCCAATGGTGCACTGCTAAATGATGCGCTGTTCTTTATGAGGGAAACCGACTATACTTGCAAAGTTGTGCAAAACACATTGATTTTTGTGAAAGTACCTCAACGCAGAAGAGACGATTGATGGAGGAATCATGCCAACATTAATGTGGATACAAACAGGAGCCTGTGGTGGAGACAGCATGTCTATTCTCTGTGCAGACAGTCCCTCATTAGAAAATTTGCTGGATAGTCACAAAGTCGATCTCTTATGGCATCCTTCCTTGTCCCATTCATCAACAAAAAAACTGAAAAATACCATCCAATCCATCTGTGATGGCGCAATACCTTTAGATATTTTGTGTGTCGAAGGCAGTATCGTGACGGCGCCTAATGGATCTGGCATGTATGATACGTTTGCGAAACAACCAAAAATGCAAATCATTGAACAATTGGCACAAAAAGCAGAAGTTGTGGTCGCTATGGGAACATGTGCTGCTTTTGGAGGCATTCATGCAGCACCTCCTAACCCCTCAGAATGCATTGGTCTGCAATTTGACAAGGCAGAACCGGGAGGCTTATTATCTTCCGAGTGGCGATCTTCGCAGAACCTTCCTGTCATTAATGTCTCAGGATGTCCCGCCCATCCAAACACCATGACAAAAACCCTGGCAATGCTTCTATTAGGGATGCCTCTCCCATTGGATCATTTGAATCGTCCTCAAGCCTTTTTTAATACATTGGTCCATCAAGGGTGCACCCGTAATGAATACCATGAATATGACATTGAGGAGCATATTCCCGGCGGGCGGGGATGTATGTTTTTTAATCTGGGGTGTCGTGGCCCAGTGACTCAGGCAATATGCAATACGGAGTTGTGGAATGGCAGAAGCAGTAAAACACGTGTGGGTGTTCCTTGCTTTGGCTGCACATCTCCCGACTTTCCTCTCGATCATGACCTCTTTAAAACAGAGAAACTGGGAAATACTCCGACACAGCTTCCTGCAGGCGTAGAACGCGCCAAATACATGGCATATAAAAACTTGGCAAGAGCAGCAGCCCCAGAACGGGTTGCCAACAAAAAAATGCAACCGTAATGAGAAACGATGGCCATGCAAACTATTGATATTGACCTCAATCGTGTTGAAGGGGATTTAGAATTTCAACTGGATGTAGAAGAGGGGGTGGTTGTTGATGCCCGTTGCATTGGAGTGATGTATCGAGGTTTTGAGCAGATTTTGATTGGGCGAACACCTCGTGATGCTGTTGTCATTACGCCTCGTGTCTGCGGAATTTGTGGAACAGCCCACATGTATTCAGGCGTTTTAGCACTAGAGCAAATCTGGCAGGTGCCCGTGCCTCCCAATGCGACACGCATCCGTAATTTATGCTTAATGGCCGAGACTATCCAAAGTGACCTGCGACAAACCTTTTTGATGTTCACGGTTGATTTTTGCAATCCCAGCTACCAAAAAAAAGCTTTTTTTGATGAAGCATTAACTGTGTTTGAGCCTTTTAAAGGAAAATGTCATTTAGAGGCATTAGAATATTCAAAAAAGATTTTGGAAGTTGTTGCTATTTTTGGCGGACAATGGCCCCATTCGTCTTATATGCTACCAGGAGGAGTCGTTACAGAACCAACCACTCGCCGTATCATCGAATGTACAGATCTCGTTGATCAACTGATACGCTGGTATGAACGAAGTATCATTGGATGTTCGCTATCTCATTTTCTATCATTAACCACAGCAGATGATTTTTTCAGTTGGTTAGAAGAAAAACCAGAACATTCGCAGAGTGCGATTGGGTATTTAACTCGAATTTCACGAGAATTGGGATTGCATGAAATCGGATTAGGAGCACCCAATATGATCAGCTATGGGGCCTATTGTATTCCTGAGCAATGGCTTCCCCCCTACACAGCTCCACAACATTTAGTCGAGTCAGGATTTTATAATGCTGCAACCCAAAGCATTGAAACGCTAGATCATCAGAAAATCAATGAACATGTACGTCATTCCTGGTATTACCCTTATGAAGGTGGACTACACCCCTGGCAAGGAGAAACAATTCCAGACTATATTCCTTCTTCAGACCGTTACACCTGGACAAAAGCGCCTCGTTATGAAGAAAAAGTAACACAAACTGGACCGATGGCTGAATTATTGATTGGCAGAAACCCACTGACTACTTCCTTGTATTCGAAGGAGAACGGGAACACATGGCTACGGCAATTTACCAGGATCTATCGTGTTGGAGAAAATTTGTTAAGAATGCATAAAACATTAATGGATTTAGCGAAATACACAAATGATCCTCATTATGAACACCCTCCCGAAAATAGTGAGGTGGATGGAGCAGGTTTTGGATTGATTCAAGCAGCAAGAGGCAGTTTGGGTCATTGGATAAAAATCAAGAATGGGGTCATTGAAAAATACCAAATCGTTACACCAACCGCATGGAATGCTTCTCCGAAAGACAGTATCGGCCAACGAGGACACTGGGAGGAAAGTGTGATTGGGCTGCCTCTTCAAGATCCTGACAATCCACTTGAAATTGGGCATGTGGTTCGATCCCATGATCCCTGTCTCGTGTGCACAGTACACTTGCTTCCCACGGGAAAGCGCATCACTTATGGATTATAAACGCTGTCGTATCCTTTGTTTTGGCAACGAGTTGCACGGAGACGATGGATACGGAATCTATGTTTTTCAACAACTGCTGACGATGAGTTGGCCTGAAAATGTAGAAATTATAGAAGTTGGCATCACAGGGCTCAATGCTATGTCCTATTTTGAGAACTGTTCCGAAGTCATGATTGTGGATGCACTGACCAATCAAGGGAAACCAGGAAAAATCCACTGGTTGGATGACAATGACATACTTTTTTCGAAAATCCCCCTGGCCCCCTTTGAAAAAAAAGGGGAATTTCAAGAAAAAACGTTTTTGGAACACCATAGTCATGGCATGGATGTCTATTTTTTGATTGCTGCGGTCAAAGCAACTGTCACGCCACTCCCGACTATCACCATTGTAGGAGCAGAAATTACTAAAATTCAAATGTTTGTGCAGAAGTTATCCGTACCCGTGATGTCTGCTGTTGCTGAAACTTCTGCAAAAATCCATGAATATGTTACGAATTGTTATGAATAATATTATATGCTTCTTCTTGCTGTAGAAAATATCATCGCTAATAAAAGTTTAAATTCAGAGACTGCTTCTGAATCGTGGACAGGATTTATTAAATTTCCCAAAAAGCGTCATCCCAGCAAAGTTTTGATCTTTCAAAAAGAGGGGAGGTATGCTGCAATTCATGCATATTGTCCGCATGAAGGTTACGATTTATCTTCTTGCTCTCTTCAAGAAGGAAATGTCATTGAGTGTCCTTTACATGGAAAGATCATCTCTGTATTTGGTGAGGAAGCCGAAAGTTTGCCTGTCATTTTAGAAAACGGACAGTTCGTGATCCAATGGGTTGAAACCGATTCAAAACAATGATCTGATATGTCGGATTTTTCAAATAATTCAGTAACAAACCAGGATACCAGTTCTCAAATTCAGAATCAGGAGATTGAACAACTTTATCAGGAGATCGAGAATCTTCGTATGGTGAATCAAATACAAGAACAACAAATTCTCCAGGTATCTGAAAATATGGGAACAATGATCCTGGAACTGGAGGAGCAACGCAACGCATTAAAAAAAAGTGAAACACAGGAAAAAATTCTCAATAAATTCATTGAGAATGTCCTCAATAACATGAATAGCTTGCTGGTGATCTTAGCACCGAATGGCACTATTCAACAGGTTAACCAAAAACTGATCGATGAATTAGGGTTTGCGGAAAAAGACATATTAGGGAATTCCATTGATTTGCTCATCACCCCTTCTGAAATTGCTTCTTTAAAATCACAACTTCCCGAATTAGCCTGGCCCATACATTCTGTCCTTTTCGAAACAATTCGCCTGAAGAAAAAGTATATCGGGGAGCATACGTTTGTTTGTAAAAATTTAAAAGACCCTCCAGGAATTCACCTGCTACAGGGCAGTCTTGTCTACGATCATCGAGGAATATTGCAAGGAGCGGTGTTGAATGCATCCGATATTACCAGTCTGCGTTCTCGTGAAAAGGCATTAGCAGAAAGTGAAGAACGGTTTCGCCTAACCACTCAAACGGCATATGATGCCATTGTGATTATTGATCATCATGATCATATCACATTCTGGAATAATGCAGCTGCTTCCATGTTTGGTTACACCGCAGACGAAATCATGGGTAAAAAACTTCATGCTCACCTGGTTCCTGAAGAATACCAAGAAGCTTTTAGAAAAGGATTTGCAAAATTTCATCAAACAGGAACAGGAGCGATGATTGGCACTTCGCGTGAACTGGAAGCATTGCAAAAAAATGGTAGCCGTTTTTCTGTTGAAGTTTCATTATCTGCTGTGCGTGTTAAAAATCAATGGCATGCAATAGGGTTCATTCGTGATATTTCTGAGCGAAAACAACACGAAGCTGAACTGATGAAGGCTAAAATCGATGCTGAAGCCGCCAGTCAGGCAAAAAGCCATTTCCTGGCCAATATGAGTCATGAAATCAGAACTCCATTGAATTCCATTGTCGGTTTTAGCCAAATTTTACTCACTCATCAAGATCATGAAAAACTGCCCAACGTTTTCAAAGACTATTTGCAAAATATCAAAACGGCAGGCAATAACTTGTTGCAGTTGATTAACAATATTTTGGATCTTTCCAAAATAGAAGCAGGAAAGATGGGACTCTCTGAAGAAACGTTGAATTTCAAACAATTGTTTGAAGGCATTTATCATGTCAACAAAGCCGCTGCCACAGAAAAACGGCTAAAATACCTTTACGAACTCGATCCCGAATTGCCAGAATATATCCAATCAGATCGCTCTAAATTGAATCAAATCTTGATGAACCTCGTTTCCAATGCTATCAAATTCACACCAGCAGGAAAAAAATTGGTTCTCAAGGCAAACAAAGAAGGAGCAATGCTCTTTTTGCAAGTCATTGATGAAGGAATTGGTATCTCTCAGGAACAGCAATTAAGAATTTTTGATGCGTTCGAGCAAGCTGATGGGTCGACGACTCGTCAGTATGGAGGAACAGGATTAGGATTGGCAATTACCAAAAAAATGGTAGATATGCTGGGAGGTCGGATTGCCCTAGAAAGTCAACTGGAGCAAGGTTCCAGGTTTTCCATTTGGCTTCCTTTGAAAATCACCAATCTTCCGATCACAGATGAACGACCTGAAACTTACCTTTTTTCAAAAGATAACGTGATTTTAGTGATAGAAGACAACCCAATGAATCAACTCATGGTCAGTGCAATGTTTGAAGGTTTGGGATTAGCAATCAAGATTGCTAATGATGGACTCGAAGGAGTTCAAGAGGCATTGAATTTGAAAAAAGCAGGCCGGTTGGATTTGATTCTCATGGATATGCATATGCCCAAAATGGACGGAATGGCAGCAGCCCAAAAAATTTGGCAACACATGGAATGTCGAGATATTCCCATTGTTGCTTTGTCTGCTGATGCCTTTAAAGAACAACAAGAGTCTGCTTTAAAAATCGGCATTTCAGATTATCTGACCAAACCAATTGATCAGGATAAGCTGTTGCCTTTATTAGCAAAATATTTGCGCCAGGAAAACGCGAAATCCACTCCGGCCCATCCGATAGCAAACCCATCGGAACCAGTTGATCCGAACAACCATGAACCGAAACCATCATCTGACTTTTCCCTGCTCCCGGAGACAGTTCAGCAACAACTGCACAGAGGAACTGAAAAACTGGCAGAGCTTCCTATTTATTATGTGGATGAAATTGTTGAACAGACTGAAAAAATGCTTGGTCTCTGTGAAGAATTTAATGCTTCATCCGATCACTCTAATGGAGAACTCCATCATCTTTCACAGACCTTAAATGCTGTGATTGAAGCGGCTTACCAAGGAAATGAGGAAACATTTTCTGTCTTGATTACAAAATTGAAAAATAAATTACCATAATAACAAAGGAGAATGATCCATTGAGCCAAGAAAAAGAACTAGAACAAATTGTAGAAGCTGTTCTATTTGCAGCTCCACAAGTCGTTTCTTTCAAAGAGTTATCAGCCTTGCTTGAGGTTGAAGGAACAGCACCGGTACGAGCCATCATTGAACGCCTCAATCAGCAATACAACGATTCCGGACGCGTATTCCGCATTCAGGAAGTGGGAGGTGGACTTCAGATGCGCACAGACGCCAAGTACCGCCCCTGGATTCAAAAATTGGAGCCCATCAAACCCGTCAAGCTGTCCTTGCCTACCATCGAAACCCTGGCAATTGTCGCCTACAAACAGCCTCTCACTCGTGCCAGTGTTGAATTCATCCGTGGTGTCGATTCTTCTTACACCTTGCGAACATTATTACAAAAGAAACTCATCCGTGTGGTTGGCAAAGAAGCTGTGCCTGGACGTCCCATTCTCTATGGAACCACGAAGACATTTTTAGAAGTTTTTGGTTTGAAAAACATCACGAATCTTCCTCACCTTTCGGAACTGGATATGGTCGAGGAAGAAGGCGACCAAAAACCATCTGCCGAAAAGACAGAAAATGCACCGGAACAATTAGAATTGCCTAAACTGACGGAGGACTAGTACCCAGTTGGTGGGCAATTTCAGTAAATGCCTGCAACGCATCAGGATTGGCCAAGGCGGACACATTCAAGACGGCTTCTCCATCCATGATTTGTCTGACAGCTTTTTCGACTTTCTTACCACTGATGGTATGAGGAATCTCCGGTACCTGGTAAATCAAGGCAGGCACATGGCGTGGTGTTGTCCCGGCGCGAATGGTCTTTTTGATTTGATCAGACAAGGCAGCATCCAATGTTAGCTTTTCTTGCAACACGACAAAAAGAATAATGCGGACGTCGTCTTCCCAGTTTTGTCCAATCACGATACTATCCACGATTTCTGACATTTCTTCCACCTGGCGATAAATCTCAGCAGTCCCAATCCGCACTCCTCCTGGATTGAGTACTGTATCGCTACGGCCATGAATGACCGCACCTCCATTGTCGGTCAATTCAATAAAATCCCCATGTGCCCAAACATTGGGATACACATCAAAATAAGCCTTATGGTATTTCTCGCCATCGGGGTCATTCCAGAAATAAATGGGCATGGAAGGAAAAGGGGTACGACAAACCAGTTCTCCTTTTTCCTCAACCAACGACTCGCCTGCGGGGGAATATGCATGAACATCCATTCCCAGTCCTTTACACTGAAGCTCACCTGCACGCACTGGTAAATTAGGATTGCTCAAAGCAAAACAACTGATTAGGTCAGTTCCTCCCGAAATAGAAGCCAAGTGCAGATCAGATTTGACATGCTCGTACACCCACTGAAATAATTCAATAGATAATGGGGCACCTGTGGACATCATCACCCGCAATGAAGGAAATTGGTGGTGTTCTTGAGGAACATATTCAGCTTTCTTCACTGCCGACAGAAACTTGGGACTTGTGCCAAAATGGGTAATTTGCAAGCGTTCCAACACATTCCACAACTGACTGATATCGGGATAACTCGGAGAACCTTCATAAAGAATGATCGTAGCTCCTGAACCTAAACTGCTAATCAGCCAATTCCACATCATCCAACCACAAGTGGTGAAATAACAAATACGGTCTCCTTTTTTCAGATCACAATGATAACGATGCTCTTTCAAATGCTGAATTAATGTTCCTCCTGCCCCATGTACCATCGATTTGGGAATGCCTGTGGTGCCAGAAGAATACATGATATAAAGTGGATGATCGAATGGCAACTGTTCAAAAAGAGGTTTAGGTTCTGCCATCGCCAATAATTCTTCCCACTTTTGACTTTTGGCAAAAAGCTCAAAAGGCGTATCGACAAAAGGAATCACGATGGTAGCCTGGATCGAATCAATCTTCTGTAAAACTCCCTTGATTTTCTCCAGGCAATCAAAAGTTTTGCCATTGTATTGGTATGCATTGGCTGTGATGAGTATTTTAGGGCTGATTTGGCCCAAACGATCATAAATCCCACTGATCCCAAAATCTGGTGAGCATGAAGACCAGATTGCCCCAATACTGCTTGTTGCCAAAGCTGCAATGACAGCCTCCGGACAATTGGGAATGACCGCAGACACTCGATCTCCTTGCTGAACACCATGTGCTCTCAAGCCGGCGGCACACTCAAAAACTTTCTGCGATAATTCTTGATAGGAGAGAGACACCGTTTTGCCTGCTTCGTTGACAAAACAGATCGCTTCCTGCTTTTCGTGTCGATAACGCAACATATTTTCCGCAAAATTCAAGCGTGCTCCCTCAAACCAGGAAGTTCCCGGCATCTTGGGAGTGTCCATCACCTGTGTATACGGAACCGAAGATTTGATTTCACAGTCTTGCCAGACTTCCTCCCAGAAAAGATGTGGATGGTTGACCGACCATTGATGGATTGTAGTGTATTCCGCATTTGCCAAAGCATATTTTCGTTGAAGCTGTTGGCTCAAGTGGGTAATTTGAGAAGAAGCAATTTGTTCGGAAGAGGGCTGCCATAATATTTCATTCATGGTATTCTCCTTAGATAGTGTTGGAGTGTTATACTTTGAACAGGTAAATCAATCATTGAAAATTTGCAACACGTAAATTCAATAAAGAAAATGACAAGCCTTAACTTTTATTTTCTTACAATATCAGCCAGTTTTTTACTGCTTTGCTCAGGATTTGTATGCGTAGTGGAGGCCACCAATTTTTTTCCATTCAGTGGAAGACGGACAGGGTGGTATTTCAATATTACGGAGGGGCAAGCCGTCGTCGGATTGCATGGTCCATTTGCCAATAAGTCTTCTTGTCAACAACAAGCAAGATCAAAAATTGCTGCACCACTCGATACCTGCTACGAAAGAGAAACTGTCGAGTTTTTCCATTGGCGTCAAAACCATTTAAGAAGCTGGGTACTTCCTATCAAAACAGGAGAACAATCTCGGCACCTGATCTTTACCAGTCGTGAAAACTGCCATCGGGTTGCCCAAAGTGGATATTATTTTACCCCCAGGAAGGTAAAAGTGCGGCTCCATCCCGACTATTCCTATTGCCTGGTCAGTACAGTCTATTTTGATGAATTTGAAAAGCGGTACGCATTTGCCAATGAACACCCAGCCACCAATCAACCCTACCCGAAGCGTTACAAAGCCTGGTCATTGCTGGTAGACAAAGGGCATTACAGCAAGCTGTTGCAATTTAAATACAAAGAACACTGTGAACGTGTGGCAAAAGACGGGAGATACTATAATTTTTTGCCACGCTCTCTGTTTAGTAAAATGAGAGTATCCTATATCATCCCTGAAGAATCCCGAATTTGTAACAGACGTGCACCGGCTTCCAACGAAATACCTGTCATTTATCAATATATAACAGAGCACCAAAAAACTCCGGCATCTTCTCCGAAAAACGAAAAGATGTCTAAAAATAAACAAGCTGCCTGGGTGCTCACTATCCAAAAAGAAGGAGGACTCTATCCTTTGTATTTTCAAAAGAGAAGTGACTGTTATCAAGTAGAACAACAGCGTTTCTACTTTCGAGAAATCAACCGTGGCAATATCTTCCCCAGTATTCCTTTGCGCACTCCATTCCAAACCATCGTACAGGCATGTACTCAAATGAATCTGCCCGAAATGGTACAAAATAAATTCTATCCATTTGCAGACAAGCATTGAAAGGAATGGATGTCGACCAGTAAGCAACGCTCCATCCCGTATGGAATCTTGATTTTGTTTAGCATGTATGTGGGCTTGATGATTGGAGTTACTTTCATTGACTATGAAGGAACCCTGTATTTGATTGAGCATCGCTGGAGCTACTTTGCAGAACTCATGAGGCGTTCTATGTTCGAAGGTGGTGGTTTGGGGGGCAGCGATCCTGCTGTTTTTTACCTTTTGTTTGCTTTAGCAGGATATTATCTATCTCATTCTGAGAAAAAATATCCTCGCTTGCAGCCATATCGCAGTTTCTTCGGTTTTGTTACGCTCACTTCTGCCCTGGCAGGACTGGGTGTGGTGCATACCGTCAAGTGGGTGGTAGGACGAGCACGTCCTCATGAGGTCATCAAACAAGGTCTGGAATATACCAACTGGTATGAATTTGGTGCCCACTATGTCGCAGAAGGTATCTTTTTTGGTAGTTTCATCAGTGGGCATACTGCCATCGTCGCCATATTTCTGACTTTGGCTTATATTCTGGCTGGTGATCCATTGTTATCCAAAAAATGGCGTATTGCCGGCTGGATTTGGGGAGGGATTTCCCTTAGTTATTCTGTGATTATGTTGGTTGCACGTGCTATGTCAAGAGCCCACTGGATCAGTGACAGTCTGGCTTCTCTTGTATTGGTCTGGGGACTGACACACGTGATCTATTTTTGGGTGCTAAGAATTCCCGAACAACGACTCTACTACGATCAACATCAAAAATATCCTAATACCCTGCGCTACTGGGAAGTACGATTATGTCTTTATTTTTTGATGGTTGCCATTGGGGTTGCCTTTATCCTCATCGGACTCCAAGCTTTTCAACGACAGGCCACTCCCTGGCTGGCATGTCTTGTGATTCCCGGCTGCCCTCTAATCTTTATCTTCAGTAAAAAATTTATACAAGAACAAAAGAAATCGCAGTTTTTCATTTAAAAGCTTCCCATAAATCAACCAAAATTTATGCCAATTTTATAATTTTTCACAAATTTGCCAGTATTTTCACAAATTTAACCACATAAATCCTACCTATTTACTCAATAAACTGTAAAGCTTTGCATAGGGTTATCCAGGAGGCTATATCCTACTTGGAGTTTGTATCAATTATCAGCTGAAACTGTGCATTGTCATTTCGACCGGGTTCGCGTTCGAGCAAATGCGAGAAATCTTAAGATCTCTTCCCTTGGAGGGGCCTGCCCAGGGAGATGACACTTGATGTACAGTTTGGATTCATAAACGATATAAGCTGATTAGCCTCCTGAAAAAACATGGTTTGGTGTTGTTCATTGGTTGTTTTGATCAACGATAAACCAGACCAATCTGACTTATATCAGATCATTGTTTTGAGGAATCCGTAAAGAATTAAGAGTAGACAGGCTGTTTTTATGTTTTAAAACAAATATTTGTGCTGAAAATTTCAATGAAACAGAAAAATCATAACCAACGTTTAGCACTTGTGCTTGTATGGGCTTTGTTGTCAGTTTTATTGATAAATGGATGTGGAGAATATCTAATTCGAGCTATTGCCGATTTATCTGTATATCCTGGTAAGGAAGTCCTCACCGGTGAAGAAGTGGTGATCAACGCTTCGGATTCCATCTATACGGGTGATGGAATAGATTGGTACAGCAACGACCATCCAATCGGGCAATGTAATGGCAACGATACGTGCAAGCTCACTTTTGATGATGAGGATGTTGGAAAAGTCAGGATCAAAGTGGAAGTCACCTATAGCGGAAATGCCCTCAACCTAGCTGGAGCCACCACAAAAGACGAAGAAACACTCGAACTTTCCGTATCTTCTGTGGATCATCGTTTATTGGGGGACTGGCGCATGATTGGATGGAATGAGTACTTGGCCAGTAATATGAGTGAAGTGATTACTGATTTGTACGATTTATACGATTACGAAAAGGATAATAATTCGCTTACGATGAAGATTGAAGCAAATGGAGACGTAACTATGGTAGATACATGGGAAGGAGATGTGTCTGACAGTACGGCAAATTTTGTGAGGAACGATGCCGACACGTTGGATGTTTATGTCGACGGAGAGCTTGTCAATAAATTGGATTTCCATTTCCATGACTATAAACTCTACATAACCTATCTATCCATTCATAATTCTGATTACGCTTACGATGAGATATATCAAAGAAAATAAATTTTCATGGTGTTCGACCCCAATCAAACGGATGGGATTCTGTTTAATCCTTTTCATGATCTTCCTCTTCAGCGCTTGTGCTGAATCCGAGAAAAAAAATTCGTCTGATAAGACCGATGAGACTTCGTCAAAAAACAGTCAACCAACTCCCCTTCTGATAGCGGACGTCGTCGATATTCTAAATGAAACTGGAGCTACTGTGATTTACGGTCCAGTGGATACTGCTAAGATGTTTGGCAAGCGTTCTTATATACTTGACGTCAACAGCTATCAGATTGTTACTTATGAATTTGACTCTAATGACGAGTTTGAACAAACGTTTATTTTGGATTCCAGTGGCACAGTTTCAAACACAACCTTGCCTGCCACTGCTGACTGGGTAGGACGCCCACATTTTTACAGGAGAGAGAATGTTCTGATTTTGTATGTCGGTTGTGAGGGATTGTTCCTCAACTTGCTTGAAAACTCTTTTGGAGAGCCGTTTGCGGGTGAAGAATGCTATTTTCGGGAAGAACAAAGTAAAAATGAAAATGCTCTGATTCAAGAAATGAACAAAAATCGAGAAACCGATCAGGCGGTGAATAGCCTTTTTGATATAGCTAAGATATTTGAAGATAAAGGATCCCAAGTGGAGTTGGAGAGTCGTTATTTTGACGTCACCCTGAATTCTCATGCGAGACTTTTACTCTTGGATGAGCACCCCCTCAGGATCTTTGAATACGAGTCTTCAGAAGCACTGGAACAACTTTTCGTTTCGCCCTGCGGGCAATAT
>JANQHV010000636.1 GCA_028282505.1 SAR324 cluster bacterium | reverse complement strand
CCTGGCTAGTTTTGGTTTTGGTGTATTCTGTGTAGCATCAATGGCATTCTTGAACGAAAGTGTTTCTGTCTCATCAAGAGGAACCATCTCAGGTATTTTTTATGGAGCCTGGGGCATTGGATATTTTCTTGGACCATTGATGTTAGGAAAACTGAGCCATTGGGGTGGTTTTGAAATGTTGTTCCTAACATTTGCCAGCTTGCTTCTAGTTGAAACTCTAATACTAGGGGTATTTGTGAAAAATAAGCCAGAGTGTCAATCACGCATTGTTGATAAATCAGAATAAGTGTAGTATTCCAGATCAATCATAAGGAGGTATAGGCAGTTGAAGGCTCGTACCTCCTGTTTCATTTTTTGACAACCTAGAGTATAGTAATGTCAAACCATTCCCATCACGTGAAAGGAAGGCCATGAATTCTCTTTCATCAAAAAAAGCAATGAAGGATTTACCGTCAGGAGGGAAAGCAAACAATAACTCCGACGAAGTCATTCCATTGGATTTATCGGCACAAGACCGGATCATTCGTGGGCGAATGCCGACTCTTGAAATCATTCATGATCGATTTGTTCGCCTTTTCCGCCTGACGATGTCCAATGCTTTGCATAAAGTGATTGATGTGAAAGTACAGTCGATTGAGCTGCTCAAATTTGGTGAGTTCTTAAAAACCTTACCTGTTCCTATTTCATTGAATTTATTTCGCATGAATCCTCTCAGAGGCAATGGGATTATGATTCTAGAAACACAATTGGTTTTCAGTTTGATCGATTCGTTTTTTGGCGGAACTGGTGAATTTGAAGTCAAAATGGAAGGGCGTGATTTTACTGAAATTGAGCACAGAATGATCAAACTTGTAGTGATGAGTGCATTAAAAGATTTACAAACAGCATGGCGTCCGGTTGTTCCTGTTCAAATCAGCTACAGTCGATCCGAAATCAATCCACAATTTGTGGCGATTGTGCCTCGCAGTGAAGTTGTGGTTGTCACGAGGTTTGATGTGGAAATGGGAAAAACTCCGCTACTGATCACCCTTTGTCTTCCTTATTCCATGATAGAACCGATCCGTGCCAAGTTAAACGCGGGTTTCCAAAGTGAGCAGGATGAAAAAGACAATTCATTGGTATCTCGTATCATAGGGACCATGGAATTGACTGAAATCAACCTCGTCTCTCAAATAGCAGGAGAGACCATTACGGTTCAAGAGTTACTGAACCTTCAAAAGGGAGATCTGCTGTTAGCCAAACATGATGTTCAGCATCCCGTCGATGTCTTCCTAAATGACACAAAGAAATTCACAGGCACCTTGGAAGCTGACCGGGGGAAGCAGGTGGTCCAGATCGCAAATACGACTTGCCGCCCCAAAGTTGTTGATCCAATAGACCAGAAATTGGAGATGTTTGCAGAACAAGGGCAGAAGAGCGAAGTCACAGACCCTATCCCTTCAAATAAGACTCAGTCGGTAGATGCACAAAAGAGCTTGTCTCCAGAAGAGCTGGCCAAATTTTTGAATGAGATCAATCCTGAGATCATGACAAGTTATTTGGCTCATGAACACCCACAAACGGTAGCACTCATCCTGGCTCTTCTGAATGATGAGAACCGGGCCTCACTGATCTTGCAAGATCTTCCTGAAAACTTGCGGGGTGATGTGGCTTACCGTATGGCCACTCTGAAACATATACCTCCTAGGGTGATTGCTGAGGTTGGCCAAGTCTTATCTGAAGAAATGGACTCTGTTCGTGCTTTAGGTCCAAAACCCGGTGGAGCAAAATCCGTGGCCGAAATGCTCAATTCCATGGATGAAGCATCCCAAACCAGTATTCTAAAAGATATTGAGACCTATCATCCAGAAATGGCTGGGCAAATTCAAAAACTCAAGAAGTCTGAGTAGCAACGAGAAAAAACTATGAAAAATTTATTTTTGGTGGGTTCATTCAATAATTGGGAAACTCTTCAACAATACCGATTCAAGGTGCTCGCGGGAAATCCTGCCACCTTATTGGCTGATCTTCCGGTAGGCACTCACGAGTTTCAAATTGCAACCAACACAGATGTTTCCAATGAGCGATTGGGAGCGGATGGCAGTGAAACAGACATTGCCCTCAACCAATTGATTTTCTTAACAGAGGGCGGAGCGAATCTTTCATTGAGATTAGACCAATCTGGCATCTATTTCTTCTCTCTCGATCAGTCTCAAGATCATCTCATTTTGAGAATCCAGGCCAAATTCACCCGTTCTTTACAGGATGAAACAGATTCTCTTAGTTTAGGACTGGATCATTTTCTAAAGATGAAACTTCCGGTAACCTTTGAAGTGGGACGAGCTTCTCTCAAAATTGAAGATGCCTTATCATTGGGGCAAGGCTCTGTCGTTGATTTAGATCGTATGGTTGGAGATGCGTTGAATGTTTATGTTGGTGGAAAACTGGTTGCTCTGGGAGAAGTGGTGATGGTGAATGAGCAGTTTGCAGTACGGATTTTGGAGATTTTGCCTTCAGAGGGGTATCTCTTCGGGTGATTCATTTAATGCAAGTGTTTTTTTGTGTCATTTTATGGCTAAACGGTGACAACTTGCGAAAGGGCCTAGAGCCAAATCACTTCGATGTGTTTGCCTTGGTAGTCTACATATTCTCGTTTGCCAACGATTTCCCAATCTTCAACAGGGTAGCGGTTGAAGATGACCAGCCAGCCAGAATTCAGGTTGAGCCGGTTTAGGTAGCCGGTCAACTGAATCTTTCCTTTTTCCAGGGCCCGTTTGCCACTACGTTTCAGTTCAAAAGCAAAACGCTCTCCCGCATACTCAATGCACAAATCCAAACGTCCCAGGCCTGCGGCATATTCCCGGCTGATTCGCCCACCTCCATTGACAATGCGCTGGAGCCAGGCCATGAAAAGCAAATGATGAGCGGCTTCGGTATACGTTTGCCGGGCTGTAATCAGTTCGCTGTGCTCTTTGTAAAATTCAATATAGGCATCCAGCAGTTTTTGAATATCCAATTGACCATTCTCCTTGACATACCAGGCAGGATCTTGTCCCAGGATATTCTGCTGGTACCATGTCAGTTCACGGGGAATGATCTCACGATAAATCGGGTTGGCGATTTCCAGTCCATTTTTCCCCACCCGAATCAACCCCAGATCAATGAGGTATTGTTGATGTTCATTGGTGGTTTGTTGACTGACTCCATCGGCCTCACCAATCAGAATTGTCTGGATGATCTTTGCCACCCGAGGTTCGGTGAGTTTGTCGGCCAATTGGTCCAAATGGACATCACGACGTAGAATTAGGATCTCAATGGCATTCTTGACATCATCCGGGCTAATCATTTGATCGCAAGGTATTGCATGCTCTTCAAAACACAATTCTCTTCCAATGGCATTGACCAGCCAGGGTTGTCCCTGGGTGCTTTCAAAAATAAGATCCAGCGCTTCTTCAGAAAACAACTGTCCTGTCGCATCGGTGTGCTGTTGGAACAGGTTATGGACCTGTGCCTTCGTAAAATTTTCAATGCGAATGGATTTGTCTTTGATGTTAAAAGCCGATCCTTCTATGACATACCGTTGGGTTTCATCTGAAAAAATACGGTAGTCCCGCATATCTCGCAGGCCAATCAAACACAAAGCATGAGGGAAGGCACGAGGACGATTGGCATAACCGCCTCGTAATTGACGAAGTACCGAAATGAGCGAGTCGCCAATGAGAGCATCCACTTCATCCATAAAAACAACCAAGGGCTTGGGGAGTTCCAGGCACCAGTTGCTCAAAAACTCACCAATCCCTTCTTCCATAGCCCGAATCTTAAAACAATCTTCGGAAGGGCGATATTCTGAAGGAAGGTAAATTTTTGCCATGCGCTCAAATGCACTGATGACTAAATTATTAACTCGATCCACTTGATTCCGCAAAGGCTGTCCGGCTTCGACATTCAGATACAAAACAATGTATTGTCCTTCCTCATTGAGTTGCCTGGCCAATTGGATCATGTTGGTAGTTTTGCCAGTCTGCCGGGGAGCATGTAAAATGAAATATTTTTTTTGGTCAATCAACTCACCAACATTGGTAAAACGTTCTTTGGTGTCAACCATATAATGATCTTCCGGTACACATGGTCCCGCTGTATTGAAAAATTTGGCCATTTTTTACTTTTCTAATTTCTTCCTTTGGTTCCAAGTCTCGATCTACTCATCGTTCAATAGAGTTTTGGCTATCAACTTATTCCGGGACAAAACTTTCCCGGGTTTCTCCTACAAACTAGAAAAGGAACGATCTCCTCCCCTTGGTAAGGAGAGACAGGGAGGGGTTTGGTCAGGTGTTGATTTAATTGTTTCGCCTTAAATGGATCGCCGAGTTTCTTAGCGACATTAGAACAGTATCATATATTAAATTTTTTAGTGTATCACTGCTGGTTCAACATTCCAGCATAATCATGGGTTTTGGGGATTGCTCCAACGGAGCTTGTCATAATAGCATGGGGTGGAGCAACACGAAGCCCTATGAGCCTCAATGAACACCACCACAGCACTCTGAAAGAGAGATTCAACAAAAAACAAATTCATCCCAATCGCTCTATTACTTTCTCTTTGCATTGGACAAAGCAGCGAAAATCCATTAAAACCTCTTCAAAAGGTTATGTGTCTTTTTTTGCAAAGAAGGTTGTTTGTTATTCGCAGAAAGGAAAATTTAATCAAAGGAAGAGAAAACCCATGTTTCAAGAACTCATTGATTGGCTAAATGGACTCGAAAAAGGCACGATTGCCATCATGACTGCCGTGCTAACGGCACTCCTCTTTCCTTTCTTGAAAAAAATTGTCTATTGTGTGTGGGAAACACTAAAAAGCGTACTCATCAATTTAACTCACAATAAACGTTTTTTAAAAGACTACCTCCAGTGGATGATCAATGCCAATAAATTCATTTCTGTGTTGCCTTTCACCCTGGCGGGTGCCAAAAGCAACCCACTGCAAGTTATGGAATTGAATGAGATCTACATCAGCCTTAGTATGCCCAGCGGAGCCTATGAGGGCAGATCCCATTCATTGGAAGAGGTGATTGGCAGAGACAAAAGGATCATTATCCTGGGCGATCCGGGAGTTGGTAAAAGCACTTTGATGCAATATCTGGCCTTGCAGACCGCTTATTGGTTCTCAGGAGAAAGCAAGAAAGCGACCATCAAAGTGGAAAAGCAAATCCCCATTTTGATTCGTTTGAATAAATTTCATGATATCAAAGGCTGGCCTGCAGAGAAAACACTGATTTCTGCCATCAAAGGAGAGATCGAAGTCAATCTTGAGCAAGCCATTCCGGAAGGCTTTTTAGAAAAACAACTGAAGGATGGTAATTTATTGATTTTGTTAGATGCTTTTGACGAATTAGCCTCCAGAGACACTCGGCAATGCTTGGCTGAAAAGGTCAAAAACTTAATCGCCAACTATCCAGAGAACCAATTTATTGTAACCAGCCGTATTACTGGGTACAGCAACCAACTGGCAGATGCCGGATTTGACAGCTACACGATCCAAAAACTGACCTCGAACCACATTCGTGACTTTATTTACAAATGGTACGAGAACCTGGCTCGCTTTCAATCCTATGGTAAAAAGGAAGATGAAAAAACATTCATCAACCAACAAAACAAGCAAAAAGGCGATAAATTGCTCAAAGTGATCCTTGACAATGAACGCATCCGTCAATTAGCAATCAACCCCATGCTGCTGTCTTTGATCACGTTGGTCCATTACATCAAAGTGCGACTTCCAGATCAAACTTACCTGCTTTACCAAGATTGCATCGAAATCCTCATTGAGCAATGGGATAGTACCAAAGAAGTTAAGTTCCCATTTTTGGACATGCTGTCGGTTCAGGAAAAGAAACAAATCTTGCAGCGCATTGCCTGGTACATGCAGGAAAACCATTTCAAGTCCATTTCCAAAGCGGAAGTGTTGGAAAAAGTGCTGATGAGTGCCTGCAGAGAGATTAGCGGTGAAAAGATTAAAGAAGATGAACTCGATCAATTTTTGAGCGTTATCCAGGAACGCACGGGCCTGTTGGTGGAAAAAGGGTTTAACGAACAAGGCCAGACCGAAATAAGTTTTGCCTATCGGGGTTTTCAAGAATACCTAGCATCACAGGAAATATTTTCTAAATATGACACTGAGGCTGTCGTATATTCTCAATTAATAGATCGCTTGGAAAAGGACCAAGATTGGTGGCAGGAGACTACTTTATTGGCATTGAACCAATTTCGACAACCTATACAACTTCAACGTGTTAACAGAAATAATCCTTATATAGTTGGCTCCATCATAGACAGCGAACTTATGTTTTTTGGCAGAAAAAACATCATTAGAAAAGTTATGAGAGGTATTTTATACAATCACTATTACATTTTAGGGGAACGAAGATCTGGGAAAACGTCACTATTAATAAGACTCACAAAAAGAATAAAAGACATAGAAACACGATATCGGATTTATGAGACGATCTGGATTGATCTTCAAACCACAACGGAAGAAAACTTCTTTCAATCAATCACAAAAGAATTTCTAAATTCAACTCAAAAATTAATTAATCAATTTCATCAGTTGAATCATCTTTCTAAGAAATTGTTTGATTTCAAACCAGTCGCAAAAAAAGCAAACTGTTCTGATGATTTTGTCGATTTGTTTTATCAAATAAATCAATACCTTAGTAAGGAATTGCCTAGCCAAATACTATTTGTGTTTATTATGGACGAATTCGATAAAATCAATGAGTTTGACTTAAGTCTAAAAGAAGAATTTCGTTCCATTTTCATGCAAAGTGAAACTATTAGTAATCTCAGACTTATTGCCGCTGGAGGAAATCTTGATATATGGGACAGAAGCAGTCCCTTCAATTTTATGATCGAAGTTCCTCTTTCACAACTTTCCACTGAAGAAGCACGACAATTAATCATAACTCCTTCTGAAGAGATTGTACACTGGAAAGAAGAAGTCATAAATTCTATTTTAGAGGAAACCAAGGGAAAACCATACGAAATCCAAAAACTCTGCTTTACATTAATGAATTATGCATTGGAAAGAAATATTTATATTATTGATTCTTCGATTCATAATAGGTTTTTGACGCAACAATCCACAACAACATAAGTAATTATTATGGAAAATATTGTTAATCCATATATTGCTGGTAATCCTGTCTTTGGAGACAATTTTTACGGAAGAAGACAGGACCTGCAAAAGGTTTTGGATTCTCAACATAAGTTAATATTGTTCTTGGCAACCAGACGTATGGGAAAGACTTCTTTTTGTCATCAAATAAAATATTTATGTAAAAAGGAAGATCATTATAAACATAATCTGTGCCTGCTCTGGAATCTTCAGGGAGTGCGTTCGACAGATCAAGCTAAAAGAAGACTATTACAATTCTCAAACAAAGAGGTTTTGTCAAAGATAGATTGGAATGAAGTAGAAAAACTAACTGCTTGTAATGAAATAATAAGGTTACTTTGTAGTACCTACAGGAATTCTTCTAATGAGAGAAAAAACATTCTATTATTAATTGATGAACCGGAGGTGTTTATTCACTTTTCAAAAATTGAAGTAGATTTCCTTGCAGATCTAAAAGAGACATTTGATTCAATAACTAATTTAAGAGTTGTCATAGTAAGTCCACCAAGAATCAGACAACTATCCTATTTGGATCATGCACCAAGCTTGTTGGAACATTTTCAAACTTATTTCTTAAGGGAGTTTGATAATGAGGATGCTAAAAGTTTGATTTGGTTAGATCAGCAAAAAATAGAAAATCCGATTCATTTTCTCGAAAACAATAACTCTTTAGCTGATGAGATAATAAAAGTCTCAAATAAAATTCCATTTTATATTCAGCAAATCTGTGGCAACATTTTTGATGCACATCCTGTACTTAGGTTGACCCAAGTAATTGAAAGTATAATTGAACAACAGACTTTTTCTCCTTTTTTTACTTCTGACTTCAGTGAATTACACCCCATTCAAAAGATTATATTACTAAACTTGGTTAATTCTAGTGAACCTAAGGAAAGTCAACATTTGATAAATTTGACAAAAAATGTGGCTCCAATAATTGCTGGTCAGATCCCTACTTTGAAATACATAGACGAACTTGTATCCTTGGGAATATTAAAAAAAAATGACCATAATAAGTATCATTTTTCAAATAGTTTATTTGATCGTTGGATTCTTCGTGACTTTGATAATCTTTGGAATCGGACGATGAATGAGATCAATATAAAAAAGAATTTTGATAGAAAAATATATCCTCCAGGGTGTTTAAAAAAGAAAGATCTGATAGAAATGAAAGCTAAACTGGAATCATTTAGGGATGGCCTAAAAAGTATGTACGATGAATATTCAGATGGAAAATTAACACCTGAGTTTTACTTTAAAAGTAGATTGTCTATGATTAGAGAGCATGAATTACTGTTAAAGCATTTCCAGGATCATCTTTCTGCATATGGTATTGATTTACTATCAAAAGTCTTAAGGCTTGTTAAACAAGAAAAATGCGATGAGAATTTAGTTATCGAGAATCTGAAAAAGGCCGCTGAATTAGGACATGCACAGGGTTGGGGCGAAATAATATTGAAAATAATACGTGATGAGTCTATGTCTGAAACACAGATGGCTATTGAAGCTACTTTTGAAGTAGCAATTTATGTAATTGAAAACAATTAAATTCTAAGAGAGTAAAAAAATGAACAAGAGTTTAGATGAAATTCAAGCTGAACTGGTAGCTTTTACTAAGACCATTGATATTCTTGATAAACAATTTAATGACGGCATTATCTCTGAAACGTTTTATTTTAAGAGACGTGTTTCCTTAGTACGAGACCAAGAAATAATTATAAAGGGCTTGAAAGGTTTGCTTGAGCAACGTGGTGCTACAGAGGTATCTATGGTATTAGACAAAGTAGTATCAGGCAGTAGGGATAATGAAATCGAAGAGGAGATGAAAAGTGCTCAAGAGGCTGGAAAAGCAAAAAGATGGGGAGAGACATTTACACAAGCAATTAATAAAGAAAAAGGATCTATAATGCAGGTTGCGTTAAAGGCAGCATCGAAAGTTGCTGAGTCCCTCCTTTAGACATAAGATATTATTACGATGTTAAGCTTGATTTACACAACATTTCCAACTCTTCATTTAAGTATTAAAAAATGAAATATTGGAGATTCTTGGTTGATTAAGAAAGGGAGCAATCAATGACAAACAACACAAAAGCGTTGTTGATTGAAGTTCATGTGGCAGACAGTCTTTCTGAGTTAAACCGGGGAATTACCAAGTGGGTGAAAAGAATCTACCTTCCTGAATTCGAAGCCTTTATTATTAAGGATCAAAATAGTTTTTATTTTGGTAAAGAATCCGCCCTACTTCCTGAGTTACAAAGGAGTAAACGTGTAGAAGTTGAGCAAGAAAAAGATGTGCTCTCTTTACCGGCGACTGGTCAATGGATCTTGCTCCGAGAATTCGAGATTGCCAAATCTCTTGCAAAACGGATAGATCAATTCGTAGACGAACAAGAAGCGTTGCAACAGATGTTGAAAGACGTCTACGAGGCAGTATAAAAGGTTTAATTTTAAATAAGAGGGTTTTTGTTTTCTTATACGGCAACTGGCGTAAGAGTATAGTCCTTAAAATCCGGTCAATCAGCGTACATCTGCGTCCCATAAAACTATCTGAACCCCTGAAATGAGATTTACCATGATTCCCAATCAACGAGCATTATTCAGTATCCCCGATGACATTGCCTACCTGAACTGCGCTTACACTGCGCCACTCCTGAAAAAAGCAGAAGCTTGCGGCAAAGAAGCACTCCATGCCAAAGGACTTCCCTGGAAGATCACACCGGCTGATTTTTTTAAAAATGTGGAAACAGTGCGAGCCCTGTTTGCCCAACTGATCCATTGTTCCAGCGAACATGTGGCCATCATTCCTGCTGTCTCTTATGGAATTGCGCTGGCTGCCAAAAATCTACCCATTTCCTCTGGAGAAAGCATCGTGGTCATTGAAGATCAGTTTCCCTCGAATATTTACAGTTGGCAACGCATGGCTCATGAAAAGAAAGGGCAGATTCAAACGGTCAAAAGACCAATAGATCATGACTGGACACGAGCGGTTATTGAAGCTATCGACAAAAATACTGCCATCGTAGCCGTGCCCAATTGTCATTGGACCGATGGCACTTTGCTGGATTTGGTGCAGATTGGCAAAGCCTGTCGAGACCATGGAGCAGCTCTGGTGATTGATGGGACACAATCTATAGGAGCCCTGCCTTTTTCAATCCAAGCAATTCAACCCGACTTTGTGGCCACAGCGGCCCACAAATGGTTACTCGGCCCCTACAGTTTTGGTTTCTGTTACATTGCTCCTCAATGGCAGGAGGGAACACCACTGGAAGAAAACTGGATGAATCGGGCAGGATCTGAGGATTTTTCAAGACTGGTTGATTATCGAGATGACTATCAACCGGGAGTCCGCCGGTTCGATGTGGGGGAGGCCAGTAACTTTTTGCTGTCACCGATTGTGGAAGCAGCATTGACCCAACTATTGGACTGGAAATTACCTGACATTGCGGAGACTCTCCGACTGAAAACCGATCAGATTGCTGAAAGAGCAGAATTGCTCGGATTCCAG
>JANQHV010000614.1 GCA_028282505.1 SAR324 cluster bacterium | reverse complement strand
TTCTTTTCTGATGAGCACAAACGCTCGGTGGAAGAACGGACAGGAATGAAAGTGGGCGATTTGATTGTATTTTGTGCGGATACGAAAAAGATTGTGTCTGATTCATTGGCCAATTTACGCAAAGAAATTGCCAGGCGGCGCCAGTTGATCCCAGAAAATGAGTTTTCCTTTGCCTGGATTACCGAATTTCCTCTCATGGAATATGATACTGAAGCCAAACGCTACACATCGCTGCACCATCCTTTCACCATGCCGAATTTAGAGGATATGGAGCAGTATTTGGATTCTGATCCTGGAAAAATTCGTTCGATTGCTTATGATGTGGTCCTCAACGGAGTCGAGTTAGGTGGTGGCAGTATTCGTATCCATCGGCAAGATATCCAAAGTCAGGTGTTTGAACTACTGCAAATCAGTAAAGAAGAAGCAGAAGCCAAATTTGGATTTCTGCTGGATGCCCTTTCTTATGGAGCCCCCCCTCATGGAGGAATTGCCTTGGGATTTGATCGTTTAATGATGTTTTTGGTCAATACCGATTCGATTCGAGATGTGATTGCTTTCCCCAAAACTCAGAAGGCTGCTTGTCTGATGACAGATGCTCCCTCTTCTGTAGATACGGACCAATTGGACGAACTGTCTATTCGAGTGAAGGCTTCTGCCCAGACCTAAGAGCTGATATCTCGAAGCGGTTTGTCTCCTCATCTCAGCATCATTACCATAGATGAGTGGTGATCACGTCACTTATTCAGACGTCTCCTATTGTGATTTTTTAAAAAATTATGTAGTATTCTTATCCTTTTGTTTAAAGAAGATGTTCGCTTGGATAGTAAACCGTACAGCTCAATACTGGTGTAAAAATGTCAAAAACTACTGAAATAGCGGTAACATCACCGCCACCACCCAAGAAAGTCAAGGAAAGTTCTGTCACACCCCAAGTGGTTCCTATGATGGGGAATGAAGCCATTGCTCGCGGTGCTTGGGAAGCTGGAGCTAAAGTGGCATCTGCCTATCCTGGGACTCCAAGTACTGAAATATTAGAAAGTCTGGCTACCTATCCAGTAGAAGATATTGAAGCGCAATGGGCCACTAATGAGAAAGTATCCTATGATGTTGCCACCGGTGCTGCATTATCTGGAGTGCGAGCCTTTGCGGCAATGAAACACGTGGGCCTTAATGTCGCTGCTGACTCTTTGATGTCCCAGACCTACATTGGGGTGAATGCTGGATTAGTGATAGCAGTTTGTGATGATCCAGGTATTCATAGCTCTCAAAATGAACAGGATACTCGACTCTACGCCCAGCTGGCAATGGCACCAGTGCTGGAACCGGCAGATGCTCAGGAAGCCCTTGATTATACTCGCCTTGCTTTTGATATTAGTGAACAATTCGATACCCCTGTGATATTGCGCAGCAACACCAGGCTTTCTCATACCCGCAGCCTGGTAAAAGGGGGAGAGCGTCAAGAACAGGAACCCAGGGAATTTTTGAGCGATCCGAAAAAGGCCGTCATGATTCCCTTACATGCCCGAATGCGTCATCCTCTGTTACTCGAACGGGAAAAAGCGCTCGTTGAATACTTTAATCAATCTGAGTTAACCCGTTGGGAGCAAGGCTCTAAGGAAATTGGTATTATCACTGCTGGTACATCCTATTCCTACGTGAAAGAGGTGCTGCCTTCAGCCAGTATATTGAAGTTGGCCTCTTCTTACCCTCTAGCTGAAAAAAAGGTACGGGAATTCTGTGAATCGGTAGATCGGGTCATTGTGGTGGAAGAGCTGGAGCCCGTATTGGAAAATGCGATACGTTTGCTGGGTATTGAGGTAGAAGGGAAAGCCTTTTTTCCGCGTGTGGGAGAATTTTCACCAGAACTGGTAAGAGAGTGTTTCGAGAAAGTGGGTGTACTGGAGCCTACTTCTAAAAAAACAGTCATGGAAATTCCACCAATGCCCAGACCTCCTTTACTTTGTGCTGGTTGTCCGCATTCCAGTAGTTATATGGCTCTGCGTGCGATTAATGCGAGAGTTGCAGGAGATATTGGCTGTTACACGCTGGCTGTGATGGAACCTCTGCATGCGTTGGATACGACGGTTGCGATGGGTTCAAGTATTGGTAACGCTGTCGGTATAGCTAAGGCTGGAAACGAGACTCGGCCAATTGTTGCTACCATTGGCGATTCTACATTTCTCCATGCTGGCATCCCTCCTCTCATTGATGCAGTCTACAACCAGGCTAATATCACAGTTTTGTTACTGGATAACCATACAACAGCAATGACTGGTGGACAAGAACATGCTGGTACTGGGGTAACGCTGAGGGGTGAAAAAGTGGAGCGGGTCGACTTCGAAAAACTAGTTCGCTCTGTTGGTGTTAAATGGGTACGCAAGACAGATTCCTATAATTTAGGCCATGTCTACCAAATGCTGAACGAGGCGATTAAATTTAGGGGCGTTTCTGTCATTATTTCCGATCGTCCTTGTGTACTCGATCCACAGAAAATCAAAGGCACACCCTATGAGGCCATCTCGAAAGCCTGTACCGCATGTCAAGGATGCATGAATCTTGGTTGTCCGGCAATTCATTGGAGCGATGAATTGTATGATGGACATCACAAGGTATATATTAATCCTGATCAATGCATGGGCTGTAGCTTGTGTGCACAAGTTTGTTCTGAAAACGCTATTCAACTGGTTTCTAATTGATGGTTGCTATGTCTGAATCAAATATGATCAATGCACAAACTGATGAGTCGTTAAAGGAGGCCCCATTGCAGGAAATTACCACTAATGTGCTGATTGTTGGTGTGGGAGGTCAAGGGGTTATTATGCTGTCGAAAGTACTGGCAGCCCTTTGTCAGGAACAGGGGTTTGACGTGAAACAAAGCGAAGTTCATGGCATGGCCAAACGTGGAGGCTCTGTTTTCAGTCATGTACGTTTTGGCAAAAAAGTTTTTTCTCCCACTATTCCTCAGGGCAATGCAGACATATTAGTGGCCTTGGAATGGGCAGAGGGGCTGCGCTGGTTGTCTTATCTTAACCCTGAGAAAGGTGTTTTTATCGCAGATACTCAACGTATTGTTCCCCCTTTTGCTTGCCGTGACCGCCGTAGGTATGCAACCTCAGGCTATGTGCAAGAGAGTGTCGAAGAAGTGATCAACCAGGTTCCCAATAGTTCTGCAATGGATGCAGTTGCCATGGCGAAGGAACTAGGAGTGCCCAAGGCCGCTAACACCATTTTACTTGGGGCACTATCCACCACGCTGGATTTTGAAGTGGATAACTGGAAATCGATTATTGCCCGCTTTGTCCCACCAAAAACTGTGGAGGCAAACCTAATGGCCTTCGATACTGGTCGGGAATGGATTGATAATTTTGATAAACAAACCCAATTGGAAAATAGTGTCACAGCAGTCACATCCCCCCTGGAAATATGGCCAGTTGAACAGAATCAAGCGGTGGTTGAAATCAATGCGGCCTGGTGCAAAAGTTGTGACATCTGTGTCAAATTTTGTCCTGAACGCTGCCTGGCGCTCGATAGTCAGCAAATCGCCACACTAATCAAACCAGAAGCTTGTACTGGATGCCGGGTATGCGAACGCTTGTGCCCTGACTTTGCTATCAATATTCACACACCAGCTGTTAATTAAGTAGAATCATTCACTATGTCAATATCTCCAGAAAATGAATTAGAAAATCTAGAGGGTAATCATGCCTGTGCTGTGGCAGCGATTGCTGCTGGTTGCCGTTTCTATGCAGGCTATCCGATTACCCCTTCCTCTGAAATCGCTGAGCGTATGGCCCTTGAGTTACCAAAGGTAGACGGGACCTTCATTCAAATGGAAGATGAGATTGGCTCCATGGGGGCCGTAGTGGGAGCATCGATAGGTGGTGTCAAAGCAATGACTGCTACCAGTGGTCCAGGGTTTTCTCTCAAACAGGAGAATCTAGGTTTTGCTGCAGCAACAGAAATCCCTTGTGTTATCATCAATGTGATGCGTGGCGGCCCAAGTACCGGGATGCCAACCCGACCAGCTCAAGGGGATGTCATGCAAGCTCGCTGGGGAACTCACGGAGATCATCCCATTATTGTTTTAACGCCGTGCTCGGTAAAAGAAATTTATGAACAAACAATCCGTGCATTTGATTTGAGTGAAACCTTGAGAGTACCAGTGGTTGTGCTGTTTGATGAAACGATTGGTCATCTGATCGAAACCATTGACCTCAGTCAAACAAACAATCGGAAATTGGTTGAACGTAAATGGGCCAGTGGACCTCAAGAAGGGTTTCAGCCCTATGCAATGACTGAAGACAGTATACCTCCTATGCCTCGTCCGGGAGATGGATACCGAACTCATATTACCGGACTGCATCATGGAGAATCTGGTTTTCCTACTCAAGATCCTGGCCAGGTCGAACGTTTTATCCAGCGAATTCTTGGTAAGTTGGATCAGCATCGTCAACAAGTTGAAAGTTATGAAGCATTCGAATGTGAAGATGCCGAATTGCTGGTGGTGGCTTATGGAATAACAGCACGAGCTGCCAAGCGCGCAGTCAAACAAGCACGTGCAAAAAAAATTAAAGCTGGGCTGTTTCGCCCGATTACTTTATGGCCCTTTCCTGAGACAGTTTTCTGTTCTCTTGCCAAAGGCACTAAAGCTGTGTTAGTTCCCGAAATGAACGCAGGTCAGTTGAACTTAGAAATAGAGCGTCATTGTTCTGATTCCACCCGTGTTATTCCAATCAACCGTTTCGATGGGGAACCAATTGCCCCAGGACAGATTTTCGAAAAAATACAAGAGTTGGTATCCAAATGATTGAAGAAAATATCCAGAGATTTGATATACGTGATTATTTGCGGACACATCTTTTCCCGCATTTCATGTGCCCGGGTTGTGGACATGGTATTGCTTTACGTGCGTTGCTCTGGGCAATCCACGAACTTGGTATATCAAAAGATAAATTGGCCATTATCAGTGGTATTGGTTGCTCCGGACGAACCGGCGCTTATATAGACGCACATACCATACACACAACTCATGGTCGCCCGCTGGCCTATGCCACAGGACTGAAATTAGCACGACCTGACTTGGAAGTGATTGTCATCACCGGTGATGGTGATTGTCTGGCAATTGGAGGAAACCATTTGATTCATGCCTGCCGGCGCAACCTGAATCTCACCTGCTTGATGTTGAACAACGAGACCTATGGTATGACGGGTGGTCAAGTTTCACCAACAACCAGTAATGATCGTTTTACCACAACAACCCCGTTGGGCAACTACGAACCAGTCTTTGATGCCTGTGCTTTAGCAATTGGTGCTGGAGCAAGCCTGGTTGGTCGTGAAATCACTATGCATGTTACCGCATTGAAAGATCTGATGAAAGAAGGAATAAGCCATCAAGGGTTCTCTTTTCTCGAAATTCTTTCTGATTGCACAGAAATCTATGGCCGTAAAAACGAACTTGGAGAATCAGCCGAAATGGTACTCAGCCAAAAAGCTAATTATCGTTCTGATTCCTATGGTAACCAAGTGGACGAGCCATTTAAGCCAAGGGATATAACAACAGGAATATTGGCAAAGAATGACAGGGTTGAATACTTGGATGCCTGTCACCAGCATAAAATGTCGAAACTACAAAAAGCGATGAACACATGAAAGAATTTGAAATCCGATTTAGTGGTAGCGGGGGACAAGGATTAATATTGGTCACTCGTATTCTGGCAACAGCATTGATCAGTCAAGGATTGAAAATTGCTCAATCACAAAGCTATGAACCCACATCTCGTGGTGGATTGAGTCGTTCAGATTTAGTGGTTAGTGTGGAAACAGCAGACTATCCACTGGCGACAGCTTTAGATTATTTGTTGATCCTTGATGAATTAGCCATAGGTGTTTCAGATGATATCATCGGTAAAGGATGTTTGATTGTCGTTGATAGTGAACGGGTTTCTTCAAAACCAAAGGGAAAATATAAGGTGCATTCGCTCCCATTGACATCGATTGCTCAAAAGCTGGGTAGTAAGCGAGTAGCGAACTTGGTTGCTCTGGGGGCTCTTGCCGGGTTAGGAGGTTTTTGCGATCAGGACACTCTGGAAAAGGCAACCCGTCATCATGCCCCAAAAGGTTTTCTTGATTTGAATCTCGACGCTTTGCGTGCTGGCTTTGAACTGTCGGAAACGTTACCACCCTCCCAAATATCAAATAAATAAGATCAACTCTTCTCCGAAAGCGAATTCCTAGTACCAAATCCCGTTTTAAGTCATACTATTGGAAGTACATTAGAGTTACTATAGTGTTCCAAAAAAGTATTTTCTTGAAGCTCCCCCTGATAGCTTTTAAGAAAAGTAGCTTGATTTCTTGTAGGGAACAAACGGATTGTAGCGCATTTCATTACCAATGGTGGTGGAGGGGCCATGTCCGGTGATGATTTCAATGGCTTCGTCCAAAACATAGATTTCGTTGCGGATCGACTTTTCAATGGTGGGGAAACTGCCTCCCCATAAATCTGTACGACCAATGGAGCCTTGAAACAGAGTATCGCCTGCAATCAAAATATCTTCCTCCTCAAACACAAAACTCATGGAGCCTGGTGAATGTCCCGGGGTATGGAGTGCTTTGCCTGTGAGTTGATTCAACTGCAAATCCTCTTCATGCTCCAACCAATGATCAGGAGCAGGAGCAGGGATATAAGGAATGCCAAAGAGACTGCATTGTCCCTCTAAATTATCCCAAAGCATCTTATCATCTTTGTGAAGTGCCAATGGAGCACCAGTTACTTTCTTAATTTCGCCCGATGCCATGAAATGATCCAAATGGGCGTGTGTGTGGATGATATGAGTGATTTGCAATCCTAAAGAATCCACCGTATCCAAAATGCGCTGAGCATCTCCCCCTGGATCAAACACCATCGCTTTTTTGGAAACAGGATCTCCCAAGATAGTACAATTGCACTGAAGTGGGCCAACGGGAAAAGTTTTGATAATCATGGGTTCACTGGCTGGAGTTGTCATATTGCTTCCTCTTCTTCATATTCACGAACATAATTGCAATCAGGCTGGGGGCATCTGAAAACATGATTTTTCTTGGTTTGTTTTTCTTCCAAAATAGGAAAACTGCACTGAGGACAAGTTTCCTTTACGGGAGGATTCCAAAGAGCATACTGGCATTTGGGATAATTTGAACAACTATAAAAGACTTTGCCTCTCCTGGATTTTTTCTCCAGTAAAGTTCCTTTTTCACACTGGGGACAGGCGATTCCTGTATCAACCTGTGCTTTCTTCTGGATATATTTGCACTCAGGATAGTTGATGCAGGAAACAAAGGGACCATAGCGTCCTGTACGCCTTACCAATCCAGAGCCACAGGTCTCGCACTTTCCTTCAACAGGAGTGATTTCAGCTTCTTCCAGGGGTCTTGTGTTTTTGCACTCAGGATAATTGGAACAGGCCAGAAATTTTCCATAGCGTCCTGTTTTGATCATGAACAAATTTCCACATTTGTCACACTGGATGTCACTCAGTTCTGGTTTGGCAATTTCGGGTTTTCCCTCAGCATTGAGTTGAAATTCTGCTGTATTTTTACACTCAGGGTAATTGGAGCAGGCGAGGAACTCACCATTCTTACCCCATTTAATGACCATCATACTACCACAGTTACTGCATTCAATGTCTGTTGGGATTTCTTGTTTTTTCACATCTCGCATCGAGGTTTGGGCTGTTTCCAGCTCTGCTTTAAACCCTTTGTAGAATTTCTTCATAGCCAATATCCAATCAGCCGTCCCTTCTTCTACGTCATCCAAGAAATTTTCCAGTTGTGCGGTAAAACTTACATCTAAAATATCAGGAAAATTCTCAACCAGCAGTTGATTGACGAGCATCCCAATCGAGGTAGGGTGAAAGCGATTTTTGATTCTTTCGACATATTCCCGCTTGGTGATGGTTTCCATGATAGTGGCAAATGTACTGGGACGCCCAATTCCTTTTTCTTCGAGCTCTTTAATCAAGGTTGCTTGATTATAACGAGGCGGAGGCTCTGTGAAGTGTTGAGTGGGGGTGATTGTTTTGATGGTGAGAATCTCCCCCTCTTGGAGAGCAGGCAGTTGCTGCTCATTGTCTTCCTGGCCCAGATCATCTTTGCCTTCTTCATAAATTTTGAGGAAACCAGGAAACACTAAAACAGATCCCGACACTCTCCATAGCAAGGCTCCCGAAGTGATTTCAATCTGGGTTTGGTCGAATACAGCAGATTCCATTTGAGATGCCACAAATCGATTCCAGATGAGTTCATAAAGCCTTTGTTGATCTTTGTCCAAAAAAGCACGAGTTTTTTTAGGAGGATACGTCATGGTCGTTGGACGAATGGCTTCATGGGCATCTTGCACTTTTTTCGATTTTTTGACTTTGTAAGTACGAGGTTTCTTAGGGCAGTATTCTTTGCCATATGTATCTGTGATCATTTTACGGACTTCTGTCAGTGCCGTTTCTGAGGTCCGTAATGAATCAGTTCGCATGTAAGTGATCAGCCCTCCTGTTTTTTCACTGACGCCTTCGTACAATTGCTGGGCAATTCGCATGGTACGGGCACTGGTAAAACCGAGTTTGCGAGAAGCTTCCTGTTGCAGGGTTGATGTGATGAAAGGAGCGACTGGATTGCGTGAGCGTTTCTTTTTAGTGATTTTACTGACAATGAATTTTTCTTTTTGTGCTTGCTCCACAATGGCATGAGCGGTTTTTTCATCGCCAATGGTAATGCTCTTATGATCCTGCTGAGTCAGCTTAATTTGAAATTCTTTTTGATCTTTATTAATGGCCTGGGCTGTGATTTTCCAGTATTCAACGGATTTGAACTGTCTGATACGCTCCTCACGTTCACATATCAAACGCACGGCCACCGACTGCACACGTCCCGCGCTCAAGCCGAAGCGAACTTTATTCCAGAGTAATGGGCTGATTTGATATCCGACCAGACGATCCAGCACACGCCTGGCTTTTTGTGCTTCATATTTGTGAGGGTTGAGCGCTTCTGCCTGCTTGATTTTTTCCATGACTGCATTTTTAGTAATTTCGTAGAGTAACAGTCGATGTATTTCTCCTTTGAAATACTGCTGTATTTCTTCTGCTAGATGCATGGAAATCGCTTCACCTTCCCGATCCGGGTCAGTGGCCAGATATATTTTTTTCGCCGTTTTTGCTGCTTTTCGAACGTCTTTCAAAACGGTTTTTTTCGAAGGCATGACATGATATTCCGGCTCAAAATCATTCTCAATATCGACCCCCAGGCGGTCTTTGGGCAGATCTTTGACATGACCGACCGAAGCGATGACCTGAAAGTCGGAACCCAAATATTTATTGATTGTTTTGGCCTTGGTCGGTGACTCCACAATCACCAGAGATTTTGCCATGTTTCGTTGCCTTTAATTAGAAATTACAGGTAATTCATGAAAAGTTGTTTTGAAAAAATAACAATGATTTTATCCCTTCACCCCCATGCTCTCCCATAAAAATAGAGAGGAATAACAGTATTGTTACTTTTTCAAGACAATGTCGTATTAAAATAAAAAATGATGATATATGAACAATCACCTTTTAAAAAAACAGACTTTTACATCAAAATGCCAATGGAATTCAAGTAGAATTTTCTGATTGAATCAAAGAAGATATTGGAAGCTCAAATCAAAATTGACAGAGTAGTAGGCATTTAGCAGACAATATTACTTCAATATTTAAGGAAAAGAAAGAATTTTAATGATGCCCACTTTGTTTGAACTTGGGAAGTGAATCTAGACAGAGGTGTGTGTACCAACCGACAATGCAGGCAATGACCAGCCAGATGTGATTGTGGAGATGGGAAATCAACTGGTCCATGGACCATTGATAGAAGAATTGTTTTTTCATCAGAAGGTATTCATAAATCCCTGCCATCACAACAGGAAAGAGAAGAACCGAAAAGATGTTGTGGGTCCAGCTTCGATGATGGTCAAGCAGCGGAGTGATTGCCACCAAGGCTAGAAGTGTTGCTTCTTCATAGTGCTCGTAATAGCTCAAGCCCAGCAAAATAATAAAAATTGCACGAAAGAACCAACGTTGAGGGATGGAGCTGATGTCTAAATCTGGAAAGAGGCTGAAGAATACAGTAATACTAAAAATTTGTACCAACACTAAAGGAGGAGCTGGTACTCCTAAAGGTTCGCTGAATAGAATGGCACTGCCTGTTAATGCAGCTCCTGTGACAATGCCTCCGGTGATGTGTCCTTTAAAGTTCATAATGATTTCTTTGTTGTCAGGTAAAAAATGAATTGTGAATTTTAAAGTTTTTTGCAATCCGTGTGCCTGTCGATGTATTTTATAAGAGAAACTACTACTTTATCTCAGACATTCAAGAGACATTCCATTGAGCTTTTGGGGTGTTATGCTACAATCACTGTAAACAGAAAAATCAATAATTGATGTATTGGAGGGTATTTATGTCAAAAACTGTATTGGTGCCGATTGCAGACGGTGTAGAAGAAATAGAGACTGTCAGTGTGATTGATGTATTACGAAGAGCAGGAGCAGAAGTGACTGTTGCTGCGACTGGTGATGATTTACAGGTGAAAGCTTCTCGTGGGGTCAATCTTGTGGCAGATCAACACATCCGTGATTGTGCCAATCGAACCTATGATTTGATTGCCATTCCAGGAGGAATGCCTGGTGCTGAAAATTTAAGGGATTCCCCAGAGCTCACCTCTCTTTTAAAAAAACAAAAAGAGGAACAGAGGTACCATGCTGCAATTTGTGCTGCGCCTGCTGTGGTTTTTCAATCACATGGCCTGATATCGGGTAAAGCCACATGTCATCCCAATTTCACGGAGCAACTGTCTAACCAGGAGGAGGTCAACTCCCGAGTAGTTGTTGATGGGATGTGTATCACCAGCCGAGGTCCTGGAACAGCATTGGAGTTTGCTCTGAAGCTGGTGGAAATTTTATATGATCAGGAAAAGATGGAAGAAGTTGCCGCTCCTATGCTGGCAAGACTTTGATCACGCAATTGCTTTAAGTAATCAACGGCTTCTATCGTTTTTTCTGGAGGTGCCCACGACGCAAAATCTTTATCCGTAAGTGGAAGATAAGGACCTGATTTGATCTCAAAATATATAGTTGCTGGAACCAGGGAGACAACAGTATGAAATGCTCCTGCTGGAATATCGACTCCCCATTCATTTTTTAAAGGATCCAGCGGATAAATGTCGTCAATGGAACCGTCTTCTTTGAAAATAATAATGGCTCCTTTTCCTTGCAGGATGATGAAAGTTTCCTCTTTGGGAGGAGTTGTATGACGGTGAGGGCGGACATAACTGTCCGGTTCAATCGCATTGAGCATCCGATGTACGATATCCTCCTGCTCGTGTAAATTATAGTTCATGCGCCGTCTTTCTGAGTGAATGGCTTGCTCAGAAAGAGCGGAAAGTAAATCGTTATTGATATATTGTACTTTCTTCATAGAGAATGGTATTTTTATTCAGTTAATGTTTTTTCAAAAGATACTTCACTTCAAAATTACATGGATGTAATTCTTGCTATTCAATTTTTCAAATCTTTCAATATTCCTATAAATTATGACTCATTCTTCCAACAAAGAAAAGCGTTCGTTATTTTTACAAGCAGAGATAATGTCTGATGACTTGTCGTTGTTACCGGGAAAACGTCCTTCTTTTTTTGATGAAACGTCTCTCAATGGGGTGCTTTCAGATCAGATCATTAAAGAGCATATTCAGCGTTTGCAAAAGCTGGATGTGGATGATTATATCCAGGAGTGTGTACTGCCAGCAGAAAATCAAAAACGGCGTAGTGCTCCTGAAGTGATTAAGAAATTAGGAGGAAAGTTAATCGAGGAAGAGCAGGATGGTGCATTTTATATGGCAGAGATTGAATTTCTGACAAACAATCGAACAAGGCGCTTTGGCTTTATTGCTCAAAATCACAAAACTCAGTCGGGGGTCTGGTATCCTCAACAACATTTAAAAGCGGCAGAAAAAGCTCGCTTTTTTGCGTCTCATGGGATGCCAATCATTACCTTTATGGACACTCCTGGGGCTGCTGCTGATGTGGAAGCCAACCTGCAAAACCAATCACACAGCATTTCATTTTTTATTGCAGAAATGGCAAATATTGAGGTGCCGACGATTGGAATTGTTTTTGGTCAGGGATACAGCGGTGGTGCGATTCCTCTGGCCACCACTAATATTTTATTATCTGTCCGGGATGGTGTATTCAGTACCATTCATCCAAAAGGGTTGAGCCATATTGCTCACAAGCATAACCTGTCCTGGGAGGAATGCTCCAAATACATTGGTATTTCTGCATTTGAACTGTATGAGAAAGGGTACATCGATGGAGTGATTGACTACACTCCCAATGAACCACATTTACTCTTCAATCTCCAAAATGCGATTTTCAGTGCCGTCGAGTGCGTGGAAAACAATGCCAAAGATATGCTGCGGAGCCATGGTAACTTTTTTTGGGAACATTACCAGGAAAGTCTGAACCATTATCTCCATCCTTCTGAGATTTTGATAGAAGACAATCGGGTAACCGATAAAACTCCAACAGGAATTCTGAATGTTTTTGGAGATGTTTATCGGCTCTTGCGCTATCTCAAGCTGCGTCTTAAGATTAGCAGTCAATCCATTCTAAACTATTCACGGCTCAGTCATCTCAAGATTCCGACAGGGCGGCTGCAAGAACGTCTGGCAAGAGCACGGCAAGAAAAATTTAAAAGCTGGTTAAAAACACCTGTAGAGCTCCGCTATCATGAAGAGTTGCATAAAAAATATAAGCGATTTGTAGAAGCCGCCCACAATAGAGAGAGTGAGCGCGGAAAATTCGTTGCCTTCTTCATAGGAGATCCTCGAGAACGATTTGAAAATTCTGTCAAGGAATTTACCTCAGAAGTCCTCTTGTATCTGTATAATTACTGGAAAGAAAATGCACGGGAAAATCTGATACAACTGTATGAGTATTTGAATAACATTGAGCCAACAACTGCTTTCCTGGAGAAAAATCAGACGTTGTTGGATGCGTTACAGAATGAGTATTTGTGGAACAGTTTCCGAAGAAATTTCCAAAATATCATTTTATTTGACTTGCTATACGATGGGGTCATGGAAAAGTTGACGACGATTGCAGGTGAGTTGAATGGAACCAATCAAATTTCTCAGGCATCTGTGGAAAAGTTGTTTGAAAGCTCATTTGATTTGGCGTTGGCTGAATTTGACAAACGTTCGCTTCCTTTGCAGGCAACGGATGCCAAGGAACGTTTTTTCAAGTGGTTGCGGGTTTTTATTACTAAGAAAAACTGTGACCAGATCATGCATACGATCAGTGAATGGAAGCAACGGGCCTATCCGCGTCTCAGTCCACCTTTGTTTGGTCTGGTGCGCTACTATTTTTCCACTCTGCTTCCCTCCTTAAATCTAGTTCACCAGGAAGGTAAGAAGTTTCATGGCAAAATAACGCCCAGGCATATTGGCATCAAGGACTTTTGGAATCGCCTGGATCGGGCTTATAAAGATCTGTTGATTCAGAATTTGTTGAGGAATTATAAAAAACAACCCATTACTTCCCAACAAGTGGTGGATCATTTTTTCAAAGATTTTGAAGAACTATTCAAGGATCGCATGACAGCCGATCCAATCCGATTTCCTGGTTTTCGACAATCAATTGAGCACACACTGGACCAGGATGTTTCTCCTTGTGGAATTATCACAGGTGTGGCCACTTTCATGAATGGCAGACGGAAAAATAAGGTGGGATTGGTCGTCAGCAATTCACAGTTTCAGGCAGGTTCTTTTGATATGGCCAGTTGTGAGAAAGTCTGTAAACTTCTTGCAGAATGCACCACCCGTCAGCTGCCAGTGATCATGTTCATTTCTTCTGGTGGTATGCAAACGAAGGAAGGCGCAGGCGCTCTATTTTCCATGTCCATCTTGAATGACCGTATTACCCGTTTTATTAAAGATAATGATCTGCCTGTCATTTGTTTTGGGTTTCGTGATTGTATGGGGGGAGCCCAGGCCAGTTTTGTCACTCATCGTCTTGTCAAAACCTACTATTTTTCTGGCACTCTCATGTCGTTTGCAGGACAGTTGGTCGTAGAAAACCATTTATCCACAAATGCAGTTTTGTCCAATTATCTTTCTACGGTGCCAAGCAGTATGGATGGGTTGGTACACAATCCTTTTGATGAAGCGGTAGATGGAAAACTAAAAGAGATTGACCCTCAAATTCCGATGGCTCAATTGACAGTACAAGAGGTAATTTCCAGAATACTGGCAGGAGAATACCGTCCTCAACCTGAAAAGAATGAACCAATGGAAGACATGTTTGAGGAAAGATTGATCCTCAGACCTGTTGAAAGGCTCTTGGTACATGCCAGAGGGTGTACAGCGAATCGTCTGATTCAAGCAGCCCATGAAGAAGAGATTGAGGTAGTTTTGGTACAGTCAGATCCAGATATGGATAGCGAACCGGCTCAGTCACTGCATGAAAATGATCGTCTCATCTGTCTTGGGGGAAGTACTCCACAGGATAGTTACCTCAACGCCATGAGTGTGATTTTGATTGCGGAGCAAGAAGGTGCTGACGCTATCCATCCAGGGATTGGTTTTTTGTCAGAGTCTCCCATGTATGCAAAAATTTGCCGTGAACATGGAATCAATTTCATCGGTCCCTCTGCCAAGAGTATGAATTTGATGGGCAACAAGTCTAATGCATTGAATACAGCCACACTCCTGAAAGTCCCCATTGTTCCAGGAAGTGAAGGCGCTCTGGCAGATCCCGCACAAGCACAAACCATTGCCGAAGAAATAGGTTTTCCTGTCTTGATTAAAGCAACTCATGGAGGAGGAGGCAAAGGAATCCGTGTGGTGGAGCAGCCGGAAAAACTGGCAGATACTTTCTTACAAATGTCCCAAGAAGCCCTCAGTGCTTTTGGTAATGGAGATCTGTATTTAGAAAAGTATATTGTCTCTATGCGCCATGTGGAGGTTCAGATTTTACGAGACAGTCATGGGAATACCAAATTACTGGGGATGAGAGATTGCAGCGTTCAGCGTAGCTATCAAAAACTGATTGAAGAATCAGCAGAGTCCTGCATTCCTCAGGAGATACGTGATCAACTGAGTATTTATGCTTACAATCTGGTGGAAGAAATCGATTATGTCGGTGCTGGTACCGTGGAGTTTATTTATGACCTGGTTGATCAGAAAATATACTTCATGGAGATGAACACACGATTACAGGTGGAACATCCTGTTTCTGAAATGGTATCTGGGGTGGATTTGGTCAAAAAACAGATTGCGATTGCTTCTGGAGAAAGTATTGCCGATTTGGAATTTGACATTACAGGGCATGCTATGGAATTGCGGATTAATGCAGAAAAAATAGAGATCGGTCATGATGGTACGATTTCTTTTTTGCCAGACCCTGGCGAAGTGACAGAAGTCGTTTTTCCGGTAACAGAAAACATTCGTGTGATTTCTGCCGTGAGTACTGGTAGCACAATCCCTCCTTATTATGACAGCCTGATTGTGCAGATTATTGGGTGGGGAGCAGATCGAATGGATGCTATTGAGCACTTGATCGCATATCTGAATCAAGTCCGAGTGACAGGGGTATCCACCAATTTAGCATTAGCCAAAGCCATTCTAGAAGATAAAGTTTTTCAATCAGGGGATTATGATACCAGCTTTTTGAAGGACTTTCTCAAGCGTGTCAATGCCAAGGAATTGCTGAAAAATACTGAGCACTATGCCGGTGACACAGGCGTTTCTATTGATCGGCAAACCATTGCCATTCCGGATTCCAAAGAATTGAAAGTCCTGTCTCCTCAAACCGGGGCTTTTTACCGGGCATCTTCCCCCAATGATCCTTTGTTTGTCGAAGAGGGACAAAAAATCGATGCCCGCCATACATTATGTCTGCTGGAGTCCATGAAAGTTTTCAAAGAGTTATCTCTGGAAGCGTTCCAAGGCAATGATAATGAATGGCTTTATCCGGCCGATTCTTTTTATCATGTGAAAAGAATCATTCCAGAGGACAAACAAACCGTCAGTCGAGGCGATTTGTTATTTGTGATTGAACCTGTCAATTAATTTCTTTACTTATGTTTTCTCTGGGTTTCCTGTGCCTCTGTGACAACTTGGTTAGACCTTCAAGACAATCCGGTACCTTGCCTTTCCTGATTTGAAATGCTCAAAAGCATTGTTCACATCATGGAGGGCAAATTCTTCGGTCATGGGAAATATGTCGTGACGTGCACAAAATTCCAGCATTTTTCTGGTGAGGGCAGGACTTCCCAAGGGACTGCCAGATACCGACTTTTCTCCAGGAATGAGGGAAAATGCAGGGATCGGCATGGGTTCCATGACCGCACCAACATTATGAAAAATTCCCTTTGGCCTCAATATGTTCAGGTACATGGGCCAATTCAAAGTGACATTGGTGGTGTTCAAGATAAAATCCAGACTGCCAGCAATGCGTTGCATCGCCTCATCATCTCTTGAATTGACAACATGATGAGCACCAAATTGTCGAGCTTCTGCTTCTTTGTCGGGAGAAGAACTGAAGGCAGTGACTTCACAGCCCCATTTATTCAGAAATTGTAAGGCCATGTGGCCCAGTCCACCAATTCCAATCACTCCCACCCGGTCGGTAGGCTGTACTTTGGATTTGACAATCGGATTAAACACAGTGATTCCCCCACAAAACAGAGGTCCTGCTTTGCTCATGTCCAAAGAATCGGGAAGTGGAGTGGCCCACCCCCAGTGACACCGGACCACATCAGCAAAGCCACCAAAACGACCTACGATGGTTTGTTCCATATCACCACACAAATGATGACTGCCTGACATGCATTCATCACAATGCATGCAACTCTGAGAAAACCATCCCAATCCAACCGAATCACCCTCTGACAAACCTTTCACTGATTCACCAACTCTGATCACTTTGCCGACGATTTCATGTCCAGGCACAAAAGGGTATTGGGTAAATCCCCAGTCATTGTCCAGCATGCTCAAATCAGAGTGACAGAGACCAGAATATTCAACTTGGATATCCACTTGTTCCGGGCCAATTTCTGGAAGTTCATATTGAAAGGGCTCAAGGGCTTCTCTGGCTGTTTGTGCAGCAAATGCATTGACTTGGTACGTACTCATGGTCTTCTCCTGTTTCAGGTTAATTATTGTTCAAAGTGATGCTGAATTTTCTGAATCGTCTGCCATTTTATTAGAAATGTGTTGCATCAGTTCAATTGCCTCCTGATAGGTAGGTTTGAGTTTTAAGGCTTTTTTTAAATCTTTTAAAGCCTGGTTGTAATTTTCCAATTCAAAGTGGGTTTGTGCTCTCAGATAATAGACTTCTGGCTGCTTCTTTTTCAATTCCAGGGAAAGTTTAAAATCTTCCAATGACTCCGTAATGTGCCCCATTCGTCTGAGTACCAGGGCACGGTTGTTTAACGCTCGATAATTGGTAGAGTCACATTGAAAACTGATGTCGAAATCCTGAAGGGCCTGACGTTCTAAATGCAGCATAAAATGAGCCATTCCTCTGTGATGGTAAATGATTGAACGAATCTTTAAATTAGGATGCAGGTCCAAGGCTTTTGAATAAAGATCAACGGCTTTTTTATAATTTTTGTTATTATGGCTTTCCAGGGCTTCTGTGAGAGTACGATCCAACTGTTTATCCACTGCATTGGTATTGGAGGAATTCTTTTTAGAATCGAGCTTTTTTTCTTTGATGATGTATTTTGATATCCTCTCGGCATTGACTTGGACGGCTTGTTTTTGCAACTCCTGAAAACGTTCCTGTCCCCATTTTCTGGATTCCTTTTGGGCATCTTTAATCTCCTGGAAAATCATATCGGATAACGTCAGATTCGCGTTGAGAGCTGCCAGTTTCTTTCTAGTTGATTCATTGTAAAACCGTAAATCACTTTTATAAATCAATTCATGTTCTACCTCAGCCCAGGCATCTTGTAGAATGGTACGAATTTGTATTTCACAACATTTTAAGCATTGTTCTGGAAACAAAAAGTCCCCATCATCAACAGAAATGATCAAATGGACAGAATCGTAAGCAAATTCTCGATAGGATAAGTTTTCAGATTTTCTTTCAACTTCAAGAACGTCAAATTTTTTTTGAAGCATGGTGATGATATTTTCAACATCCTCTTGAAAAGGAACAATCGTTCTCAAGCCAAGCAGATCTTTTATTTTTTTACTCCCACCAGCATTCAGATGCTCTAATTGGATCCTTTTGACGTTCAGGCTTTCAATCGTTTTAATTCTTGATTTGAGCGAAAACTTGAGCCCACTTTTATAGAGTTCGCGTCGTATTTTTTGTGAAATATTGGAAAGGTAATTTTCCCACTTTAAAAAGTGGGCAGCGTAAATTTCTTGAAGGCTTTCAGTGGCCATGATTCTTTGCTTCTGATTTTCAAACTGTAGTACTGTGACTAAGACATGTCTTGATGTCTTACATCTTAATCATATCTCATTCTGCTCTATTGTAAAAGCTTACTACAGACCGGTCAAGGCAAAGAGGAAGACATTTGAAATTAGACTGTATTGTGGTGCATTTCTTTTTTTTGCAGTACCCATACTGCTCCTTCAACTTCGTGGTTCAATATATGGCATTCTTCTTCCTGCAATTGAAAATAAGCGTCCAGGTCTTTTTGCAATTCGGGATGTTGCAGGCCTAATTCCCTGCATCTTTTGCCAATGAGCTTTAAATAGTCCTCATTGATTTTTTTATTTGTGGAAGTTGTGTTCACCTCATGGACTAAAATATCATGGAAAGCCGTCAATTCTCGAATGGTATTTTCATGATCTCGATAGTGTTCATAACCTTTTCGATTCAAATGGTTTTGATCTCTAAGATACCCATCATCAATCAGTATATAACCATCTGAGCGAACCTGAGTGCGTAATTTAGCAATGGTACTCTCAAATGACCCAAATATTCCTCCTAACGATGCTAAAATTACTAAATCAAAATGATTTTCAATTGAGATAAATTCGACGATATTCTGTTCTTCAAACTGGCACAGATGAGGTACTTGATATTCTTCAGCCTTGTTTCTGGCAGTTTCAAGAAAAGTGGTCATTGCGTCAATACCGACAATGTGGAAACCATACCTTGCTGCAAGTTGTATCGATAAAGCACCTTTACCACATCCTAAATCAAGAAGCGTTGTATCAACAGAAGATAGAGGGAGGGAGCCAACAATTTCAAGGATTTGATCAACAGAACTGCCTAAAGCCCAAAGATCTTGGAGCAGGTAGGGGATATGAGGTAATAAATGGGGTTGTTCTATCTCCAGAGAGTTGGAAATAGCTTCTTCTGTACTTGAAGGCATATTACAGTGATTGGTATCCTTTGTAGTGTTTCTGAAAAATTGCTTTGCTGTTGCGAAGGAAACTCTTAAAGTCCCACTCGGATGGTTCAAGAAGGTCCGAATAATCGGTCTGCACCACATAGGTCAGTGCTGGTAGCGTGGTGCCATCATTTAGCTCCACTTCTACGAGATGACGTGCATACATCTCCCCTTCGAAGATATCGAGCCGTTTCCATGCGGAATCGGATACATTCATGTAAATCAAACCTTCAACATGACTTCCTTCATGGGAGATGATGGCTGGATAATGTGCATTTTTCACAGACCGGCGACTGTAGTTTCTGATAGTTCCAGATACATAAGAGAAATGACATCTTGTCACTTCTGTCATGATATCTTCACACATTAGTGTTCCGTAGGCAAAGAGATTTTCCATTTTCACTCAATTGGGTTCATGGGTTATCTGTTCACTTACTTTGGACAATTGTTCTTGAAAATTTAATACTTTCGATTGGACTTCACAGGCCAACTTTTGTTCCAAGCCAACCATCGGGGGACGTACAAAGACAGGAAACTCTTTGAGTCGCACCGATACAGCATATTTGGTGAGAGAAATTTCATCAGCAGCCAGGCTCTTACGCCAGGCATTCCATTCGCTATTGAACAATTCTTGGATGGTTTGCGCATGGTGGTGCTTTCCGGAGAAAAAGTGTTCCCGAATCTTGACCAAGCATTCAGGAAAACTGCTGCCAGATCCTGTGACAGAACCTGAGAATCCCATCTTGAGGATATTGAAATTCTGAGTATCACTTCCAACGAATACATGCAGGGTGGGGTCTATTTCTATAAATGCTTTTGCTGTCTGGATACTTCCACTGGAGTCTTTGATGCCAACTAAGTTAGTGAATTTCTTTTTTAAATGACTGATGAGTGCAGGTTCTATCTCGTATTGTACATGCCGTGGAAAGTTGTATAAAAAAACTGGAAGAGGACAGGCTTCAAGCATTTCCTCGAAAAACAATTGTACCCCTCGTGATTTTGGGTGAGCATAATAGAATGGAGGTAGTACGAGAATATAGTCTGCTAATTCAGACGAGTGTTGTGTCAATTCGTGAATTTCCTGAAGACATGTTGAGCTGACATGATTGATAATTGTTCCATCAAAATGTTGCGAACAATGTTCAAGCAAGCTTTTTCTCTCGTCCAGATTCAATGATGGAAATTCAGCCGTCGTACCGTTTGTAATGATACTGGTTACACCTCGAGAGGAAAGGTACTCCAGGTAAGATGTCAGTGCCGTGAAATCAATTCTGTTCTTTGCATCAAATGGTGTTAAAATGGCGACTATTGGGCTAACTAAATCCACTTGCAACCATATCGTGATATGTTATTTTCTTTCGTGACTCAAAAAGGATAACGTATTCCAATCAATTTAAACAGTAAAATCAAATTTTTGTAAAAAAACGCGAAAGGTCGTCCATCAATTGAAGCCAGCCCAAGACTGATCAGTCCCATCCCAAGAAAATGTTCCGGTTCCAGTTGTTCACCGAGAATGGTGGTACCAAGCAGAATGGCACTGACTGGAATGAGAAAGGTTACCAACAGTAAGTTAGTAGCCCCTGCCGTCTCCAGGAGACGGAAATAAATAATGTAAGCCAATGCTGTGGAAAACAATGCTAATCCTATAATTGCCCCCCAGACTTCTAAGACTGGCATGGGAAGTGTCCAGGGCTGTTCCACCACAATGGCAAGTGGAATGAGCATGATTGTTGAGGCCGTTACTTGACCGGATGCGGTCACCAGAGGAGCAACCCCCATCTCTCGAAAACGACGTCCAAACACACCAGCAAAGGCATAGGAGATCGCAGCACCGAGTATCGCTAATTGGGCAAAAGTGTTTGTACCAAGATCTGCCAAAGCTTCGGAACCAATCATCAGGACAACTCCTGCCAGCCCAACCAGGACACCGACCAAACGACCCCCTGTCATTTTTTCATCCCTGGTTAAAAAATGGGCAACGATGACAGTAAACAGAGGAGTGGTTGCATTGAGGATGGAAGCCAGACCACTGGCAATATAATTCTGTCCCCAAACGATCAGGCTGAAAGGAATGATGTTATTGAGAAAACTCATGCTGCAGAAAGCCAACCATATCTGCCGGTTTTTTGGCATCCTCAGCCCTTTTGCAAGAACAATGAGATTGAGTGCAATGGCTGCCAATCCTACACGAAACACAACAATAGTTAGAGGAGGCAGTGTAGTTACCGCAATCTCTACAAAGAAAAAAGAACCGCCCCAAAGAATGGATAAGGTGAGGAGCAGTGTCCATTCGACTGGGGTCATTGATTTGTTTAAAGTTTTCATGTGAATTTCTCCATGTTGAGTTCAAATGAAAACAATATACAGATGTGAAAACAGAATAGCATTCCAGATCTTGCGGTTTCATTAAAAAATATGACCAAGCTCTTCCAGATTAATTAATACGCAGGACAATTTCGATGGAATGCACATTTGCTAAGGAAAGCGGCGGAGATAAAATACTGATCGTGGTGATTCCAAACTGGGGAGAGAGGAGTGTTAGGAAAGGAGATTCTATTAGCTCATATTGAGGAACACGAAAAATCTTTCGAAAAATAGCACGATACCTCCAATCTTTCTGTACGGTCGCATTCAAGGCATCATGGAAATCTTGTTTACTATGAAATAGATTACCTTGGAGAGTCGCTAATTGATCCAGCAAATCATCATCAAAAGAAAGCAGTGTCAAACCGCTTTTGAGCAACTGCTGCCTGATAGGACTATCTGTATTCAGCATTTTCAATTCGGAAATCCCTTGTGCATGGATGCGGTATGTCTGGGATAATTGGGTGTTAAACATTTCCCATTGCTCTCTTGCAAAAGTTTGGAAGTCTATATGTTGTAACACGGTTTCTTGTGCATCCAGCACACGCACAGTATCCATTTCCAAAGTTCGTCCCAACTTGAGTCCAATGCCAATTGAGATTTTATCCCATACACGGTCTGGCGGGATTGGTACTGTGATTTTATGAAAATTCCCATCTGCTTCCAGATTGAATGGCAGAACGGTTTGTTTTCCATCTGCTTCATGAAGCGTGAGGTCGCCTGATGCTGGGTAGGGCATCCAAAAAAAATGATAGGTGCCATATGGAATAAGAATCAGGATGACTACTGTCCCTGAGTAAACAAGTGTTTTGGGAATTCGCTGCAATTCAAAATTGAAAGGAACCGAAATCAGAAAAATGACGAAAATCATAGAGGGGAGTAGCTGGATAATCAGTCTGTCCATCGAAGTTCCTATATGCCAACCCAAATCATATGGGGTGATCAAATAGATGCAAAAATACCCCATCAACATCAGAGATAATGTCAATGTAGACATGATCGCACTGCGGTAGTGGGCACGATCTACTGGTAATATGCGGGCAATCAGGCATGTTGCCAGGAAAAAAGGAAGCAGAAACAGATAGAAGTAACTTAGTATTAAACACAAGGAGACAAGGGAGAATTGGAAAAAGCCACTCTCCTTTTGTACATACAGCATGAATCCACCAATTCCCAGGTAAAGCAATAAGTAACCGGGAAATAAGATTTTCAACAAAATTTGAAATCTATCAAAAATGAGAATATGCCTGTCTTTATCCAGGAGTTTCTGGAGGGTTGCCACTAAATTTTCAGAAGAAATGACATCATTTTGGGGGGCCAGAGCGTATTTAAAATAAGCAATGCCCAGTAAAATAGAAAGGAACCCAATCATCAGAGGAGTCAACTCCTGTTTTATGGAACGGATCTGAAATTTTGGAAGAAAATGGGCACAGCCATAAGCCGAGAATGCTGCTATAATGAAGAGCATTCCTTCATTCTTAGTCCAGGCTGCAAATCCGATACTCATGCCTGCCAGAACAAAGCCTCCTATGGGAGGTGTGGAATAGTTGCGCAACAAGTTCAAAAGAACAAGTGTGGCTAAGATATAAAAAGCAAGTGGAACATCGGCATATTGCCAGGTCCCGTACTCAATAAATCGGGAACTGCACAAAGCAAGAACGGCTAACAAAGCATGCAAACGATTTTTAAGAAGAGCGAGTCCTCCATATAAAAGAAGAACGGTCATGAAGGTATACAAAAATGATACAAAGGAGGGAACGAGCGTGACATGTTTTTCTAGAAACCCCCAATAACGGGCAATGGTATTGGGCAACAACAGAGGATAATCAGCATGAGTCCAGGGAGACATATACAGTTGCATTAACTCAAAAGAAGCTTTCCATCCTTCCCCAGAAGCCAGCAAAATGCGGGCACGCATATTCCAGATCGCACTTGCGTCAAAAGCACCATCTGGTCCAGTGATCAGGGACTTGTAAAGAAAAAAGACGCCAGCAATGCCAATTACCAAAAAAGTAATGCCATTGAGTACCCAGTAGTATGTATGACCAGATAGAGCAGGAGTTTCCGTCTCTCTGTCAATTGAAAGATTTTCGAAATAAGAGGTTTTCTGGAGATAACAGTATCCTCCTATTATCAATCCAGTCCAGACGACTTCTACTATCAAAAAACTTTGGTTAATTGAGCCAATGACGAGCATCCATCCCAACAGCAATAAAGAGTCCAGTGCCCAGGTAAAACCAATTCCTGTTGGGAGTGTGAACGTGAGTCTTGAGAAAAGATGGCTTGAGGTAGGGAGGGCTAGTTGAATGAGAATGATACCACGAATCAAGGTCAATGCGAATGATATCAGCGCCAGTATCATTTTGATAATCCTTGGAATAAAGACAATCGGCTGAAGTAGACAAGCGAAACAATCACTGGGCTTGTGGAAATTTTCTCAAGAGGGAAAAACGGTTTTTTCATAGAGAGACCTCTGTGCTGATTTTGATCGGTTGCTCTTCCACCATGCTGCCAAACCGATAATGAGACAGATCAAAATTCCCAAAGTAAACAGAGAGACGCTTAACTTGGCAAAAGGATGCTCGAAATAAAGACGCAGTTGGTAATCACCAGCAGGCAGGGCGATACCAATCAAACCTCCATTGACTGGCAGCACGGAAATGTTGTTTCCGTCAATAGAGGCGCTGTATCCTTCATAATAAGCATCTGAAATAACGAGTACCTGTGGTTCTTTCAAATGGATTTTGAAAAGGTAACCCTGGTTGGTTCGTTCGAGTAATTGTGGAGGCTTGTTGGAATCAGCAGGTGGTTTATCTAACTTTGGCCAAACAAGAGGATGGTGAAAAAATGCTTTCTCTAATAACAGTTGGGGATTTTTCCGTATCTCCTGCAATGACTTGCTTCGTTGCGGAAAAATTTCCCATTGTGATACTAAAAAAGCACGCTCTTTTGCATTCAAATTTTCAACAATGGTCGCACCCGATCCACGATAAATTTCAAGAAAGTGTGTTCCTGAAGGAATTTTTCTCTCCTCAGGACCAACAAAATAGTTAATATGCAAGATATCAAATTCTTTATTGTAATAAGCTTCACGAAACAGCATTCCTGATGGAGGAACATTATGCCTGGGACCAAAAATGAGATAGCGAACATTGAGGATATCAAAGCCTGGATGATTGTATGTGTCTGCTCCATCGAGTTCATGTATTGATTCGAAGCGATCCCAGGCGATTTGCCCCTCCACATAATTGCCAAATATTGAAGACAAAGTATCTGTTGTGTTTTGAGAGGTAATGGGGGCCATGTAGCGGATATCTGGGATGCCATACCCCGCAGCAGTACTGGGAAAATAAGTGCCTGGTGAATAAATGCGAAAAAGTTCTCCTTCCCGTAATTTATTTTTTAAGAGGGCAATTTCAGCCGTTTCTTCGAATGCGTCTTGTTTGTGATAAAAACTTTTGGAAAAGCTATAGCTGGAATGCAGAAAAACAGTGCTGACGAAAATCAAGGTCCAGTGTTTTCGAAAAATAGACCACCAACGTTGTTTCTGGAACCAGGGGGACCAAAGACTAAAAAGGATAGCAAAGAGACACACAAAGACAGTGTTGGTTTTATTCCATTTAATGAATTTTGCAACAACTGTTGGATCATTTTGCCATGTTGCCGCTTGGGAGGCCCAATAATTTAGAAAGAAAAAGTATATGGCAACCCCCACCCATAATAGAATAATGAAACGGTAGCGGATAACAGACAAATTACGGCAGTGGAGTTCATGCAGCACTTTTGCACTCAATAAGCTAACAGCAAATACATACAGGGGAGGGAAAAACCGCCAAAACCAGATAAGCTTCAAAATGGGGATCTGGCCGACAATGTTCAGATTGAAAGTCTGGGGGCCAAAAGATTGGGAGAGGTAGAACAGAATCACCAGGAAAAAAGCAAACCATTTCTTTTGGTTATAAAATTGCGAGTAATGACTGATCCACAATAAAAAAGTGACTAGCGGAACTAGTCCAATAAAAATAACATTCAACTGATTAGGAAAGGTGCCTTCAAAAAAATCATTCAATGTCCAGCCTCGAAAATAAGGTAAAAAGAGGTCTGGTAAGTAACGCAAAGGAATCGTGACATGCCCAATTTCGTGTGCATGGGGCATGAACTCGGAATTATAATACAGCGTCAGCAAATAGGGAGCAGAGAGTAATAAAGAAATAGAAAAGATAAGAAATATCCACAATCCAGACTGCCATAGGGCCTTCATTGGCCAAAGTGGTAACCTCAAGAGAAGGTAGCCACATAGCATGAAATAGGTGGCAACTGTACCTTCTGGCATGGCTGCATAAGAAGATTGGGTAATGCAGAGGATGATAGCAAAAGCACTGAATAATTTTTTCTGTCTAGAATCGGCCACACGGAACACTTCCACAAAATACACCCCGAAGGTGAAACAGTAGATGTTAAAACTTTCTCCGCCATTGACCATTTGTGGAGCAAAGAGAGCGGAAGATAAATAAATTAGTGTTCCTACCAGTGAAGAAGCAGAATCGAAATGATAGTATCGGTGAAATGTATTAAAAAGTAAGAATCCAGAAATGAAAAATAAACCCAAATAAACCCAATCCCAATACATGGAATTGAGAAAGGCCATGATCATTGTGCCAATGAAAAAAGTAGAATCCACCCCATTCCCAAAAAGTGGAATCCCTAATCCCAAATAGGGATTGAGCCATGGGAATTCTCCAGATTTTAAGATGTCATTGGAGGCTTTAATTTCAGGATCATTGACCAGAGGCTGGTCCCAGAGCACTCGAGCGCCCGTGTGTTGCCTTGGAAAACGATTGAGGCTCCCACCCTCGAAGAGACCATTATACTCCGGTATGTCGTAAACCCATCCAGCAGGAGAATTTTGAAAAGTACTTCGAGTGCCATCTCCAAAAAAAACATCACCAAATTGGAAAAGTACAAATAAAACAATAATCCATTTGGGCCAATGTTGTTTCCAGTGAAATGCGAATTGAGGAATGAACATCGATAGGAAAAATTTTACTGTGATGGTTTGTTTTGATCAGATGCCATGCTGTCTAGTTCGAAGAAAGGACGCTTGTCAAATGAAGTTCGATACTTGCGGAAAATTTCCTCCATTTCCTCTTTATTTTCTTCATATATTTTCTTCTGGAGTTCTTGCCACTCTTCGTTCAATTTTCGATGTTTTTCAGTACTGGCATATCGTGGTTGGAGCAAGTTTTTGAGCCATGAATAGATATAACGAACCGCTACTTTGCGTACCAATATTTTCGATTCACCAAATGTCCGCATGTATTCATGGGCAGCTACCTCTCCCATCTTAAATTGATGCAACAAGGTCTTGATGACCATTTCCTGTTCAATGGAAGTAATGTTTTCTTCCAATCCCAGCATCTTGAACACATCAGTACGAATGGCTCTGAAACCGTTCTGGCAGTCTGTTAGAGCCAGACCAAAACGATAATTGATGCCCAATAAAATGATATCACTGCCCACCATACGCATGAATTTGTTTAAATCCCCATGCAGCTCATCACTGCCTCCCAACATTCGAGAACCACTGACATGATCGCAATCTCCATTAAAAATAGGATAAATCAGCTTGGGAATATCTGCCGGGTTATGGGAGTGATCGGCATCAATGAAGACAGTGACCGGTCTCGTTGCTTTTTCCACTGCCATACGGAGAGCCGCTCCTTTTCCCATTTTATTGTCTAAGTAAACATGAGACGTATATTGTTTTGCAAACTCAACCGTATTGTCTGTAGAATGTCCGTCAATCACGATCAATTCGTTGGAATATTCAACCAAATGAGGCAAGAGGATTTCTAAATTTCTTTTTTCATTTTTTGTTGGGAGAACAATACTAATATAGTCTTTCAGCATAAATCATCTTTCTAAAATGAGTATGAGACCTCATTTGCACGAAACTTTCATCTTTTCAAATACACCATTTATAGGAAGCTATAGTGATCCAGAAAAGTTTTTTCTTAGAGTTCCCCCTTTTTTCAAAAGAGGATAGAATGATCCGCATGCGAGGATTTTGAAAAAATTTTTCTAGATCACCATAGATGAAGAATAAATCAGAATGAAAATGGTAGCCAGTGTTTTTTTAATCAAGCAATCCTTATGCCCGAAGGGTGCAAACCTTTTGCATGGTGAAATGACCTTAGCAGATGGGGTAAGATAATCAAACTTTGATTTGTGTTTGTAGGAAACTATTTTCCGTCAACAGAAAATTTTTCCCAATTACTCTAATTTTTTTCAAGAATTCAATATGTGTGGAATTTGTGGTTTTGTGAAGAATGATGCTGCTCAATTGGACTTGCAGCATCTACGTCTTATGAATGAAACAATGGCTCATCGAGGTCCTGATGATGCCGGAGACTTTGTTGATCAAAATGTTTTTTTGGCAATGAGACGCTTGAGTATCATTGATCTGGCTCAGGGACACCAACCGATGCTCACTCCAGATAAAATGCTTTGTGTCGTCTTCAACGGAGAGATTTATAATTATCAGGAGTTGCGACAAGAATTACAGCAAAAAGGTTATCATTTCTCAACAGACAGTGATACCGAAACTTTGTTGCATGGTTACCACGCTTGGGGTATCGAAGAATTGCTGGCTCGCTTGAATGGAATGTTCGGGTTTTGTATTTATGATATCGCCCAAAAACAGTTGTTTTTAGCAAGAGACCGGGCAGGAGAAAAACCGATTTACTATTATCGTAATGCGGATTATTTCATTTTTGCTTCTGAATTGAAAGTCTTGACTCACACGCACTCAATTCCTTGTGCCATTGATCATGATGCTCTGGCAACCTACCTCTTACACCAGTACACACCAGGATCTCAGACATTATTAGCCAACACATATAAATTGCCTCCTGCTTCTTATCTTCGGTTGAATATAGAGAATTTGGACTACGACATCATTCCTTACTGGGACATTCCCCATTCCGCCTCGCTTTCGTCAGCTTCTCTGGAAGAGCATAAAACAAAGTTATATGAGTTATTGACTGATTCCGTCAAAATCCGGTTACGGGCTGATGTACCTGTTGGTGCTTTTTTGAGCGGTGGGTTGGATTCCAGTATCAACGTTGCCCTGATTGCTACATTAGGAATCACCGATCTCAATACATTTTCGATTGGATTTGAACATCAGGACTTTGATGAATCACCATACAGCCAGCAGGTTGCCCAACATTTTGGTACCAAGCATCACCATTTTCTGTTGAATCCAAAGGAATTGACTACCTTGTTACCACGTGTTTTGGCAATGGTAGATGAGCCGGTTGCTGATGCGGCGTCCATCCCCACATATTGGCTTTGTCAAGAATCGAGAAAATTTGTCAAGGTTGCTTTAACTGGAGAAGGTGCTGATGAATTATTTGCTGGATATGATTATTATCGCCATCTGCCGTATCCACCCCTTTCTACCTCCCCCATTTCATGGAAACAAAAAATTAAACAATACCTGGGTTTGAGTAATCCTTCGTTGGAATTACAAGGCATGCCTGATCCCATTTCTGGATTCCCTCTGATGACCCCATTCTCAACAATTACTCAATTATTGGTCCCTGAATGTTCTCCAGAACACCTGTTGTCTGCATACCATCGTCAAGTGACTCAAAATTTTGCGATTTTTCCCAATCATTCTCTTGCGAAAGCTCAGTATTATGACATCAAAACATGGCTTCCCGATGACCTACTAATGAAAGTGGATAAAATGTCGATGGCTAATTCTTTGGAAGTCAGGGCTCCTTTTTTGGATCATCGTCTGGTTGAGTATAGCTTCACGCTACCAGACGCATTAAAGATTCAGGGAGATACGGTAAAATTATTATTGCGAGAGAGTTTTTCGGATTTATTGCCAGTTTCGATTCTGAAACGAGAAAAACATGGCTTCAATCTGCCGATGCATATCTGGCTCAGAGGGGACTTGAAAGAACTGGTCATGGATACATTGAATCCCAACACACTGCGGCAGGAAGGGTTGCTGAATGCCAATACCGTGACCTCGATTCTTGATCAATTCATTAATCACAATGCACCCTGTGAAAGACTGGTCTATTCATTATATGTGTTCCAGCAGTGGTGGCATGCTCTACAAAGGCGATGAAGCAGCTTGTCGAAGGAATTCGCCAATAACAACAAGATTCTTCGACAAACTCAGAACACCCCTCTCTGACAGCAGGTGCTCATTTTTCCCAGTCAAAAGCCGAAAGAGGACAAAGAATTTCCAGATTTCAAAAGCTTTGTTTAGGTAAAGATGTCTAATACTGAGGAAAAGTAGCAAAGATTCCGGCCATGTATTCTATGCGAATCAGTTTTGGATAATCTTCATTAAAAATTTCAACACACCATCTTTGAATATCTTCTCGATAGTCTGTTGTAATAGAATGTGTTCTTTCCAGGTATTCCGCAAAATAATAAATTCCATTCAACATTCCCCCCCATCGTGGTGCACTCACAAACATGAAACTGGAACACCGCTCATCCTGCATCTTTTGGATCTGGTTTTTCGTAAAAACAAATGGCTGCTTCGGACGTTTACCTTCTGGAGTGGAATACGCTAAATATTCAAATACCATGTTTTCATAAAAATAAGCGGTCATCCAATCCAGATTCTTTTCATGATGTAAAAATCCCATAAAATTGAGGCAAATATCCCAGTAACGTTGGCTGATCTCCCGGTTCGTAGAACAATCTTCAATATTCCATTCATTGAACGTATTGAGAATGAGACTGAGATGTTTTCTCAAATAATCCAAATCGAAAAAATCTTTCTTGACCGGTACGTCAAGACGTTGCACTTCTTCGCGGAGTGTTGACAGTTCATCATCAGAACAATCTTCCTTCAAATAAGGTATGACGTAGGAAAACATGAGATGGGCACCAATGTCTTCTCCCCTCAGAATATTGGGTGAGCCCAATACATATCGATAGATATTCCGTATAAAGGGAATCACGATATCCTGGCAGTTGGAAACCATCAAAAAATCAATCAACTTGAATAAATAATCGGCATCTTTGTCGACATACCGCTGATATAAATCCAGGTATTGGGGAACTTCCTCCTTTTGTCCATGAATCACTTTATAACTGATAATGGAATTGTCATAGAACTGGTAATCTTGGACATAAAACGTGGGATAATTTTGACGAACCATGAGGAGAAATGCAATATATTCATCCATACGGCCTTCTTCATGATACTGACCTTCAAGTTGGAAAATCGCATCTGGTAAATCCATTGGTGCTGCAATGGCTGAATGTGATTGGAGAAATGTCTCGATATGTTCACGTTTATCATTACAAGATTCCAGGCTGTCAAAGGCATTCCACCATTCCTCAATGATTTCTTCGTCTTTCTCTGAAGCAGGAGGAAAATCGCTTTTAATCTGCTCACATTCCGGATAAGAGTATTCTGGAGCCGAGCTCATGTCTCCTTCCTCTTCTCTTTCTTCTTCCGTGTTTTCCTCCTGTCCTTCCATATCTTCGGAAAACTCTTCATAAAGCTCATTTTGCTCACGTTCCCAGGCTAAGCGTTGTTTCCTCATTTCTGGGGGTTCAGGCCATGGTTCATTCATCATGGATTCTTGTTCTTGTTGTACTTCTTCAAGTTCTTTGATGTGATCCTCTTGATTTTTTTTCAGACAACACTTTTTATATTTTTTTCCACTTCCACAGGGGCAAGGCTCATTACGCCCTGGTTTTTTTTCCATAATTATCCTTTCTGTTACGAAATTGGAGCATGATCACATTTTCGGCCACCCAAAATTGTTACTCCCCTTACCAAGGGAGCGGGGCCGACCTTCGGTTAGGAGGGGTTGGTGCTACAATCTATAACCTCCCCTAACCCGCTTCCGTGGACGGCCTCCTTGGCAAGGAGGGGAAATAGTTTTTGCACAGCTGGCCGAAAATATGATCAAGCCCCGAAATTATCCAAGAGTTTTTGTAGTATCACGTTGGGATGTAAAATGCATCATTGGAATTCTGGTTTTATAAAAAAATCTTGACCAAATTCGAAAAATTATCTATGTATAAATTATCGATAAATTATTTATATTTTATAAATAATATATTCGTGAGATTTGATATTTGAGGTACTGCATGAGTGGATTTTGCCAGTTCATAATCAGTGATGAAGATATAGAGCTTATTTTGAAGAAGTAGCAGGCCTCATTGAAAAGGAAGGATGGAAAGCGATCAGAATGTCGCTGTGATTAGAAAAACATTGAATTGTTGCTATATACATAAATTTAAGAAACAAAAATGGCAAGAGAGAAAAGGAGAGCCGATGATGAAAGTAAGGAGGAGAATGATGCAGGTAGGAATGCTATTTGGTCTATCCATGTTTTTGGCAGTAGTGGTTCAGGCACAGAGCCTTGAGGAATTCATGGAGCAAGCAAAGAAAGGGAATCGGGATGCACAATATGAAATTGGGATGGCTTATTATACAGGTGAGCTGCCGCAAAGTGAGCAAACGGCATTGCATTGGTTTTACCAGGCGGCGCAAAATGGCCATACGAATGCTCAGCTTTTCCTTGGCATGAATTACTATCGGAAAGGCAGAACTCCTGCCGATTCTATTCAAGCTTATATTTGGTTAACGCTGGCTGCAAAAAAAAATCAACCTGAAATTGCCCGCCTGCGGAAAGTTTTAATGCAGCACATGTCTGTTCAGGATTTGGATACGGCAAAAAAGCAGTTGGCTCACTTTTATCAACGATCGAACTCGCCTGAAGCCTGGGCTCAAAATCAGTTTCACGTGAGTACCATCAAAGGGAAATTATTGTAAAATCCGGTCAGCCTTTCAGCAGGCTGGATTCTTTCCATAATTCCTCAAATTCAGATTGCAACAAAGTATAGCGTAAAGCGGGACTGGCATTATCAACAGCAAGCTGCACCGCATTCTTCATGCCAATAATCACCACCAATTTTTTTCCCCGTGTCATTGCGGTGTAGAGCAAGTTGCGCTGCAACATCACATAATGATGGGTCGTTAAGGGCAAAATTACAGCAGGGTACTCACTTCCTTGAGACTTGTGAACAGAAATGGCATAAGCCAACCCCAGCTCATCCATTTCTTCTCCTTCATAAGTAACTTCATTCCCATCAAACTGCACAATCAGCATTCTGGAAGCCGCTTCACAGCTTTTGACGATACCAACATCACCATTGAATACTTCCTTTTCGTAGGAATTTTGTTGCTGGATGACTTTGTCCCCCACCTTGAAACACTGGTCTTTGTACTGGAGAAATTGTGCAGAAGTGTTCATGGCTTTTTGCAACTGCTGGTTGAGGTGGATTGACCCAGTGAGTCCTCGATGCATGGGAGTGAGGATTTGGATTTCTGTTTTGGGATCAAAGTCAAAGCGTTTGGGAATACGCTCTGTCGCCATCAGAATGATTTTTTCCACAACTTTTTCTGGGATTGCTTCTTCAATGAAATAAAAATCCAACAATTCATCGGAGGTAGGACGAGTGATTTCTGGAAAGATACCTTTGCGTACATTATGGGCATTCACAGTAATCAGACTATCGGAGGCTTGCCGAAAAATAGTCTCTAACCGCATCACGGGAAGCACATTGGAAAAAATCAAATTTCGTAAAATAGCTCCAGGTCCTACAGAAGGGAGCTGGTCGACGTCTCCCACTAAAATCAAACGGGCTTCAGAACGAATTGCATCCACAAGGGATGCCATCAACATGGTATCGATCATGGACACTTCGTCAATAATCACCAGTTCGCTGTCGATAGGATCTTCCCGATTTTTTTCAAATCCCATTCGTGATGCACCCAAAAGACGATGGATGGTAGAAGCAGGACGTCGGTTGGCTTCTGATAAGCGTTTTGCAGCTCTTCCTGTTGGAGCTGCTAACGCCACATCGGGAATATGGCGGCGTATCAGTTCTAAAATAAAGCGGATGATCGTTGTTTTTCCCGTTCCGGGTCCCCCGGTAATGATCAAAATTTTGTGTTCCAGCGCCGCTTCAACGGCAGCTTTCTGCATGGCATCTAAGGTAATCCCAATTTTTCTCTCGATGCGTTCAATCAAGTTGGCGGTGTCCTGAAATTCGGTATAGGCCTGACTCTTGGAAATACGCCAAATGCTTTCTGCAATACTTTGCTCAGCATAGTAGAGTTTGGGGTGAGCAATCATTTCTATCGGAGTTTGGTCTTCTCCTGGTGAAGGGATATGTTTCGTTTTGACCATACGGCTTTGTAAGAGATGTGTCACGGCATCTTCGACAATCATCATTTCTAT
>JANQHV010000608.1 GCA_028282505.1 SAR324 cluster bacterium | reverse complement strand
AAACCTGATTCTGCTGCAAAACCGCCTCATTGGCGTCTATTTTGAGAAAATTTTCGTTAAATAGGCTGGCTATTCGCCTTAAATTTTCTCAAAAATCCGCGCAACGAGATCGATTTTTCGCGACGAACCATCTTTTCCAAACAGGTTCTAAAGTTGGATGAAGTTATGTCAAAAAATTCTATTAAGATTCTCATAATTGACGATAGCGTTGATGATCGTGAATATATTCAACGACTGTTTAAACAAAATAGAGATCAGCAATACTATTTGTTAGAAAGTTCAGGGGGACAGGCAGGATTAGAGTTGTGCCAAAAAGAAAATCCTGATTGTATCTTGTTGGATTATAGCCTTCCTGATCTTGATGGAATAGCGTTTTTAAAGAAGTTGACAGAAAAATTTGGTGATCGCATACCCGTCATCATGTTTACTGGTGAGGGCAATACAGACATTGCTGTAGAAGCAATGAAACTGGGGGCATTGGATTATCTGATTAAAGATAAAACCAATTATGATTCTTTAATCCGCTCAATCCGTTATGCTCTGGAACGGAAACAAGCAAAAATTGAATTGGAAAAGTATAAGAATCATCTGGAAGAACTGGTTACTGAGCGTACCCAAGAATTGCTGCTGGCCAAACAGCAGGCAGAAGTTGCCAATGAAACAAAATCCAGATTTGTTGCCAACATGAGCCATGAAATCCGTACACCCATGAACGGTATTTTGGGAATGACAGAATTGTTGATGCAAACGAATCTTGATTCCATCCAAAACAAATATATCACAGCCTTAAAAACAAGTGGAGAGCACCTCCTTTATTTAATCAATGACACCCTGGATTTTTCAAAAATAGAGGCTGACAAACTTGAATTAGAAGATGCTCCTTTTGATGTGACACAATGCCTGGAAGAAGTGCTCATTATTCTTAGAACCGAAATTAAAGGAAAAAACATTGAATTGTCTTCTGAGGTTGAGCCAATTCCTCATTTAATCATGGGAGATAAGAAACATTTACAACAGGTTTTGATGAACCTGATTGGCAATGCCATTAAATTCACTCATCAAGGAAGAATCTCCGTTTCAGTTTCAATTATTTCTGAAGATGCCCCTTACATTGAACTGATGTTTGAGGTGAAAGACACAGGCATTGGCATTTCTAAAGATAACATGAAGTGTTTGTTTGAAGAGTTTACTCAAGTTGATACATCAGTAAGCCGCCAGTTTACAGGCACTGGGCTGGGATTAGCAATTAGCCAAAAATTAGTGAAAATGATGGGAGGCATGATTGAGGTAGATAGTGAAGTAGGAAAAGGCTCAACTTTTTCTTTTAAGCTGAAAACCGTTGAAATTCCGATTGTGCATATGCCGACTGACCAAAAATCAGAAGAAATTCAAACAACAACGCAATTAAAAGATGCATCCCAGAAAACTTTGCTAAAAATTATGCTGGCGGAAGACAATCCCATCAACCAAATGGTGGCTTTAGGCTTTTTTGATGCTCTGGGCCATACTCCTCATGTGGCAAATAATGGGAAAGAAGTCATTCAACTCATGAAACAACAATCTTATGATATTATTTTTATGGACATCCATATGCCGGAGATGGATGGAATCGCTGTGACTCAGTATATTCATGAAACTTGTCCCAAGGAGTTAACACCAATCATCATCGCCATGACGGCTGATGCCTTCACAGAGGATCGCGATAAATTTCTTGAAGCAGGTATGCAAGATTATATAAGTAAACCCATTGCATTAGAAACGCTTTCCACTATTTTAAAAAAATGGGGGGGAGCGTCTTCGCAAACAATCGCATCTAAAATTGAAGGAAACCATCTTCAACCCATTATTATCGATCCCACCATTCTCTCGAAACTAAAACTGGACATGCAAAAAAAGTTGATTGAAATGTTTTTCAAAACAGTGCCTGTTTCTTTGGGGAAATTGAAGGAACAAGCTCAAAACATTCCCAGGCAAATAGGGGAAGAGGCTCATTTGTTGAAAGGTTCCAGTTTAGTCGTTGGGGCCAAAAAAATGGCAGATATTTGTGAAAAGCTGCAACATAAAGGGGAAGAAGGAGAATTGTGTAATATCCATGAAATCATCAATGAATTGGAACAAATCTATTTCGAAACCCAGCATGCCTTGCAAAACTTTTTAAAAGTATCTTGATAGCCATAATTAACTGATGTTACGTGAACTCTTTTTAAGAGTATTTTTTCTTTTTAATAAACGCTTTCAGCGTTTGCTGTTTGGTTGGGCATTTTTCCTGGGGTGGCGTTCGCTTTGCTCACTGACTCCAGGCTATGATTAAATTTCGCTTGCAGCGAAAAAAACTGCCAAGCAAAAAACATACACGTAACATGAGTAATTAACTGAAAGTCTGTCTAGCTTAGCATTGCTGTTGATTTAACTGTTGAACAACTTGACCATACATGTCTTGTAATCGAATTAAGTCAGCATCGATTCCATCCAGTTGATTGATTTCACCTGCTTTTTGCAATGAAGCGCAAAAAGTCGCTAAATCCGTTGCTCCAATGGCTAAAGCATTTCCTTTCAGTGAGTGAGCACTTTCCTTGATTGTGTGAGCATCATTCTTTATGGCTGCTGTCTTCAAGGCTTCAATCAATGGTGGAGAGTGTTCTTGAAAGAGTTGAATCAACTGATTTCTTAAATTGGGATTTAACTTATTGACGATCGATGGCTCAGCAAAGGATTCTTCTGCTACGACAGATTTTTTAAGCTTATTATTTGGATCACTATACTTCTTCAGAAGGGTTTTAAGTTCTCTCAAATCGAGTGGTTTGGTCAGGCAATCATTCATGCCTGTTTGGAGATACCGTTCTTTCTCCTCGGACAAGGCATCAGCCGTCAAGGCTATAATGATGGGCCGATTTGCTTCAGGATAATTTTGCATAATATTTTTTGTGGTTGTGAGCCCATCCATAACTGGCATGTGAATATCCATCAAGACCAAATCATAAGTCTTCTTTTCCAATTGTATGAGGGCTTCCTGTCCGTTAGAAGCAATATCTACTGAATGCCCTAAAGCATGTAACATGTCCTCTGCAATCATTTGGTTGATTTGATTATCTTCGACCACAAGAATCTCAATCATTGGTATTTCCTCAATAATTTCGGAGGGAGAAAATGATAGATCATTATCTATGGCTACATTCACTTCAGGGATCTCAAGCAATGGAAGGATAAAATAAAATTCACTACCTACTCCTTCCTGACTTTTAACCAATAATTCACTTTCCATCAAATGAAGCAGTTTTTGGCAAATAGAAAGCCCTAAACCGGTTCCACCTGTTTGACGAGTGATGGAAGAATCAGCTTGAGTAAACTCTTCAAATAAAGAGGGGATGCGATCTGGAGGTATCCCAATACCCGTGTCTTTGATTTTAAACAAGAGTTGCACATGAGGGGGATCTTTTGATACCAGGCTTACTGTGAGCGAGATTTCTCCTTTTTGAGTGAATTTAATCGCATTGTTGACTAGATTATTCAGGATTTGTTTCAAACGGATAGGATCACCTAAGACAAGTAGAGATGTATCAAAGTCTACAACAGAGTATAGACTGACTTTCTTCTCTTCGGCATGACTCTTCATCATGTCAATCACTTCTTTAACACAGGCACGGGGATCGAAAGTCTCTTCGATTAATGTGAGCTTATTGGCTTCTAATTTGGAATAGTCCAGGATATCATTGATGACATAAAGCAATTGTTGCCCACTGGTGAGTAATGTCTTCACATACTTTCGTTGATCATTAGTGAGAACTGTTTTTGCAAGTAATTGTGCGGTCCCCATAACTCCATTCATTGGGGTGCGGATTTCATGACTCATAGTGGCCAGAAACTGAGACTTAGCACGTGTCGCTTGCACTGCTTCGAGTCTTGCTTGTTCTAAGGCCAGTGTTTTGAACTCCAACTCGACATGGGAAGCCTGTAGTTTTTCAGCGTCACGTTCCGCTTTCTCTTTGGCCAGGATGAGTTTCTTTTCAGCCTGCTTTCGCTTGGAAATATCATATAAAACTGATAGAGAACGCATAAATTGTCCTTGTGAATCGTATTCAGCAATTGCCGATAATTCGATATCAATGGTTTCCCCATTTTTTTTCACAAACTGGTATTCGAACTCTTTAATACGACCTTCTTTGATCAAGCGTGGAATCGCCTCTTCTTTTACAATCTTTTGGGAATCTTCCGTTAAATAATTGGCTATATCGGCTCCAATAACGTCTTCTCGTTCATACCCCATCTTTTCGAGCCAAAACTCACTAACACTGAGCAGCTTCCCTTCTTTATTGATGGAATGGAGCATGACGGGGGTGTGATTATAAAGATAGCGATAGCGATTTTCACTTTTTGCTAATTCAGAATCTGCCGTTTTTCGTTTTTCAATCTCTTGTTGTAGCTCATCATTCTGGTTGATGTATTTTTGATTTAATTGCAGTAAAGCTGTATTGCTTCGATTGACTGGTCTCACTACAAAATACATAGCAATGGGAATGAGAAGAGCGGCCTGTAATATATACTCTGATACTTCAGACAGGTTTTCAGCAGTATCAATGGCAAAAGAAGCTTCCAGATAAGGTTCAATCCAGGAAAAAATGATCACTTCTTTCAACAATTCTGCAGAAATAATGTATAAAATTATACCAAAAATGATTTTCCAGCTAGACAGCAATTTTGCAGGAAGGTGCTCTTTTTTCATAAGCAGTAAACCTATATAAACTTGTCATGTTGAGTGGAGTCGAAGCATCTTTGTGAACCCCTTCGACTCCGCTCAGGGGGATGGCATTCCGTCAACTTTGTTGAAGTGCCCGACAAAATGAGTCACTTGTTTCTGATCATTGCGGCAAACAGTGATGTCCACTTTGGCAGTATACGTCTCATTACTTTTATGGCGGTTCCGGATTTCGCCTTCCCAATAGTCCTTCTGGAGAAGAGTATTCCACATTTCCTGGAAAAACTCTTTATTGTGATGTTCCGATTGCAAAATCCGGTGGTTTTTTCCAACAACGTCGTTTTGCGTATATCCGGTCAATTGGGTAAAAGCCCGGTTGACTTTGATAATATTGCCATCTTGATCGGCAATAGAGGTGGCTTGCTCTAAATTGAACGCCAGGTTAGTTGCCTCAAGCTCCTCCTCCCGATGTTTCCGTTCCGTAATCTCTTGAACAGTACCGACCATACGAATTGCATTTCCATTAGCATCTCGATGGACTGTAGCGTGTTCCGATACCCAGTACACACTGCCATCTGGCCAAACAATACGGTGTTCCATATCCAAACCTTTGTCATCCTTAATACTAGCAGCCATTGCCTCTTTTAACTGCGAGCGGTCGTCCGGATGCACACGTAGCAAAAAGGTTTCATAGGTTTTCTCGTATTTCCCTGCTTCAAAACCAAAGATTGATTCACTCGTTGCCGACCATTCCATTGTATTGTTGGAGACGTTCCAATCCCAGATACCAAATTTGGCAGACTGTTGTGCCAGCAAAAACCGTTCCTGGTTTTCCATCAATGCCGATTGAAGTTTCAGAACGACACCGATGTCAGTGAAGGAGAGAACCACTCCGGCATTGATATCTTTCCCAATTTGATAAGGAATGATGCGCATTAAGTAGAGATCTCCAGATTTAGTTTTGACCTGCATGTCTATCTTAGAATTTCCTGACTGAATCTTTTGCACCATCGTATTTAGATCAATGTCCAGAATAAAATGGTTGACATGATGGAAAGGGCGTCCTGCATCACACTCGATAATTCCGAAAATATTGGAAATTTGGGGAGTAAACTTGCGGATGATCAAATCTTCATCAAGAAACATCGTGGCAATTTGAGCAACTTCTAACAGATTATTCATATCGTTGTTCAGTTCAGTCACTTCAAAGAGTTGCCTTTGATGTTCGGCATTGACCGTGTGCAGTTCTTCATTAACCGACTGCAATTCCTCATTGGTGCTTTGCAGCTCTTCGTTGCTGGCTAAAAGCTCTTCATTGGTGGCCTGGAGCTCTTCATTGGAAGTTTCCAACTCCTCAATGGTTGCTTGCAAATTTTCTTGGGTCAGTTGCAATTCTTGTTCAAGATTAAGAATCTGCTGCTGGACATCTTTATCGAGATCGTGAAATTGATCTTGTTCGTATGCTGAAACACCTGACTCGTTTTTTCCCGATTCTGTTAAGGTCACCACAACCAGAGGTTCTTCTCCCTTTTTCTCAGGAAGGTGCCTGACACGAATGTGCAAGGTCGTCTTTGCTTTCCGGCCCTCCACCCGGATATTTGAATAGCGAATTTCATCGTGTGACCGAAAGGCCTTATGAATTCCTGTGGTCATCGGAATCGAAAGCTCTTTGCAGGCTATTTTTGAGATGTCATTGCTCGGCTTTCCAAATGGCAATTCCAGATACTCGTTATTATTGAAGAGAGAATACTTGATCTCCATATGTTCATTAACAATCATGGCAAAAGGAGAGTAGTCATCAGCAATCGCCTCCAGGATTCTCGCCGGAATTCTGTCTTCAGGACTCAACAGCTGATTGCGAGGTTCCAGACGAATGGTGTTTGTCTCCATGATCGGGGTAGTTACTTTATAGCTCGTATCTATTGGGCCAGACCTTCCTTTGCATAAATATATCTTATGCTTATGCTCCAATGCCTCAAAAAAATCGCTCATATCCCCTATCGATTCACTGTTTCCCAGCAACAGAACCCCCTGGGGATTTAGAGAAAAATTAAAAAATTTCATTACTCTTTTTTGCAAGATGGGCTGAAAGTATATCAACAGGTTTCTACAGCTCAACATCTCAATATTAGTAAACGGGGGGTCTTTGATCAAATTGTGCTGGGCAAAGACCACCATCTCTCGAATACTTCGGCTAACCTGAAAATGGTCCTCTTTTCGTGTAAAGTATTTTCCCAAAAGCTGTGGAGACAAATCGGCTACAATGCTATCAGGATAAACTCCTGCTCCGGCGAATGCAATCGCATCACGATCCACATCCGTGGCAAAGACCTTCGCATTGCAAAAATGACCAGAATCTTCCATACATTCTTTGATTAAGATGGCCAGCGAGTAGGCTTCTTCTCCTGTTGAGCACCCTGCAACCCAAACGCGAATTTCCTTGTTTTTCTTTCTTTCCAGCAATTCAGGCAAATATTGATGCCCCAATTTCTCAAATACCTCTGGATCTCGAAAAAAATTGGTCACCCCAATCAACAGTTCTCGGTAGAGACGGTTGATTTCTTTAGGATAGCTTTCCAAAAATCGAACATAATCTTTTAGATCCTGGATTTGGTTCACAGTCATCCGGCGCTCAATCCGTCTAATAATAGTGCTGGGCTTATAGTCAGTAAAATCAACTCGTTGTTTTTCCCGCAACATGGCAAAGATTCTAGTAAGCCCACTCTCAGCTTTAACAGAAGCCAGGTTGTTTTCCTGCGTGATATAAGGATGTTTGACAAACGAAATAAGATTCACCGGCATTTCATTGGGGGGCAGAATAAAATCTGCCAGTCCACTGGCAATCGCGCTACGGGGCATTCCATCAAATCTTGCGGATTCTTCATCCTGGACCATGATCATTCCTCCATGCTCCTTGATGAAACGAATGCCTCGTGTCCCATCACTGCCTGTACCGGAAAGGACAATTCCAATGGATTTTTCCTTCTGGTCTTCGGCAAGAGAACGAAAAAAAATATCAATGGGCAGGTTAACTCCCCTGGAGCGGTCTTGTTCACCCAAGAGAAGCTTCCCATGAAAAATGGTCAAATTCTTTTTGGGAGGAATCAGATAGACCGATCCTGGCTCTACCTTCAGGCATTCTTCAGCCCGAAAAACAGGCATTTTGGTGCGTTTAGAGAGGATCTCCAGCATCAAACTTTTGTAATCGGGAGACAAATGCTGAATGACGATGAACGCCAATGTCGTGTCCTCAGGCATTCTGTTAAAAAACTCTTCTAATGCTTCGAGTCCTCCAGCGGATGCTCCGATGCCCACATAATGAGATGGACTATTCTGTTGAGATACAGAATCTTTTTCTGCCTTGGATATTGCTGTAGTTTCTTCTTTATTTTTGGCCATAATCTCCTTTTTTGAACAAGGGTCTCTCCTCTCAGCTTCCCCCTTGCAGTAATTTTTCCAGTTGCTGGACCTCCGACGGTGCAGTACTGGAAGGAATACCCAAAATGATATTTTGCACATTTTGAAAAGGTTCACCAATATGCAAGCCGTTGCCATCAATGGTAAATTCATAGACCGCTTTTTCATGCTGAGACCCCCTCATTTTGATCACAGCGGTTCCACGCCGCAGCATCCCGTTGATCTCCACATACCGTAAAATTACGATGATATCAGTGATGGTCGAAATATGAGCTTCGGTGACTGAATCGCCCCCGGAAAGCCGGGGAGTCGTGCAAGTGAGCAGAGAACACACCTCTTCCTGCTTGACAAAGGAAGTCAGTCCAATGACAAATTCCCGGAAATTCCTGACAGTGGAAACCCGTTCCATGGCCGAAATACTGTCGATAACCAGACGATTGGGATGAAACCTCTCGATTTCCCGGCGAATCCCCAGCAAATGATCTTCCAGTCCTTGCGATTCGGGATACTGGCAGACAATTTTGAGCAATCCAGCCTCTTCCCAGGCACGAAAATCCATGCCCCAGGATTGGGCGTTGCGCAGCAATTGGGCCCGGGACTCTTCATAGGCCAGCATCAACACTTTCTCTTGATTGCGGCACCCTTCGGCAGCAAAAGTCATACTCTGCAGGGATTTACCGCTTCCAGTCGGTCCGCTGACAAGGATGATCGAATCCTTAAAAAAACCACCATGGGTCATTTCATCCATTCTCGGATTTCCTGAACTCAATCGGGCAGTGGAAGAAGATTGTTTCAGTTCCATAGCCGAGAGGGGCAGAATGCTGAGTCCCGTGTCAGAAAGGGTGAATAAGAACTCTCCTTTGGAATGGGACTCTCCCCGCATTTTGAGGATTTGGATGGTGCGGCGCACCTGCTCAGCTTCCAGAGCGTTGCGCAAAATGATGACGTTGTCGGCCACAAACTCTTCAATACCCATCGGAGTGATTACGCCGTACTCCTCTTTGCGCTCAGAAGTAAGAATGGTAGTGATCTGTTTGCTTTTCAAATGTTTGCACAAACGCAGCAGCTCACGTCGAACCACTCGTTTGTCTTGAAACTGTTCAAAAAGGGAACCCATCGAATCCAGCACCACTAATTTTGCTCCGATATTTTCTATAGCGGCATCAATTTGTAAGAGCAATCCATCCAGGGAATACGACCCCATTTCCTCAACACGATCAAGGGTCGGCCCCATGTACAAAAGATCAAGCTTGTTTTGTTCAATCAAGGCATCCAAATCCCAGCCAAAACGCTGCACATTGCCCTTGATTTCATCCACATCTTCTTCCATGGCCACAAACACTCCAGGCCGGTCAAATTTAGTGGCTCCACGGTAGAGGAGTTCCACCGAAAGGATGGTTTTGCAAGACCCGGTCGTGCCTGCTATCAGAGTCACCCGGTTTTTGGTCAACCCTCCTTTACTGATGTGCTCGAACCCTTCCAGTCCGGTTTCAAATTTATGAGGTTCATAAGATATTTTTTTTCTTTTTGCCATTAGTTCCTCTCCATGCAAGGTTTTGCCATTATTCTTGAAATAGTAGTTCATGAAATAACTCCTCGGAGCTTGATCCACTGAGATCTCCCAAAAACCGCAGAGATGGGGGAGGGTGCTCCCGAATCAAAGTCGGAACGGCAAGAATCGTCTGCTCCCTTGCCTTGGTAATATTTTCAAACAAATCCAGGACTTCCAACTGCACCCTGGGATTGTCTCGAATGAGGTTTTCCAAAAACGTCTTGGTCCGTATTGAAGCCTGATCATTTTCAATGACATACAACGTCAACTTGATGTTTTCCATAGCAACTTTCATGTTTTGTTATAGGCTTTTTTCAAGATTATTGACAGACCCTAAGGGGTACATTCCAATAGTGTGACATTTTCTAGATAGTCCCGGAGGGACGATAGGTAATATTGTGAAAACTGTTCTTCCCCCTCATGTGTTTCTCCTGCGATAATGATCCGCCAATTGAGCCATCAACTCCACGAGAAACAAGCGGGCATCGAGCGAAAATGCCTGCGCCTCGGAGGGGAGGATCTGCTGCTCCAGTTTTTTCAAAACTTTGAGGTGCAATCGTATCAAATCCCTAGAACTG
>JANQHV010000585.1 GCA_028282505.1 SAR324 cluster bacterium | reverse complement strand
TTTGTTTGACCGGGGCGAGATCTACAAACAAAACCATTATCTGGATTTTGATTATATTGTGGGCAATGCGTTTTTTGGTTGGTACCGCTCTGGCAAAGAATATAGAGATTTTCTGCGTTCCCTGGTTTATCACCCCCAGTGGGAAGTGATCCATATGGACAAATTGAATAATTTTGTATTGAAAAAAGTAACGAAATAGTTCAAGAACTACAAGCAATGGTTCTCTATTATTGCAGGCGAACCAGTCCCCTTGATGTCATTCCGGGCTCGATCTGGAATCCAAAAAATATAGATCTCCAAATAAGCTTTACCCAGATGAAGGCTATTCAAAATGCAAACAATACCAGAAATGTTAAATACTGCGGAGCAGCATTACCAATCCAACCAATTTGAACAAGCCGAAAATATTTATCAACAAGTCATTCAACTCAAACCAAACAATCCAATAGCGCTTCATTCATTAGGGTTGCTTGAATTTCAAAAGGGAAATGTTGGTGGTGCCATAGATTATATCAACAAAGCCCTTCTTGTTGAGCCGTCATATACCAGTGCCTACTATAATCTGGGAATAATTTTAGAGAACCAGGGGGATTTGAACAGAGCAATAGTTCAATATGAGAACGCTATTCTGACGTACCCGGTTTATGTGGACGCTTATTTCAGTCTGGGAAGAGTTCTGGAAAAACAAGACCGTTTCAATGAAGCAATGGTTCAATATAAAAAAGCTATTGCCATCAATCCTTCACACGAGCCATCCCTAAAAGCCCTGGGTTACATTTCAAATCAGCAAGGAAATTTAGAGGAGGCTGTCATTTTTTTTCAAAAAGCCATTGCCATCAATCCTCTCAGCTTAGATGCGGTGCATAATTTTGGAGCGGTTCTACGGGGACAAGGAAAATTAAAAGAAGCAGTAGAGGCGTTCAAGTATGTTATTTCACACAACCCATCTTCAGGAATGGCCTACTTCAATTTAGTTCAAATTGAACCGTCCCTGGATGCGCTAAAGATAGAAAAAATCCATCAATTCTTGGAACACACGAATCTTTCAGAAACCGATCGCCTGTTTTTGCATTTGTCGCTTGGTCTCGTTTACCACAAAGCAAAATCTTATGAAAAAGCATTTTTCCATATCAATACGGGCAATGCGATGCAACGAAAGCAAGTAAATTATAATCATGACAACGAATTACTGTTGCTTCGCTCCATTGAAGAAATATTCAATAAGGATTATTTTGAAGAGCGATTTGGTACCAGCGGAATTGTCTCCGAATCGCCAATATTTATCATGGGAATGCCTCGTTCAGGAACGACCTTGGTCGAACAAATCATAGCAACACACCCTTTAGTGCATGGTGGTGGGGAAATGATGCTGTTGGACAACCTGCTGGCAAAATTTGCCAAACAAGACTCTATTTTTCCATCTCTTGCCGCCATCAGTCCAACAAAGATCGATCAGATTGCTCAGGATTATTTAGAGCAATTGCATGCTTTTTCTCCTCCTAAGAAAATTGTGACTAATAAGAAAGTGAACAATTACCTTTTTTTGGGGCTGATTGCTTTGATGTTTCCTCAAGCAAAAATCATTCATTGTCAACGAAATCCGTTAGACACTTGTCTTTCTTGTTTCATGACCTGGTTCCACACCGGTCAATACTTCACCTACGATCTGAAAGAATTGGGAAGTTACTACCAGGCTTATGAGCAACTGATGCAACATTGGCGGCAAGTGCTGCCCATTCCAATGCTTGAGGTGCAATATGAAGATTTAATTGAAAAACAAGAGGAAATCAGTCGTCAGATCATCGCTTATTGTGATCTTGAATGGGATTCACGGTGTCTTTTATTTCACGAAAACACACGGAGTGTTCATACCGCCAGTGACCTTCAAGTCCGACAACCCATTTATCAGTCTTCCATTGGAAAATGGCGTCACTATGAGAAGCATTTAGCTCCCCTCAAAGAAGCTTTGGGGCTAGAGGTTTGAAAAAATAAAGGCTCTTCATGAATTCTGGCTTGGCAAGATTCAGAATCAACCCTCACTCTTTTTAAGGAGAGCACGTAACCGTTCTATCTCCGCAAGGGCTTCTTCTTTTTGCTGTCGCTGCTGTTCTTCTCTTTTCAGAGCTTCTTCTTTTTGCTGTCGTTGCTGTTCTTCTCTTTTCAATGCTTCTTCTTTTTGCTGCCGTTCCTGCACGGCTTGTCCCAATCCCCATTCTCCAGCAGTCAAAAGTGGTTTTCTGGCAGAGTCGAAAAAACGCAGTGAATTGTTATTTTCAATGGCCAGATAAAGATTCAATTGCCATAAATGGTAATATCCCTGCTCATCAGGCTCCAATGGAATATATTGTCCCTCTTTCAGTTCCCAGGCATTCAAATAAATGCCATGAGGATCGAAAATCACATAGTAGGGAACTTGAAGGATTTGTTCATAAATACGCTTCTTTTTATGATGATCTTCTCGCCGAGTTGAAAAGGAGCTGAACTCCATGACCAGATCCAGTTGAGCGTCTTCTTCCCAGGCAAAATAAGTCCGTTTGACCGCTGGTGGTTGCGAAGAACACAACAGGGTATCGGGAGAAATCATTTTTTTGGGATTGCCTTGTTCGTAATACAAACAGATGTTGCCAGAGACATAGGCTTCCGGAAAGGCTCTTTGTAAGATGTCGACCATCTTGATGATCAACTGGCGGTGAAGGTCTGTTTCAGCCATCGGTTTTCCATCCGTTTCAGGGTAAAATACATTCTGTGATTGGGGAGCTAACATAGGTCACTCTCATATCAAATTTGAAATTGCTTCGCTTTCACTGATCATACCAACGTATTCATAACATCTGTTCCAGAGGAGTTTTAGAATAGCATTTTGGCTATAGATGTCCAAGCTTGTTTATTCTGTGGTCACTCGGATTGAAAAACAACAAAGAGGCGTATCCTATATTGAATTGATGGCCTTCTCTAAAATTTTTGAGGTTACCTTGGATTGGCTGGTAGGAAAAGAATAAGAACCTTTGTTGGCATTGAAGCGTTCCACCACTCGTACATTGCTGGCATTTTCAAAACGCAACCGGGTGTTGTTGCGTGTATCAATGGAGCGGATGTTATAAGTTCCCCCCGTAAAATATACCATCATATCCCATCCTGCCGGTCGCCTAAAAACTAAATCTTAATCTTTTTCTTAATCTTAATTCCTAAATTCCCAAAGATTTAAGATTAGGATTAAGAGGAAGACTGTGACAACAAGAATTTGAATACTTATTTCTGGTTAGCTTTACTTAGTACAAGTATTCACAATAAAGTGTACAAATTCTTAATCTTAATCTTGTTCTTAATCTTAATCCCTCAATTTCCAGAGATTAAGAGTAAGATT
>JANQHV010000584.1 GCA_028282505.1 SAR324 cluster bacterium | reverse complement strand
ATTCTAGAATGTCCCTTGTTCGTGGCTCAAAATGGCGGCGTGGCTTGTCATGAAAACATGTGGGGCTTCGCCACGGGTCCTTATTTTGGATACTATGTTGCGATGCCCCAAAATTCCAACGTCACTTTGAATTGGACACTTGACGCGGACGGAGGACTCAACCAGCTTTTCACAGAGGTAACAGATGGGGGATTGATTCCCGACGAGATTGGCGCGTTGCCAGACCTTTATTGGAACATGCAGCGAAATTCCACCACCGCCAGCGATTACGGCTTGCAATGGGTCGCTTATGAAGGTGGGCAGCATTTATTTCCAACGCCCGACATGGATCCTCTGGATGAGCGAATCATCGAAATGTTCCGCCAAGCCAATCGAGATCCACGCATGGGAGAGATTTATACGGATCTTCTGAACCGATGGAGAAACCTGGGAGGTTCCCTCTTCATGAATTTCCATGCCATTGATTTGCAAACCACCTTCGGTTTGAAAGAGTATCAAACCCAACAACCGCTTCCTAAATTTCAGGCAGTGATGGATTTTATTGACAATAATCCCTGCTGGTGGACAGGTTGCGGTCAGTAATACACCACAATAGTTCATACCACATTGTCAGGGGAGAGCTTGTTAAACTCCCCCTGGCAAATTGATACATTCCTAATTTGTTAGACTTCGTCCCTCTTTGTTCATCACAACTAATCATTTGATATCAGTTAACCTGCATGGGAAAAAACAGAATGCGTTCAATTCACTTCACTATCTTCTCTCCTCAACTCATTCGCCTGTTCCGTCAAAGAAACAAGAAGACAACAAAGAAAGCTAACATTATAGCCGTTATGAGGGATCGTCTCTTTAATAAAGACACTTCAGCTATAGAACCAATTACGGAAAGCATCACACATTCAAAGATTAAAGCACCAGAACTTGGGAATATCCCTGGAACCATTCAGCAGTGGGAAATGGAGATTAAAAGCCGGGTGAATGAGATCCATGCCTGGAAACACAGAACATTACTGCAACGAATCATTGCAAAATGTAGAAGACAGAAAATACCGGTGAGTGTTTCTGGAGAAGAAATAGCTAAGTTTCATCCGATTAAGTCGGCATTGAAGGTGGTGAATCATCTGAAACAACATCCAACCGACATGCAAAAACGTTTGGAGCTGGTTTCAATTATTTCGAAAAGTGACCGTAACTTTTCGATTGAAACGTATCGTTTGTTCCTTTTGCAATCCACAGTAGCCTGCTGCTTTGGAGAATTGAGCAATGTTGGCGTGAAACAGGTTCTCAAAAATCAAGAAGTCTATTTTGCAAAATTATTGCATCAGTGTAAGCGGGAAGCTGACTCTTTGAAAGTCAAACTGCAAACCAGGAGAAGGGAAAAAAATGTTTACAATCATCAAACAGAAAATGTCAGTAAACACCTGCGAGACATCGAGCGCAATATCCTCATCATCAGAGTCTATCAAAAACAAATGGCCAAATCGCTCAAAGAGAATGGCATGGTGCGTCCTGTAACACTCAGCTTTGATGAAATTACGGCTCTCTTTCTGCAAGAAGAGAAAAAAGGGAGACAAAACAAGAAACTTCAAGAAAAAAAGAAAAATACCATCAAGAATGCTTCTGAAATTCTATTGATGATTCGGGCTTTGCCACTTTTACAAAATGAAGCAAAACGATTTTTAAAACATTTACACAAATTGGCTCCTGATGACCCGGTGATTGCTTTCTTAGAGGCCAAAGTCAACATGAGTGCTTTGGTGTTCAAAGTGGGACAATACCAGGGAGGAGAACGGACAGCGAGTGTCCTTAACGCCATTCAAGAGACATTCAATATAACCCATCAACAGTATGGGGTTGCTCTGAAGAAAGTTGGAAATTTACCAAAAACGAATATAGAAATTACGATTATTATCGAATACGCCAACCTGATCCATTATTTTTATAAGGTGGCCAAAACAACCTTGGGCCTTCCTCTTCCCAGGGAATGGCTCAATTCTGTTTTTATAAAAACCATCAAGCTGTTGCACTTGATTCCAGACGCCAAACAGTTTGAGCAATTAGTCGCTGACATTCAAAAAGACATGGCAGATGAAGGCATTGAAATATCATCTCTGGGAGTGTGACTGCTTCAATTCATAAAGATCATAATCGAAGTGGCTGTGGTGAAAATCGGGAGGAACAATTTGTTGGCTATTTATATTTTGATTTGAGTTGGGAACGTAGGGATTGCTTGGGATTGGTGCATTGCCTCGCAAGGACTGAAAAACTTCATTTCTACACTTCAGTCCATACTCAAACAGGTGAAAATAAAAACACGAATCAAAACCACAACAAGAGCACGCAGAAAATTTCCACTATACTCAGAACTACATGCAGAAGCTGATTTGTATATAGGGAAACACTACTCATTTTTTCAGGAATAATAAAAAACACTATTTTGCTGTTCCCTGGAAAATTCGGTACTCCTTCCCCATATACATATCACACAAATTTTGATAATATCCTCACATTGAATTTTACTTACTTTGTACACGACAAGATCCGTTGCTTGCTATTTCAAAGCTTGAGCACTCAACTCGCCAGAGCGCCCAAATTCAATATTTCCACATATGCCAGATTGCCTTACCTGAAATGTATTACTTCGGGAAACAATAGCAAATTGCCCAAAGTCCTACAAATAAACCACCCTGCTTAGACAACAAGGAGATGCCATGAAGACGGGTCTATTAGACACGGTTAAATTCCGAAACAAATTAATCTTAATGTTGGTTTTCCCTCTTGTGGGCCTGCTGGCTTTTGCTATCGGAGGAATACTGGACAAAAACCAATTACTCAAAGAAATCGAGCAAACCCAAGAGTTATCTCTATTTGCTGTCAAAGCCAGTGGCCTGATTCATGAGTTACAAAAAGAACGAGGAATGTCTGCTGGTTTCTTAGGAAGTCGAGGTAAAAAATTTGCCAAAGAACTCCCTAATCAACGCTCAAAAGCAGATCAACAGATCAAAAACCTGAAAGACTTTCTGGGAGGATTCAACAGCCAGCAGTTTGGAAATGAGGTCAAGAGTAAGCTCGATCAAACATTAGCCAATTTGAATCAGATCAACAGCAAGCGAGATGCTGTCAACCAATTGACCATTTCAGTACAAGACGAACTAAAATATTACACGGGCATGATCCGATCGTTGATTGAGATGATTGCTCATATTTCTAAAATTACCAGTAATGCCGAATTTGCAAACATGACCGTGGCTTATGTCAGCGCTCTGGAAGCAAAAGAACGATCAGGAATTGAACGAGCCACCCTGAGCAATACGTTTGGTCGTGACAGTTTTGGCCCTGGTATGTACAAGCGCTTCATTTCGCTAGTCACAGGGCAGGAGAACTATACTTACCAGTTTTTGTTCTTTGCCACTCCAAGCCAAAAAGCATTTTACCGAGAGACCGTAAAAGGTCAGGCAATCGAGGAAGTATTGCGTATGAGGACTCTGGCTTTTGAAAAAGCTGACCAGGGCAAGTTTGGAGAAAATCCTGTCTATTGGTTCAAAATGTCAACAGAACGGATCAACCTTCTCAAAGAAGTCGAAGATCGACTTTCCAACGACCTTAAAATAAAGGCTGATCAACTAAAAAGTGAGGCTCAATTCATTTTGACAGCGTTTGTTTCTGTAACAGTTGCTGTCGTTTCATTAACACTACTAATGGCTTTCTTCATTGGCCAAGGAATCTTGAGACAACTGGGAGGCGAGCCTGCCTTTGTGATACAAATGGCTCACCGGATTGCCACCGGTGATCTAGATGTCAAGAATGGAGAAGAAGTGAAACATGCAACTGGACTGCTTGCGGCCATGAAAGACATGGAAGAGAGCCTCTGTCAGATTGTAGGAGACGTCAAGACCGCAACCGATAGTGTGACTTCGGGCAGTCAACAGCTCAGCGCGTCCTCACATCAATTATCAGAAGGTGCGAGCAAACAGGCCTCTTCGATGGCAGAAACCTCTGCTTCTATGGAACAAATGAATGCCAGTATCCAACAAAATGCAGATAATGCGAGTCAAACTGAAAAAATAGCATTCACATCTGCAGACAGTGCAAAACAGACAGGCCAAACTGTAGCAAAAGCTGTAGAAGCTATGAAAGCAATTGCCAGCAAGATCTCTATCATTGAAGAAATTGCCCGGCAAACCAACTTACTGGCTCTCAATGCTGCTATTGAGGCAGCACGTGCAGGAGAGCATGGAAAAGGATTTGCGGTAGTGGCATCAGAAGTGCGTAAACTGGCAGAACGCAGCCAGCATGCAGCAGGAGAAATTGTGCAGCTCTCCAATTCTACCATGCAAGCCTCTGAACAAGCAGGAGAAATGCTGGAGGAACTGGTTCCAAACATTGAAAAAACAGCAGAATTGGTGCAAGAAATCAATGCAGCCTGCAACGAACAAAATGTAGGAGTTGATCAAATCAATCAGGCCATTCAGCAACTAGACCATGTGATCCAGCAAAACGCCAGTGCTTCTGAAGAACTATCTGCGACTGCTGAAGAATTTTCTTCTCAATCAACCAGACTCCAATCGACAATGGCATTCTTCCAGATCAATGATGCCATGCAAAAAGGGCATGACATTCCTTTTGTAACACGCACACTTTCCTCTCAGAAAAGGGCATTGCCCGCTCTGGAGACAACATAAAGCCGTGATACCAGAAGGAGTTGAACGGGATATGGGAAACAACACTTGACCAGCTATTGATTTGAAAAATTCAATGGGGAAGGAAAGTTAGGCACATTAAGAAGATATTATTGTGATTAACCCTTATCTCAAAACTGAGCACAATCACTATGTGGTTGTTTGCAATGAAGACTGGGAAGCGACTTCAAACAATTGAAAAAATACGGTAAAACTAGGGTGCTGTATCCTTTGAACGCGAAATATGAGGACATTGAGCTGAGCAAGAATACACAATATCGCATCATTGGGGTTGTCGTTGAGAAAAAGAAAAAGTATCGATAGTTTAAAGGATTTTCCAACCAGTCGTTTCTGTAGTGGTAGCCTAAAAGTGGCTCTCCCTCAATTTGGTGATGAAATAGTGTAAGTGATTGATTTTATAATCTTTTCTTAAATTAAGTGTTTTTTATAACCCATTGATATTAATGTGCTTTTTAAAATTTTTCACCAAAAGATCGGGAGAACCATTTTTACTTGACTACTACAATCCCGGACTTAACCCAATACCAACCTCTTTGGGGTCGGTCTTCTATTTCCGATAATTACTTAGTACAAGTATTCACAATAAAGTGTACAAATTCTTAATCTTAATCTTGTTCTTAATCTTAATCCCTCAATTTCCAGAGATTAAGAGTAAGATT
>JANQHV010000580.1 GCA_028282505.1 SAR324 cluster bacterium | reverse complement strand
GTATTGGATTTGTTTTCCAGGCGAATTGTCGGATGGGCCATGGAACAAACGATGAAAGCCGGATTGGTCGAATCGGCTCTTAAAATGGCTATTGAGCGTTGAAACCCTGCCTCTGGGTTAATCTTCCACTCAGATCGGGGCAGTCAATATGCCAGTGCTTCTTTCCAACAATTACTAAAAGCCCACCGGATGATTCCATCCATGAGTGGCACGGGCAACTGTTATGATAATGCGGTTTGTGAACGTTTTTTTCGCAGTCTAAAGCACGAGCGAACCGAGTACCAGTTGTACTTGACTGGCCAGCAGGCTTGGTTGGATGTGAGGCAGTATATTGAGTGGTTTTACAATCCAAAACGCTTGCACTCAACGTTAGGATGCAAATCACCGCAACAGTTTGAAAGAGAACAGCAGTAGAAACATAATTTTTAAACAGCCTCTTACTGTTCCAGGTATTCTTGCCAGGAACGGTCGTTGATCAACAAGTCTTTGATGGCTGCTTTTCCGTTACGATCCACAGAGACAACCAATTTCCCCTTGCCTTGGCGAATGATTTGATCGAGAGCCTGGCTGTGCTCTTCGGGAACGTAAAAGCGTTCAATACCGGCTTTGAATCGTCCTTGAACACATTCTCCTCGAATCACAGCATCACATTGCAAAGAGCCGTCTGGCTGTAGAGAAGGAACTGATTGACTAAAAAAATCACCTTCTGCTGACTCCCGTACACAAATGAATTCTGGATTTTTGTCATAGGCATCCCCACGACATTGATCAAAGGCAAGACGATAGATCAGATAGTGTCCTGAGAGGAGATCGCGAGGATCATAACCTATGATGGGGATCGTGACTTCTGTGCCAAAACTGACTTTGCTCTGCTTGTAGGCAGCCAACCCCATTAATGAAAGAATGGGAAAGGTCAGGGCAATCAGGAGCAGCATGGTTTTTCGGTTCATTGTACCACTCCTCTTATCCAAACCGAGAATCGGTCTTTGGTTTTATACCATAACAGAGATACCGCAATGATGAATACCCCTGAGACAATCAGGCCCAAACCCGTTAAGGCCAAATCTCCGATTACCTGGAAATAAACAATCAAAAAACGAATTCCAATCAGCAGGGTCATTAGATTAAAAAGGCGCTGCTGGTTGTTCAAAGTGAAATAAAGACCAAACAAAAAACACAGGGCTACGGTACAAAAAGCACCCACAATTTCGTTTGTCTCTCGATACTCATGCTGGAACGAATATGCACCCTCCACTTCATTGCTGATAAAATGGAGAATGGCCGGCAAATAGATCACCAGAGGAGCAACTACAATCAAAGCAGCTACGATTCTTGTTTTTTTGGGCAGGTCTTTCCTTAAGAACAGGATCACAATGCACAACCCTGTCAAAGGAAAAACAGGAAGGAAATCATGAAACTTAAAATCAATGGTTGTCAAAGAAAAAGAATAATAAACATCAGTGGCTCCAATTGCCGCAAAAGCTAAAACCACTGTCCAAAAATGGAAAGCTCTGCTGAAACGCTGTCCCCCCTTGATCAGATGAGAGACATTGGCCAAAAAGTAAGCAAAGAGGGGAAAGGCCAACAAGAAAGGAAAGTAATGGTCTCCGTAGCGTCGATCTTGATACCACCAGGAATCTGGTGAAAACACCCAGGCTACGCACATGGCCAAAAATCCAAACACCCAGAGGTGGGGAATGAACCCTTTACAACTCAACACGGTGAGCGGAAAAATGATGATGGACCACAGCAGCAATGCCTGGTAGATTTCACCACCCGTGTGATAGATTTGAGAAATCAGCCCGATGGATGCCAGACAGGACAGAATGAACAAGGTGCTCACCACATCAAACAGCAAATCCTTTTGAAGAGTATGAGCTTTGTAAATCCCTGCTGCCAGCAGAATAAGAAACAGAAAATCCCCTCCTAGTTTGATAGAAGAATCAATCTGTTCCCAGTTCACTGCAATCAGCGAGACAATCCCAATGCCAATGATCGAGATTCCCAGAATCAAAAACGCATACAAGACCCGGTTGCCGCCTTTGGCTCTGGACTCCGTTGCTTCAAACTGCTGAATTTTTTCTTTCTGCTCTTCTGATAAGAACCCCTGCTCCACCCACTTGGCTAAGTGCTCTTCCAGTTGCCTCATGTTTTTCTTTGCCCAAATGGTTTCATAAAGAGAATATTTTTTGCAGTGATTTCATGACTTCCTCTTGGGTGGGTTGATCAATTGTGCCTAAACGTTTGATGAGTCTAGACTTATCAATAGTCCGAATTTGGTCTAGAACGATTTGCCCCTGTTTCTGTTGAAATGTGCACGAAATTCTGGTGGGATAATTTCTTTCCACAGTTGTCATAGGTGCAATAATAACTGTATTTAATGGGCGATTCATTTCGTCTGGAGAAATAACCAGGCATGGTCGAGTCTTTTGAATTTCAGTGCCAACCGTAGGGTCTAGATTGATTAAGTGCACTTCAAAACGCTGAACTACCATTGCCATTCCTCTTCATCCCACTGATTCTGGAGAGTTGTATATTCATTTAGAGATTCATCGCTGCTGGTTGTAATATCGGAAGAGAAAGCCTCCTCCCAACCCTCACGGGGATTGGTGACTGGCTTGAGAATCAATTGATTTTTTTCCATAATCAAATCAACTTCTTTATCAATTCCACTTTCCTCAAGCAGTGGTTTAGGAATCCGAATCCCCTGAGAATTACCAATCTTGACGATGCGTGTTCTCATGTAAACTCCTTTGTAATACCCATGTAGAGACGATCTTGTGAATTATTATTCTTAATTGAAAAGTCTGAAAATATTCACGATCTTCACTGTTCATACAATGTAATTACAATCGTCAGCAAACTAAGTCAAGATGAGTTTGTAATAAATCATGAAGAGGAGGGATGCGTCCTTGCTGCGATACCCGGTATAGTGAAACCGTTAACGGATTTGGGGTATTTGATGACGCTTTTT
>JANQHV010000536.1 GCA_028282505.1 SAR324 cluster bacterium | reverse complement strand
CAGTTCTGGTGGCTGTAACTGTAATAGCCTCGACGTATTTTACGTTTTCAGTCGTCTCGGCCATTACTGGATTTTGTATGCTAAATAACGAAAATAGTGCTGCTGAAAGAGCACTTAGCTTGTAGTGTTTCATAGATATCCCTTTGTCTCTGCGACATATGAAAAAAAAATGATAATGCAAATGCATTTGCAATAACTTAGAAACTGAATGCTCTTTTGTCAAGCTATTGCGAAAGAACTTGCAATAACAAAGGGAAAAATTTAAGCTGTTTGGAGAAAGGAGGGCCAACACCTTGAGGCGTAATACAATACAGAAAACTGCCATAGAGAAGGTCTTTCGGCAGCATGAAAGACCGCTTGGCATTGATGAGGTGGTAACATATGGCCGCGAGCTGGTAAAGTCACTCAATCAGGCAACGGTCTATCGTAACCTAAAAATTCTCATCGAAGACGGCTGGCTGGAGCGGATTGCTCATCCCGTTCTTGGCGTTTTATACGAACGCACCGGAAAGGGACATCACCACCACTTTTATTGCCGGGAATGCGACCTTACATTTGATCTTCCCGGCTGCCCCGTGAATGAAGATGATGCAACGCCTGAGGGGTTTATTGTGGAGGACCATGAATTATTCTTATTCGGTATTTGTCCGTCTTGTGACTGATAGCGACTAATAGACTTGGAGAGATTTATGACTGACCAACATACTGATGTGTTCGGATTAAGAAAAGATGTGAAGGAAGTAGAAGAAGGGAGTGCTCTTTCTCCAAAATTTGATGAGAAGGGATTGATTCCGGTTGTGACAACGGATTTCAAAACAGGTGAGCTTTTGATGCACGCCTATATGAATAAAGAAGCATTGATCGAATCAATTAAAACAGGAGAAGCTGTCTATTGGAGTCGCAGCCGACAGGTGCTTTGGAGAAAAGGAGCAACCAGCGGTTTTGTGCAAAAAATCAAGCAAATGGTTGTTGATGACGATCAGGACTGTGTCTGGCTGCGTGTTGAAGTTGCGGGCGGAGCCAGCTGCCATGTGGGGTATCGCTCGTGTTTCTACCGGGAAGTTCCAACAGGTTTGAGCGACAAGGAGTTGAATAAACCCCTGACACTCAAATTTCTTGAGATGGACAAAGTATTCGATCCGGAAAAAGTTTATGGAGATGCTCCGAATCCCACGAAGCTATAATTAAAATGAATCGCATACGAATCTGTGGTAAAAATGAATGCAAAGATTAGGAGGTTAAGATGAGCGTAGTCATTGATGATAAGATTCTACAAGCAGCTCATATATCCGAAAACGAACTCAAACAAGAAATTGCCATTTTACTTTTCCAATCAGGCAAACTGAGTTTAGGTCAATCCAGTGAGCTTGCTGGGATAAGTCAATTTCAATTTCAACATTTGTTAGCTAGCCGCAGTATCCCGCCTCATTACGATGTTGCTGATTTTAAAGAAGATTTGGATACACTTAAAAGACTTGATTCACAATGATTGTTGTCAGCAATACTTCACCCATTGTCAGTTTAGCCTCTATTGGACATTTAAAAATATTACAACAACTTTATGGGAAAATCATGATTCCTCAGGCAGTTCATCATGAGATAGTGGTAAAAGGAGCAGGCAAGCCTGGATCTGAAGAAGTCCAAAATCTAGAATGGATTGAAACCCGGCGAGTTACTAACACCTTATTACTCCATGCTCTTGAAGTACAACTGCATACAGGTGAAGCCGAAGCTATCGTACAAGCAAGTGAAATCCAGGCAGATTTGTTGCTCTTGGATGAAAGAAACGCACGAAAGATAGCATCTCATATGGGTCTGACATTTATTGGTGTATTAGGTGTGCTAATCAAAGCAAAACAGGAAGGCATTATTGATTTGGTCCAACCTCTATTAAATGACTTAAGGATTAAAGCAGGGTTTTGGATTTCAGATAACCTTTATTCCGAGGTTCTAAACTCTATCAATGAGTAGTTCTTCAATTAATAGCAACGAATGAATGTGTTGCGTTCTTCCTGCTTCAGTTCCTCCCTTCCCCATCGGCACGTCGAAACCCCGCTCGGCCGTGCATATTCCCAAGCGTATGCGGATGTTGCGGCTCCTGCCTTTACCTTTCTTAGATCCCCATCCGATACCCAACTTTCGGCATCTTGCCTCACCGTGGCAAAAAAGCCACGGCGGTTGCCCCTGTGAGGTTGTGCCAAAGGCACTTTTTTTCTTTGGATACCTTGCCAGCGTTACAGAGACCTGTCAGGGAGACTATCCTTTAGCAATCGCTTCAGTCCTTTTATGATGTCTTAAACCATATTGGTCTCGACGCTCATTTAGCCCATAGTAAATCCTACGAAGTCAATCTGTTCGTTTGGTCCGTGTCATTTTAGACAATGGAGAAATCGAGGTATTGGTCACCTCTCTCTTTGATCAAGCACACTATCCCTCTCATGAATTTAAGGAACTGTATTATCGGCGCTGGGGAATAGAAACTTTCTACTCAATCCTTAAAGAAAAAAAGGGACAGGCAAATAATCTTATCAATTCTATTACAAAAACACAGATAGAACTCCAACAACAAGCACTGCAAACAGTCAATCAAGCATTGACGGTTCGTAACTGGCTCATTGGTTTCTATATCGTGGAGTATGAACAAAAGGGAGCAGACCGAGCAAAATATGGGGAAGCATTGTTTGCTTCTCTTGCTAAAGAATTGAAAAGCAAGAAGTTGAAAGGGTTTTCAGCCACGAATCTGAAACTTTTCCGTCTATTTTACCAAAGATATCCTCAAGTTAGCCAAGTACTTAAAACTCAATGGTATTCTGGATTAACTTCGTTACCTTCAATTCGTCAGACAGCGTCTGACGAATTTGCGCTCATATCTCAGGGAAACAAGAAACCAAATGAATATAGTCCGAAAGTAGAATTACTCTGCCAACACTTTTCATTCAGCCACTTTATTGAACTGTTGAAAATTGATGATCCTCTAAAACATGCCTTTTATGAAATTGAAGGGATTAAAGGCAATTGGAGTGTACGGCAATTGAAACGGCAAATCGAAAGTTTATTGTTTGAGCGAACCGGATTGTCTACTGATAAAGCTGGTTTGCTGAAAGGTGTTCATGAACAAAGGAGCATGCTCCACATGGAAGACATAATTCGTGATCCTTATATTCTTGAGTTTACAGGGTTGCAAGAGAAGGCACAATACAGTGAAAATGATTTAGAAACAGCGTTGTTGGATCATATTCAGGAGTTTTTGCTGGAGCTGGGCAACGGTTTTTGTTTTGAAGCACGGCAAAAACGGATTACCATTGACAATGAGCATGATCGGGTGGATTTGGTTTTTTATCATCGGATTTTGAAGTGCCATGTGTTGATTGATTTAAAAATCAGGAAATTCTCTCATGGCGATGCAGGACAAATGAATTTCTACTTGAATTATTTTAAGGAAAATATCCAGGGTGAACAGGATAACGATCCGATTGGTCTCATCCTTTGTACAGACAAGAGTGAAACCAAAGTACAATATGTCACAGCAGGGATGGATCAAACTCTTTTTGTTTCGAAATATTTGATTGCTCTACCAACAGAAGAGGAATTGGGACGGTTTATCGAGGAAGATAGGGAACGGATTGATTCTCGACTTTCTTCGGCCAGTTAATGCATAAATCTATAGGGAAATCAAAAATTACACGAGATCATAACAGCCAGAAATAGGTATGAAAGAGGATGAAAGTTCAGGCTGGAATCACTTCAAGAAGAACGACGACAACGAGAGCCGACTTTTCGGTTCCGTGGGTTTCGTCAAACATCAATCCCCCGCTCCCGCAACAGAGACTCCAGTCGCTCTTTTTCTTGCAAAGCTTGCTCTAATTTCTGTTCTTTTTCTGTCTCTCGCTGAAGGGCTTCCTCTTTTTCTTTGCGGGTCTTCAATTCCCGCCGCAAAGCTTTTTCTTCCCGTTTGAGGGCCTGTTCTTTGGCTTGGCGTTCTGCTTCTTCTCTGAATAAAGCCGCTTCCAATTCTCGCTCTTTGACCGCTCCCAATCGGGCGACTTCCTTGATTTGCAGGGTGGCGTGTTCGAGGGCTTTCTTTTTGAGGGTCAACTCGGCATGGGGCAGGGTGTGGGTTTTCAGGTGTTCGAGATCGAGAAAAGCAGTCGATGGGAGTTCATCCCCTGTTTGTTCAGGATAAAACTCATTCAGTTTTTCCAGGCAGGCATGATAAATCATTCGTTGCAATGAACCCACTTTTTCCAGCAACGCTTCGGCTTGTTGCTGACTGACCATGAAACTTTCCGGTTTGTAGCGCACCCCCACATAAGCCTGTTCCAACAGTTGAAACAGTTCGACCTCTTCCAGGGTGGCATGGTCAATCCATTGGAGGATGGGAGAATAGAAAGCAGTGGCTTCCCGTGTCAATTTTTCCAGTTCATGGGTGCGGATTTTGTAGTTGCTCCAGACCAGGTGCAAGGCATGGAGCAGGTGCTCGGCCATCTGGTGCAAGTTGAGCAGGGTCAGGGGATACTCCCCGGTTTGATAATGATATTCCGCTCCATTTTTTAAGCCGGTGGCCAGGTGGTACCAGTCCCGAAAATACGCTTCGGCCTTGCGGCGACGCAAGCGAGGCTGGAGATCGACGGTTTCCACCAGGGCATGTCCCCCGTCCCACAACAAACGTCCTTCTTTGATCACATCAACATAAAAGTGGACAACAGCGAGCATTATTTCGATGAGACATCATAAGTTTCCCCAAATAAAATAAAAAAAAAGGACAGGCAAATAATACTCTCGCTCCATTACAAAGCATCAACATTACGAAGTAAATTTAGTATTGTTTTGGGATCTTTGTTGATGATATTTAACAAAACTAAGGCGGGCCCTCTTGGCGTTCTATCTCCTCTCTCCCAATGTCTGAGCGTTCCTAAGCTAATTCCAAACGCGGCAGCAAAGCTCTCTTGCGTCATCTTGGTTTTTTGTCTCACGTTTTTTACGTCTATCTTTTCTGGAACATATGTTTTTGCTTGAGACATTCCTCCCTTCGAATACTCAATTGCCTCTTGAAGACCTTGTTTAATGGAATTGAACGCGTTACTCATTTTTACCTCCCGTAAGTCTTAATGATTAGTTTACACAATTTCGCTAACTCATTCCGTTCAGATTTGCTCACATTCGATTTTTCGTTTTTTCCAAACAATGTCAGTAGAAAAAGAGGAATTGACTCATTATGGAAAAAGTAGATTACTCGAAAACCCCCGCTTTTTCCTGATTCTTTTCGTTTCCAACGGATTTTACGAATTCCCCCTGTACCTTGAATCAAATCTCCCGCTTTAGGATTAGTGGCAAGGTAGTCAATCAACTCATACCTCTTTTTTTCGTCCAATAGTTTTTCTGCTCGTTTGATATATTCCGGCAGTTCAACAACGGTATGCATTGTTGTTCATATTTTAGTGAGAATTTTGAATGGAACGCTTATCACTCATGCTAATCCAATGGATTACCTTTAGCAAGTGATATTTTGAAGATTCGAATGTCTATACCGCGAACGGTCATAAATGACATCTTTAGTAAATCAACGGAGCGGTATCAAGACCAACTTTTTGGTTATGCAGCTCAGTTATCCATTCCAAGAGGCACGTTCCTGGTCAATAACAAAAAATCGAATCCGGATTGGCATTATTGAGGCAAAGGTGGAATCCGAGCGAGAATCCCTTTTTTCAATACTTCAGGTCGTTCTTGTCGGGGAACGATTCCGTCAGAACTTGAATGATATTGTTCAGCCAGTCGTAGAATATCTGCCGCGCTTTCTAATGGAGGTAAATCACCAAACATTAAAGTAGTTTTTTCAGGCGCTGAAAGGGCAATAGCACAGGAGCGACTGCAGGCGCTCAAACACTCTACTTCTTGAATGATGAATTCAGGCTTTAAAGCCCAGTTTTGATATAAATTTTTCAATTTATTTAGCAAGTGCAAACCGCCTCGCTGATCTTTAAGGTTTCGCTCATTTGGAGAAAATGAGCAGGATTTACAGACAAATAGAGCATGTTTAGCCATAGTAGAAGCCTGGACTAAAAGAGTGTAACAAGATAAACAGGTTAGAATTTAAATCTATAGGTAAATCAAAAATAATACAAAAGCGAGTTCAGGACTTTTTTTACGATTTTTGAGGATCACGCAAACGTTTCATCGCCTCGATGATCGGAAAAAAACCACGCAACTATGAATTAAGGGAGGCGGCTGAACTTCCACCCGTTGTCAGTAGAATGAGCATGACAACTCCAGGGGATGACCGCCTGTTTGCCTTCATTTTCAAAATACTGAGCATGAATCCCGTAGGCTTCACGCAAGTTATCCGTATCTAGCACTTCCTTTGGTTCGCCATTAGCAAGCACATTGCCCTCACTCAGTAACACAAGACGATCACAATAGCGTGAAACGAGCGTGAGGTCATGCAAGATGACGATGATGGTTTTGCCTGCTTGCGCCTGGTCGCGAAAAAGCTCCATCAAATGCAACTGATGGTAGGGGTCCAGTCCGGCAACGGGTTCATCCGCAAGCAGTATCGCAGGCTGGCTAGCCAATGCACGTGCGAGCAAGACACGATGCTTCTCCCCGCCTGACAAAAGATTGAGCGTACGCTCTGCCAATGCCTCAACGCAGACTGTTTTCATCACAGTATTCACAATATCATGATCCTCATCGGTGAGCGACGTGAATGGAGCCTGGTGCGGCATACGCCCGAGTTCCACCACACTGCGTACCTGCAACGGCCAATTGCATTCATTGTCCTGATCCATGTAAGCAATGGCTTTAGCCAACTCACTCCGCTGGTAAGTATCCTGATGTTTACCCATTATCTCGACTTTACCCGACTCTACGGGAAGCAACCCAAGGATGGCTTTCAGCAATGTTGACTTGCCCGAACCGTTGGCACCAATCAGTCCAACCACCTCTCCCTCATGCGCAGAGACATTGACACACTTGAGAATGTGTCGTTGACGTCGGTAAACGTTGAGATTGCTAACTGTGATCGTCTGCATTGAATTATCCACTACACGACCTCCCTTCTCATTTTAAACAACAGGAAGAAAAAGAACGGTGCCCCAATCAACGAAGTAATTACCCCTAACTTCAGTTCCTGCCCCAAGGATATCAGCCTGACAACGATATCTGACACAGACAGCAACACCGCTCCTGCTAAACCACTCAGCCACAGCAATCTGCCAGGGTCACCGGCCACCAGAGGGCGAATTAGGTGAGGCACGACTAGCCCGACAAAGCCAATTGATCCCGTTACCGCAATCGCAGGACCGACTGCCAAGGCAGAGCCAACAATGACGAGGTAACGCACCTGTTTCATAGAGAAACCCATACTCGCCGCAGTATCCTCCCCCAACGTCAGTGCGCGTAATGCCCGCGAGCAGTAGAGCAACATCGCCCAACCTGGCACCATCAGTGGCAATGCCAGGTATAGGTTGTTGATACTGCGATCTTTGAGCGAACCAAGCAACCAGAACACGATATCGAGCACTGCGTGTGGATTGGGTGAAAAGTTCAGTACCAACGAAATGATGGCTCCTGCCAAGGTAGAAAACGCGATGCCTGCGAGGATTAAGGTCTGCACCGAAGCAGAACGCCCTGCCATCATCACCACCATGCAAAGAATAAGCAGTCCTCCAAGCACTCCGCCTAACGGCAACGCCAGTTCAAACGCGTTTGCCAAGCCCGTGTAAAAAGTGATCACCGCTCCCATCGCCGCACCACTGGTAATGCCCAACACCCCAGGGTCCGCAAGGGGATTACGCATATAGCCCTGCATCACCGCTCCGGTCAGCCCGAGACTGAATCCGACACATACCCCCAGCAGCGCACGGGGCAGGCGGATTTCCCAGAAAACCAGTTGCACCATCATATCCACCTCATGAAACAAGCCGGACAACAGGCGTTGCGGAGTGAGCATGACCGAGCCGACGAGCAAGGACACAACAAAGCAGACACCCAACAAGAGTGTCATCGCACTGATCAGATAAAGGTAACGTTTATTCGGAGGTATCATAGTTGTTCATTGCAGTGGGAAAATCCTGAAACAAGTGGGGATATAGTGTCTTTGCCAGTAGTTCGACACAATCCACCAGGCTGGCATCTGTCATGTTTATCTTATTGGATGGGACCTCCGTCAGAATGACCCTGTTGGCAATGTGCGGGAATACCGGGTGATCCAGAACATTGCGCGATAGTGTAGGCACATCCTTTTTGTAATCGGAAAAAATAATCATGTCCGGAGCACTCATCAACACCTCTTCTATGCTCATCATGCCCAGGCCCACGATGCCTTTCTCGGCGGCGATATTGACCACACCCGCACTCTCCATCACAAAGTGCGCCTTGCTGTTCTTGCCATAAGTATGTCCCCTTCCTATATAAAATAACCCACGTTTCAAAGGTTGCCCGCGTAAACGTTTCTCGATTGCTGACAGGCGTCGGCGCATAGACGCGGACATTTTGGCAGCACGCTCTTCCTCACCTAAAGCATTGCCAACATCAGCGATATTTGCATACACATCTTCCCAGTTCTTCGGTGTCTGCAAGCGCAGCGCAGGTACCTGCAATCGCTTCAACAAATTGCGTGTCGCACGATTTGACCAGGGCCCGAAAAATACCAAATCCGGCTGCAAACGGTACACTTCCTCCGCCATCTCATTCCTTAACGTAATCAGCTGCAACGCCTTCTCCCACTGCAAAGAAACCTCAGGATCTTGAGTGCGCTCACGCACCGCCACTATCCTATCCAAGTCCGCCAACTGCAACACCAGCGTATCCGTTGCTGGATCCATACTGATGATACGCAAAGGTTTGGCGGACACTGAACAGATACAACAGCACAGCACGCACAAGATAAGAAATTGTAATTTAATTAGAAAAGCTGAAACCTGAAGTAACATCATTTACCGTAAAAGTTAAAAGTAAGCCATGCGAATCTGAAGTTAAAATTTTTGTTATAAAATCAGACCTTTATAAAAAGTGGTTTGTCATACCGGACTCGATCCGGTATCCAGAAAATCCTGGTAAACTAATGGATTCCGGGTCAAGCCCGGAATGACACAATGTTTCAACTTCGGATTCATATAGTAAGCCACTATTGACAATCCACTCATGCGTCATGCGCTTGCAAAAGATTCTTTGACTTCCGAGTTCAATTCCAGGATACCTTCACATTCCAGATAGAGTTCTTTCAAACGATGGATTGTCTCGTCTTTAGCATCCCACATCTCACGCTGTGCTGCTTCCAGTAACCGTTCCACAATTTGCATACTGGCATAAGGGTTGACTTCATCCATCCATTGTTTGTTCGCGGCATCCAATAAAAAATGATTGGCAATTTGTTCATACATCCAGTCTTCCACCACATTGGCTGTTGCGTCCCAACCAAACACATTGTCTATCGTATAAGCCACGTCCTGAGCCCCCTTGTAGCCATGTTGTTTCAAGCCCTCAATCCATTTAGGATTCAGAATGCGAGCCCGCATGATTCTAGCAGTTTCTTCCTGGATATCGGCAATGGAGGTTCGTTCCGGATTGGAGGAATTTCCATAATACGATCGTGGTTTTTGACCGCTAGCCATCGTCACAGCGGCCAGCAGACCCCCATGATAAATGAATTCATCATCAATATCATAAATGTCACTCTCTACTGACATTTCATTTTTGACAGTAACTTCTGTTTTTGAAAGCCTACGGGTATAAGTATCAGGTCGTTTGTCGCCATGGACGTGTTTGCCGTAAGCGTGGCAACTCCAATTCACTGATATTTTTGCCAGGTCATCGCGATCTTCCCATTTTTTGCTTTCGATTAGAATATCCACACCCCCTCCATAATTGCCGGGAGGACAACCAAATACTCGAATGAGGGACTCTTGTTCCGCAACGCTTTGACTGATACCTTGAGACGTGAGTTCCTGGACTTCTTCCAGATAATGTTTGCGAATATAGTTGTCTTCTCGTGATTCATCTAATCCGGCAACCTGAGTCACTGCTTGATCCAGGAGTTCAATGAGATTGGGAAAGGTATCGCGAAAGAGTCCTGAAATTCGACAAGTCACATCAATTCTGGGACGTTGCAATTCCTCCAGAGGCATGACTTCAATCCCGCAGACCCGTTCGGTATTTCCAAGCCACTTCGGTTTGACTCCGAGCAAATACAAGACCTCGGCAATATCATCACCATTGGTTCTCATCTGATCTCCCGCATAAAGCACAATGGCGAGGCTTTCCGGATACTTTTGTTCTTCCTCATAATACCGATTGATCAGGTCACTAGCCATTTTCTTGCCAACTTCCCAGGAGGCTCGGGTGGGAATGATGGCTGGATCGATAGCAAAAAAATTCTTTCCGCTTGGCAAGATCAACGCATTTCCCCGGGTCGGACATCCTCCTGGGCCAGGAGAAACAAAGCCTGCTTGCGTTCCTGTTTCAGCGTAATCCAACTCCTCGGTCATACGATCCAGTCTTGGTTTGATCTCATCACAGATAAAACTCAAAGTGGACTTTAAGTCATCGCAGCCATTTGTCGCTTTGGGTAGTTGTGTGGTGAGGAACTCGTCATAATTTGTGATGCAATATTGACTTTGATGAAGCCCATCGACCAATGTTTTGGAGTGTTCAGTGAACTGCTCAAGCAACAGGTACCCATCCACTCCAGGGTGGAACTCAAGAGCCGGATTGTCCAGGATTGCATCCATCGAATATCCCAATGCGGATGCGATCCCTTCTTGAAGGGACGGAATGGCTCCATTTTTAATACGGACCAATTGCCGCAGCAGATTCATCAGCCGATCTCCAGTAGGGGCGCACCCAAAGACATGGAGACCGTCTTTGATCACACTCATTTTGATTTTTTCCATCCAGGCATGGAGCTTTTTCAGAAAGTCCGCAAAGTCTTTGGGCTTTTCCGTTTCTTGAATATTGAGGTCCTGATGGAGATTCAGCATCAACGTGAGCTGCCAGATTTTTTCTTCCAACAACGAAATTTTGTTTGGATTGAAATGACGAGACTGTTGATATTCCTTGAGCAATTCATCCAATTCAGACAACTCCTGATAAACGCCACTCTCCGTCAATGAGGGAATATTGTGGTCCAGCAAAACTGCGGAGGAGCGCCGTTTGGCCTGAATGCCTTCTCCCACCACTGAGATATTATAAACATACAAGTGTGGCAAATCATCAATGGTGATGTCGGGATAGCATTCATTGGATAACCCTTTTTCCTTTCCGGGTAACCATTCTAATGTCCCATGAGTTCCAATATGCATGATGACATCCGCACCAAAGACATGCTTGATCCATCGATAATACCCCAGGTACTGGTGGGGACAAACAATATCAGTACTGTGATAGGCTTCTTCCGCTTTTTCTGTGAAGGCCCTGGGAGGTTGTAAGCCGATAAACACATTTCCGGTCAAAATACCAGGAACGGGCATTTTGTCGTCATGGACCATAAACTGCCCCGGAGCTTTTCCCCAATCGGTTTCCATTTTATGGGTGACCTTTTCCGGCAAGTCAGCAAACCAATGTTCATATTGAGAGCGGTCAATGGTATCCACACTGAGCTGAAGCTGTTCTTCCAACGATTTCCAGGTGCTGTCATTGGAAACCTTGTCAATGATTTGGTGAATGATCTCATCCCCATTATTGAACCCTTCACCAATGTCTACTCCCGATTTTTCCAAGCGGTTTAAGATATTAAAAACGGTTGCGGGACTGTCCAATCCCCAGGCACAGCCAATGGCATCATTGCGCGGAGGCATGTTATGAAACAGGATTGCCACCTTTTTGTCGCTGTTTTTCTTGCGGTGAAGCCGTGCCCAACGGATAGCCAGACTGGCCATTTTTTCAATACGGTCACCAATGGGACAGGCAACATACGCCCCTGCGTCCTTGTCATATTCATGACTGGCGATGGGATATCCTCCAATTTGGCCATCCATTTCAGGAAAATAGATGGCTGATGTCAATGCCATGGAATCCAATCCCACAATGGATTCTTTCCACTGCTCGTAAGTAAAAAAAGTTGAGAAAGCCTGTAACACCGGAATCTTCAGATCTTCAAAAACAGAGGGGCTGTTGTCTGTATCCGGCTTTCCTGAACGATCAAAAACAGTCATTGAATGACCAATGGTATTCACCAGCACATCCGCTAACAATTGTCCATCACAGTAAAGGCGGTTCTCCAGAGTCCAGGCAATTCCCTGATTTCCCAATTCCGGTTCCCGGGTCACTCCGGTATAAATGGGATAGGCGATGGCCCCTTGCGATTCGATGGCTTGGATCAGCGCATCAATGTGCCTCAAATTCCGGTTTGCCCAATTAGCATAGTGAAACAACACCGCAATGACCGGATGTGTTTTGTCCTGAGCCGCTTTGATCAACTCGGTTTCAGACAATTCAGGATGGTATAATCCTTCCCACTTTGGCGGCTTGGGAGGTTGGGATTTGAGCGCGGGTCCTTGTCCGGCAAAAGCCTCTGCGATGAAGAGCAGCATGTTGTAATAATTGTCACAACCACCCATTGAATAGTACTGATACAAGGTCGCGTAATCGCTATTTGACAACCCAAGTTGAGGGAACACTGCCTGAACCTCTTCTGGGATTCCAGTCTGCATGAACACCGGTGTTTCCATGCGCTGGGAGAAGAAATCCGTGAATTTCTTAAAATACGTTATCCCACCATGGGCCACGATGAAAATCAAATGAGAGTCTTTCGCCTGCTGAAGTGCCTCATCATACTTTTGCTCATCTGCATCAAGCTCTCTCTGGCGGGCAATCTCACATTGAAACTGGCCAGGCAAATCAGCATGAATCTTTTGAATCGCCTCACATAAACTAGTTGTGGGGGTATGACCGTCATAGAGGAAAAAAATTTTAGTGCTCATACGATTTTGTCCCATATTTCTTTCATTTACAGAAGAATTTCAGCCCATTGATCACATGCTCGATGAGATACAAGGCCCCTTGGCATCCCATCGTTGCCTTGGGGATGACATCGGTATAACCGAGAGAAGGCAGGCAAACCTCGACTCCGGCAAAGATGGTTCCTCGTGCCTTATGATGGGCGATGGTGTTGCCATCGGAAAACAAAAGGTGGAACGGCGCCGATTCGACTTCGGTCAGACAGCCTTCCAAAGCTTTTTCAGCAAGTTCTTCCCTGAATGTACGCAACAGTATTGGATCGGGTTCTTCGTAAAACGCGATAACGGAAGGCAGCATTCCCAAATAAGGAGTGAGGAAGTGATACAGTCCACGGGCAAGACTGTATTCGGCTTTGATGCCGTAAAAAGTGCCTTTAGGAAATCCACTGAGTGCGTTGAAACTATGCAAATGCTGAAAGCTGACCGCCCGTGCGTAATTGATTGCTTCAAGAGCCGATTCCGGATTCCCTCCGATTTGTTCGCAAATTTGCTTGATCCAGTGTTCGGTGGCATCAAAGCCAATGGGGATTGGCAATTCCAGGCAAGGAATTTGATGGTGATCAGAATACCATTGGGCAATTTCATGACCCGATTCCGGGGCAATCAGCACATTCAAGGCGGCGGACGGGCTCTTTATCAAATCCAAACAAGCGCAAGCCGCCATGGGAGTGGAAATGACCTGGATGCCTGCAAGGGAGAGCAGACGTGTTAATTCACGGATATTGCCTTCATGATGCTTTTGATAAATCGAAAATCCAATCAAGTTGACGGTTCTTGCGCGGGTGGGCTGTTTGGGGATTTGTAAACAATGGAGTAAAGCGAGGGCGGCTTTTTGAAATCCGGTATAAAAGGGTTCTGAAAAACCGGTGTTTTCCATAGCCAGCCAGGGCGTATCATGAAGTTCGTCCTCAAGAACACCTTCCAGATTGTCTCCAATGAGCGCCGCACCGGGAGAATTCACCACCGCCACAAAGCCGTGCTGATCTGTCACCGTCGTCTGTAATGCTTTTCTCAGTTTTTCTTCTGAACCATAAACGAAGTCATTTCCATCAAGATAAGTACACGGAATCCGGTTTTGTCGAAAATAGAATTCCTCGTCAATTTGGGCGGGATTGTATGAAGTGCCTCGACAATATTGGCTGTTAGAAACAGACGCATGGTAGAATTTGCAACCGGTTGGGCCATTCAGGAGAACAAGTCCGTCTTTGATGCCATCCAAGGCCCATAGTGTCCCTGAAAAGGCATCGGGATAGATATGAGGCTCCAGAAACGTTTGATTTGAATAAGGTCTTTGAGATTCGTTTCGCATTTTTTTATTTTTGAGATGAGGCGCTAAGGAACGTGAGAGAAATAATTTCCCAAAGTTACGCAGGATATTTTTCGAGTTTCAAGACGGTTGATCGTGCATGTACTGGAGTACATAAGTGATCAACCAACGCAGAAAATCGGAAGATAAACCAGTAAGTTTGGGAAATTATTTTTTGAACGTTCCAAAGTACCAGTTGAAGTATTTTTCATCGGCTTTCCAGCCTTCGTGCAAAGAATTGTCAAAGATCTCTGCCCAACGTTCGGCAATATCGAGTACTCCAAACATGCCATTGTCGGGACTGTAAGGAATGGAATCCGTGAAGAACTCATCTCCAAATTCCGAAGCATTGTAAGTGGATAACAAAATATCGGGTTTCCATGCTCTAATTTGGCTTTCCTTTCCTCTCATTTCATAGTGCATCTCCACGGGAGTGTCTTCAAGATACCTGCTATGGAAATGGTCTTCGGAGCATGAATTCATGACGCACACCTTGACCAGGGTCATTTCCAAATGTTGGATGATTTCCAGCAACCAGTCAATGTCTCGATTGTAAAGGATGATGACGATCCGTCTGTCTTTTAGTGTTTGTTTCAATTGGCCAACTCGCTCAAAATACCTCTCTGTTTCCGCACTCAGCAAAGTTTCAACACGTTCCTTGTCAATGTGGAATCGCTCGCCGAGCTTGCGGACAAATACTGCGGTTTCAAAAAACCCTACCGGAAAGGGCATGTCAAAAAAGGGCATATTGAAGTTCTGTTCAAAAAAATTCCGGAGCATCCGCCCTTTGTAGTCGGTAAATGCCTGAATATTGAGGTTCGCTTTTTTCATTTCCCGAATTTGGGACACCGGTGTATTTGATAGATAGCGGCAATTGATTCGAAGTCCGAGCTGAATCAGGAGTTTTTCGACTGCCTTGAAATTATCTTCCGCGTTTTTATAAAAGGACCGTTCTCCGATAATATTGACCAACATTGGATTGGGGTTCACCTGAGAATCCACAAGATTTAGAGCAATTTCGCTATTGGCCATCAAGGCCCCCTGCATGTAATCTCCAGCAATGTCTCCATCTGTTTCAATGGGGATGACTGGAATATCGTCTGTTTCCTTCAGTGCTTGCAGCTCATCACCTATGATGCCTGACGTACAGGCACTGATAACAAAAATGGCGGATGGTTTCCGTTTTTTGCACTCTTCAATCTTACTTTTAAGGAGTTCTGTTCCACCAAAAACCATGATGTTTTCGTCCTTATCCGTACTGACAATGTTGGGCTGTACCTGGTTGGGCAGCAAAATTCCCCGTTCATTATATAATCTCCGACCGGCAGAGGTGACCGCATTGTAAGCCATATGCGCACAGGATCGTGGACCATGAGAAATAACAATGGCATCACTGACTTGGCTGCTGACGGACACAGCACCACAATAAGCGCAACCGTGCAACGGTTCTTGATACAGCACGTTTTTGGAAACGATGCGCTTGAGTTTTGACGTGGCCAGTCTTGTGGATTTGATGAGGGGCTTTTCGAATGCTTCGGTTTGCTGATTGAGAAATGAGTGAGGACGGTTCACCACTTTTCCCAGAACCACTTGTTCCAGTTCACTTTCCGATAAGGGGTTAGCCTCGTAGCGTTTGGGAGAATCCGTGATTTTTACGGCAAGTTCTCTCATGAGCCCGGTAACCGATGAATCGGGAAGGCAATCTATCAGCGTCTTCCCAAGCCTCTCAGCAATAGCAAATTCATTACTGCGCGGAATACGAGCCAGGATCGGCAAACCAACAGCGTTGGCGAAGCGCTCCACTCGCTCATTTTCTCCTTCAATGTTGCGTTGGTTGAAGATGAGTCCGCCGATTCGATGCTTGGAATTGTTAAAATGAGTGACTCCTCGTAGAATATTATTTGCCGAATAGATGGACATAAACTCTCCGGAGGTGACAATGTAAACTACGTCCGCGTATTCATTCCGGATGGGTACCGCAAATCCTCCGCAAACGACATCTCCCAACACATCGTACAAGATCAAATCATAATTTTGTGTCCGGACTCCCAAGCTTTCCAGCAGACTGAAGGTGCTCAGAATTCCTCTGCCAGCACAACCCACTCCCGGTTCAGGGCCGCCGGCCTCCACGCATGCCACTCCCGCATAGCCAATGCTCACAATGTCTTCAAACGAATACTGATCGGGAGTGACTTGGCGCAAATATTCCAACACTGTAACCGATGGATGACCGTTGAGCAGCTGCCTGGTTGAATCATGTTTGGGGTCACAGCCAACCTGCATCACTTTCCTCCCCCGTGATGCAATCGCTGCAGACAAATTTGCCGAAATGGTGGACTTGCCGATGCCCCCCTTGCCGTATATTGCGATTTGTTTCATATTTACTGTCTTTTGGTTAAGGATTCCAATACCTTCGCCAAAATGGACTTTAGTTGTTTTGTGGCTCGCTGAGCGAAGTCGAAGCGTATGATTTCAGTGACTTACAAAACCTTTCGACTGCGCTCAGGGTTCTATTTTTTAAATTGGCGAAGGTATTGGATTCAGTGTTCAATTGTTAATTTGATACCCCATGAGCAGATTCCCTATGACATAACATCTATACTTTGACCGGGTTAAAATTTTACTTTGTGATTTTTTGAAAATCCCTCCAACTCCCTTTACCAAAGGGAGGGCCTTGTTGGATAAAGTGAAATTTTAACCCGAAAGAAGTATAAATCTAATTCGGTAAGCCTTCTTTCCAATGATGAATAGTGGTGATCAATTCATAAATGGAGGAATGGCGCTGTTCTTTGTCATGAAACGTGGAAATCCATCCGACTCCCTCACCTAACACGTCCACGCTCAACAATGATTGACCTTCGGTCGTGATTTCAAACCCTTCGCGTTCCAGAGCTCGCTCCGTCCAAAATCGAGCCAACCCTTCTCCTCGGAGGACAATGCCTCCCAAAAATTCCTGGCACGATCTAAAAGTTCCACGGTGGTGATCAAAGACAAGTCCCTTCTTGCAAAAAGCCTCTTCAATCACACCGTTCAGCGCCAAATCTTCCGGTGATCCCATGTGAAACGAATGATCAGTTCCTAAAATCCAAATTCGATCAGACACGTTCAACGCCAAGTCCAAATCATGCGTTGACATCAAAATAGCCTTTTGCGTGCTTCGAGCGAGGCTTCTTAACAGTCTCATCACTTCCACCCGGCTAGGGAGATCTAAAAACGCGGTTGGTTCATCAAGGAACAATAATTGAGGTTCTTGCGCTAGCGCTCTGGCGATCATCACCCTTTGACGTTGTCCATCGCTGAGTTCATTCACGTTTTTTTCTTGAAACGAGGCAATATCCGTAACTTGAATGGCCCATTCGATCACCTCGCGGTCACGGGTTGTCAACTTGCCAAATCCCGATGTGTAAGGGTAGCGTCCCAAACTCACTAAATCCCAGGCCTGAAACGGCCCCAACTGAGGCCGTTCAGTCAAGACAATTGCCACATGTTTCGCTTGTTCCTGGGGAGAAAGGTCGGACAAACGGCTTCCCATGATCTCAATGGTTCCTTCCAACGCAGGCTGAAGCCCGCAAAGGGTCCGCATCAGAGTTGATTTACCCACGCCATTCGATCCTAAGAGACACACCAATTCTCCACCAAACAAGTCCAGATTGAGTCCTTGACTCAGAATGGAACGCGGATGAGAATAGCCGATAGCTAAGGCAGATGCTTTCAATTTAATGTCTTTCATACGCTCACCGAATTTTTACGTCTTAAAATCACCCAAAGAATAACGGGTCCTCCTAAAAGCGAGGTAATAGCGTTTAAAGGCATGGTATGTTGTGTGCCTGGAAGCTGTGCCACGATTTCGGAAATCAGAGCGAGTTCCGCTCCAATCAATATCACAGCAGGAAAGAGTATGCGGTGATCTGAAGTTTTGAATATTCCTCGGCACAAATGGGGCACCGCAATTCCCAAAAAACCGATGGGGCCGCAAAAAGCGGTAACGCTGCCCGCTAGAATCGCCGTGCTCATAATCACCAAGTATCGTGCGGTTTTTATGGAAAGCCCCATGCTGCGGGCATAGGTTTCTCCTAACAGTAACGCGTTGAGCGGTTTGATTGTCATTGAAGCTATGATCAGCCCGCATAGAATCGCCGGTGCCATGACGCTCAACTTGTCCCAGGTGACTCCCCGAAAGCTGCCAAAAGTCCATATCAAATAAGATTGAATCGCTTCGGGCTCGCTAAAATAAATCAACACGCTGACCAGACTGCTGACCATCAAACCGAAAATCAACCCTACAATGAGCAAGGTGATATTGTGTTGAACGCGTTGAGCCAGAAAGACCACGATGGTCAATACCATCCCCGCCCCAATGATTGCGGCGAAGAACAAACTCAACTGCCCCAGTAATTCCGTGCTTCCCAACAGCGCGATTCCGGTTCCTGTTCCCAACACCACTAACGCGACCCCTAAACT
>JANQHV010000518.1 GCA_028282505.1 SAR324 cluster bacterium | reverse complement strand
GTTAAAGATAGGAGGTCATATTATTTCTAAGCAACAAACAATTCAATATTTCTTCATTTATTTCAAAGCTTTCCCTTAGTTGTGTCAGTCAAGCAGGTGTTAAGAGAATAATTCAATTCAAATACATTCATCCGAAATTTTAGTTTGAGAATATAATTGGAGGGAAGGTGAAGCTCCAGAACCGGGGGGAGGTTCTGGAGCTTGCCGACTCAAGCTACCACATCTTTATTCGGGATTAACCGACTCATTGGTACCTTGATTCAGGATAATTGCATTAGCAGAAAATACTTTGTCAATATCGAGAAGGATGACAAAATTACGTATTTATCTATTAGCATTAAAGGAGTTTTGTTGAACACTGGAACTCATTTGCTCCATTGAAAAAGGGGCTTGATCATACGAAATTACTGTTTGAAAAATTGTAATTTCACTGCATTGCCATCTCTTTTTCTATCACATATAGAATGTTAAAAATCAGAAACAAATTCAATCAAATAACCGGGAAAAAAAAGGAAATAATTTTTTAAGGAATTAGTTGCTCAGGCAGAGACAAAAACGGAAAGAGCCCTGCATTCTTCAGAAAAAAGCAGGAAATTGAAAAAAACAGGAAAAACAGGGAAAAATAGAAGTAGTATTGATATTTATGCTCCACCAATCAACCCACTGACGGTGTTTAATAATTCATTGACAGCAACTGGTTTCTGCAAAGAATCATCTGCACCAAAATCTTTTGACATTTGCCAAACATCCACATCACCAATCCCTCCACCAGAAATAGCGATGATCTTGATGGTGGGATAATCTGATTTTAATATTCGAATGGTTTCGAATCCTTCTTTATTTGGCATATAAATATCAGTAATGACCAGATCACAGGGATATTGAGTCAGAAGCATCAATCCAGCCTTACCATCAGGCGCATCTATAATCATATAACCTTCTGTTTCCAAAGCCTCTCTAATGTAATCTCTGATTATTTTTTCATCATCAATCACTAAAATACATTTCATCTCTTCAACTTGTCTCAGAAGTTCTGAATTAATTGCCAAACTTCTCTTTCATCACCACACATATTTGGTTTTCCATTTTTGAGGAAAATAGAAGAAATGGCTCTTCCTTGAGCCAAATTTCTCTTTCATCAGCATCATATATTTGGTTTTCTATTTCTGATGAAAATAAAAGAGAAATATCTTCCTTGAACCCAATAAAATGCTGAAAACGAAGCTTAAAATCAACCAAATAACCGGGAAAAAAAAGGAAATAATTTCTAAATGGAGGATTAGCTACCAATACGAAGCAGCAACTGTTTCAACTCCTCTAAGGCAGCATCCAAGCGAACTTTTTGAGGAAGGCTCACAGGACAATGCGTTAAAACGAAATGAGCCGTGTCAGTAACACTCTTCCAACGAGGTCGCTTGGGTAATGAGTTGATATTGAGATACCGATCCAACGTCTTTGTCCGAAATCGATCTCCTTCGAGTGCGGCTTTCCAAATTCCGCTTTCTTCGGCCAATTCTATTTTTGTTTTTTGAGTAGCCACTTCCCAAATTTCTATGGAAAGCACCATCACCTCTACTAACTTCTGACGCAATTCCTGCGATTGATCTTCTTCAGAAAGATCTTCAGAAACCCCCTCTAGGGCTGAACTCACATCTCTTAACTCTTGTATCAATTGGTGCCCCTCCTGAGAAAACAATTGAAGCATACTTTCAAACGCTCCCTCCAAGGCTTTGATTTTTTGAGTTTTCTCACTCAAATAACGATGCCATCCAGGTTTGGTCGATAAAGAATGAGTAGAAGCAACTATAGAGGATTGATTGGATTTTTCCTGGAAGAATATCGCCCATGCCATACTATCTTCCAGCATAAATTCCATAATAGACGCCTCTGTGGTCATTTTTCTATGGTTTTTATGCTTAATGACTAATTCATAGTCATGTGGTGAATGCATGGAAACTGTTTGCAAAATCTCTTCATCTTTTGCTTCCGGAAAGAGCACATGAAACGATTTACCCAAAAGTTCCTGGATCGAATATCCCGATATCCGCTCTGCATTTTGATTGACAAACATGATATTTTTTTCATGGTCGACCGAAACAATGGCCTCCTCCATGGAGTCCAGTATGATGGCCAGGCATTTCTGAGAAGTTTGCAGTTCCTGTTGATATCTCTTGACCTTAAGCACATTTTCCAGTCTAGACTGGAGAATGATTTCATCAACTGGTTTATTGACAAAATCTGCTGCTCCATTTTCAAAACACTGCTTTAACAGATTTTTATCAGGGTCTAGAGTCAACATAATAACAGGAATGTTGGCAAAAACATGATGTGCTTTCAACTGTTTCAACAAGTAAATACCATTGGAATTTGGCAGATGAATATCCATCAAGATGACATCGACTGATTCAGCTTCAAGCCGTTTGAACAGATATTCACTGTTAGATAAAAGAAAGCAGAAATATCCCAAAGAGCCGAGAAGATCGTTCATGTTTTCCAAAAAATGTGGATCATCATCCAGTACTAAAATGTTGGCTTTTGTTGTCATCTGCTTCCAATATTCTCTGATTTTGAAATTTCACCCCTGTTGAAGATAGTCGAATCCAGCAGCTTTGAACACTCTTCAATCTGTTGTTGATACTGCTGCTGAGAACTATTATATGCGGCACGTTTAATATCACTCAGGATCTTGACACAAGGGGTATTATGACCTTCACATAACATCCTCAACATATTGATTTGTTTGATGATTTTTTCTAACTCATAAAAAGGAATACTTGCTAATTCTTGCAACCCCTCAATAAATTGTTCCTTGAGCGATTCCGGTAAGCTGGAATTGCTCTGAGGAACCAGAGGTTTGGGTTGAAGGGGATTTGATGTTCTTAAATACCGGGTTAACAGGGGCAGGAGTTTGTTAATGTCTAATGGTTTGATCAAGTATTCCTGAATACCAACCGATTTAGCCGAACCTTGACGTTCTTCAGAAATATCTGCTGAGAATCCAATTATGGGAATTTCTGCACATTGGGGATGCTGACGAATTCTCCGTGCCATCTCAATTCCATTGATACCCGGTAAATTGATGTCCACCAGCACCAAATCTAATAAAGATCCTTGTTTTTTCCACTTCATGATTATTCCCAACCCCTCTTCTCCAGTTCTTGCCAAATAAATTTTTATATTCAATTCATCGAATATGGCTTTAATCATTTCCTGGTTCACCAAATCGTCTTCAACAACCAGGATTTTATTGTCCTCATCAAATTGATAATCTGTCAAAGAGTGGCTAAAATCACTTTTTTGATAAAATGAAACCTCAAGTGGTATTCTCACAGAGAACGTAGATCCAGCCATCAGAGTACTTTCTATTTCAATTGTACCTCCTAACAACTCTGTCATTTCTTTGGCAATCGCCAGACCTAACCCCGTTCCGCTGTTATCAGTCGAATTTTCAAATAGATGGTGTAATCGTTGAAACGGCTCAAAAATATGCTCCTGTCTTTCTAAAGGAATTCCAATCCCTTGATCAATCACCTGGAAAAGGAGGGTTGTGTCATTCTCTTTGCTGGCCTTGATATGGATCGTTTTATTTTCCGGAGTATATTTAATCGCATTGTTGATCAAATTCATCAAAATACGGCTGAGTTTCTGTCGGTCAGAACGAATCCACTGAGGAAGATCTGGGTCGATTTGATAGAAGAAGTGATGGTCTTTCTCAACAGCTTGTACCTTGTTGACATAATATATATTTCGTATCAATTGTTTGACGTCAATAGGCTCTATCACAATCTCTGACTTGCCCGACTCGATCTTGGAAAAATCGAGAATATTATTCACGATTTCACTCAATGCCTGTCCACTAATTCGTATATGCTCCAACTTTTCTGTGAATCCTGCAGGCATACTCGATCTTTGGGCCTGAGTTAACAAAACTTCACTAAATCCAATGATCGCATTCAGGGGAGTACGAATTTCATGACTCATGTTGGCAAGAAATTGACTTTTAGTGGTATTAGCGGCCTCTGCCTGCTCTTTCATCAAAAGTAATTCTTGTTCCATTTCTTTACGCTTTGTAATATCACGTCCAACACTCTGGTATTCTACAAAATTTCCCTTTTTATCAAATATAGTTCCATTAGTGGTCCACTGTTGCCAAAAAATTCTACCATCTGCAGCAGATATACGACGTTCGTGAGTAACAACAGGATTTTCCATAGAAAGAGAAGAAATTTCCTGCTGAACTTGCCATTGATCATCTTCAAGGATAAAGGGCATAAAAGGGAAACCGATCAACTCTTCTTTTGTTCTCTTAAAATATTGGCAATAGGCTTCATTCACAAAGGTAAGTGTCGAATCCGGGAGAAAACGACAAATCAGTTCAGTTTGATCTTCCACAATCGCTTGATATTGGGTTGACATTTGTTTGATTTGATCTTCCATCTCCTTTTTTTCTGTGATGTCTATGAATGTTCCGACAACACCAGCAAAACAATCTTTTTCATCCCAAAGAGGAGCAGCACTGGCATTAATCCAGGCAATGGTGTCATTGTTCTTTTGAATACCCATTATGATATTTTGGGCCAGCTTGTTTTCTGTCATGGCACGAGAACCAACCATTTCCTCAAGAGATACTGGTGTACCATCTTCTCGTATAATTTTCCATTCTGGATGGATATCAGCCTTCTTATTTACTTCAGAATATTGTAATCCTAATATTCGCTGAGCTGCCGGGTTGGCTTGGATAATGTTTCCTTCTGTATTAATCCAAACAATGCCTTCTGATATCGTATTAAATAAACTCTGCAGGGTTTCCTGACTTTTTTTCAACTCTTCTTCGGCTTGCTTACGTTCCGTGATATCTACCACAGCACCAAGCAGGTATTTAGGATTACCATTCGCATCACGAACTAATTCCGTTTGTGCATGAACCCAGATGACCTCACCATTATCATGACGAATCATGCGGTGATCAAAATTAAGATCTTTGTTACCTTCAGTCGCTGCATCAAGATTCATCCGCACATATTCAAAGTCATCTGGATGTACCAAACTAATAATGAAATCTGCATTCAACTCTATTTGTGGATCAATTCCATAAAGGTTGTAAATTTCATCTGAACAATATGTTTCCCCCGTTTCTAAATTCCATTCAAGAAATCCAGTCTTGCCGATAGACTGGGCCTTTAATAATCTTCTTGTGGTTTGTTGTAAGGCTTCTTCTACTTGTTTGTGTTCTGTGATATCTTTGGCAGCAATACTGCTGAGTTCCAGGCTGTTCAACAGCTTTTCCTGTTTATCTTCCATGTCAACGAGTTGCTGTCGTAACGCCTTCAATTCAGAGATCAAATGCTGTTTGGGTTTATCCTCATCTTTCATTTTTCCTCACTGTCCTTTACCAATTGGTCGTATCTTAGGTACATTGCGTCAAAAGTTTTCAAGTATAAATATCATCTCTAATAATGGTATTTATAAGGCTTTGAGAGAATTCATAATACTAAGAAACTTTTGAAGGATTCAATTTTTTGTTGTGACAGTCTTACTCTTAATCCTAAGCTTAGAACCTGTTTGAAAAACCTGATTCTACTGCAAAACCGCCTCATTGGCGTCTGTTTTGAGAAAATTTGCGTTAAATAGTCTGGCTATTCGCCTTAAATTTTCTCAAAAATCCGCTCAACGAGATCGATTTTTCGTAACGAACCATCTTTTCCAAACAGGTTCTTAACTTAAAGCTATAATGCACGTGCCGACCTGATTTTAACTTCAGATTCGCATAGTTTGAATATAAGGATAAAGACTAAAACACAAGAAGAGTCGAACTCAATCACAAATTGGGGAATTTTGATTGAGTGGAAGTAAAATGCCACTCAGTCATATTAAGCATAATAAATCGGAGGTAGGAAAAGCTCACTGCATGATGAAGCAATACACGGGAAAAGTCGAAACAAGTGCTGGTATTTCTGGAAGAAATATGGAAATCTTGTGGTGCACTGCCAGACAGTGCGTGAGTAAATTTCTATCCAGCAATGCACCCAGGGGGAGAAAAAAATGAAAAACAGCTAGGTAGGATATTAACATGTTTGAATATTTTGAATATCCGTAATTCTACGTAGTGTCAACATTTTTTAAACAAATTTTGAATTAAAAAAGACTATCTGGAGAGGAATCAAGAGAAGGATTGGATGCGGGCATGAATTTCTTCTAACAGTGGTTCGGATATGCCTAAATGCCTGAGTTGTTCGACGGTATTTTCCAAATATTCTCTGTTTGTTCCCCTCTGACCCTTGGCAGTCGCAATACAAGCGGCCATTTCATCAACCGTGAGTTGATTGATATACGTCTTATGCTTTGGATCTGCGATAAACGTCAGTGCTTTTAATTTTCCCACAGTTGTTTGTACAGAAACCCAACAAGGAATATAGAAGGCCGTGATCATCTCACGTTCCCAGACCTTCTGTAGCTCGTCTTCCACCTTGTCTGATTCAATCCGCAACACCTGACCGTAGCATGTCCCTCCTTTATCCAAAGCCAGAACCAAACCAGGTTTTTCAAAAGTACCACGATAAATCACTGACCAGCAGCAAAAACTCCGATGGTACCCTTCCAACAGGCCTGACAATGACTCAGCATAGTCAATCTGGGGATTCCACATCAGGGAGCCATAGGTAAAGATCCAGACGGACTGCCCTGGGTCTCTGGTTTGGAGAAACTGATTTTTAGAAATGGTAATTTCCTCTTTAGAGACAATCATCAATAATTTTTATCTGTTGCTTAAGCCACCTTAACAGAAGATGAAGTTCCTGATTCTTTGGCGACAAACTCAAAAAATGCTGTTTGTAATTTATTGAATACCGGACGGGAGGATGAAGCCAAAAACCGACCCATTATCTCTCTGACAGGTATGAGTTCAGCTCCTGTTCCTGTTAAAAAACACTCATCAGCCGTATACAGATCATAAGTGGTTAAGCTTTTTTCCACAACAGAAATATTTTGTTCTTTGGCAATTTCAATCACCACTTGTCTGGTAATTCCATCCAAGGCACCATCAGAAATGGGTGGAGTTTTCAAGACGCCTCTCGCTACAATAAATACATTATCAACCGTCCCCTCTGCCACACATCCCATGTGATTCAACATGATTGCTTCATCAAAACCTGCCTGATTGGCTTCAACTTTTGCCATAATATGATTCAAATAGTTCAGGGATTTGATTTTCGGGTCCAGTCCATCTGGTTTCAGACGACGGGTACTTGCAATCATCACCCGTGCTCCTTCTTCAAGAATCACCTGATTGACCATCTCCAACTGATCCACAATAATGAAGACACTGCCCTGAGCACAGGATTTTGGATTGATTCCCAGTTTACCGGCACCACGAGTGACCACCAAACGGATATAACCATCGGTTTGTCCTGAGGCATCAATGGTCTCTTTGATAGCAGACTGTAATGCCGATTGGTCATAGGGAATTGACAACAAAATAGCACGAGCCGACATTTCTAAACGTTGCAAATGTTCAAGCACACGAAATGGCACTTTTTGATAAAAACGAATTCCTTCAAAAATACCATCGCCATACAGCAAACCATGATCAAAAACTGAAACTTTTGCCTCGGAAGCGTCCATCAGCTTCCCATCCAACCAACATATTGCCATAATATCACTCCACGGGTTTGAATACATCTCTTAAATTTTCATAATTTTCACCAAATTCCTGCCTCAACTCAACTCCCATTTTGGCCGTCACTTTAGTAATATAAACATCATGCCTCACATAGTCTTCTGCTACTGTAACAAAAGCATGATTGCGACTCCAGGCACCTTCAACACCCCCATGCTGAAAAAAAGTGGCCATCAAAACCAGTTGACTGTCTGCCACTACAGTCAGTCCACGTCCTCCCTTTTCTTGATAAATACTTTGTTCAACTGGATGGTGGAATGTTGCTCCAATTTGGGTTTGAGGTACTCCAAAATGAACCATAGCCACCTTCACGCAGCGATTCACGGCGTCTAACAGCCCTTCTTGCAACTCTTCCAATTCTTCTGGCCACAATGAAATCAACAAATTATCTTCTGCCTGATGAATCAATTGCTTCGCCTTGTTGAAAATACTATCTTCTGTCGTGAGCTGCCAAACGAGATTGGTGTCTGCCTCTGATTTGAGAGAATCCAGTAATGTTCCTAATCTATCAGTTTTTTGCAGGACTTCTTCTTGTTTGGTCCTGATGAAATCCTTCGAATTCAAAGCTACATAGCGCTGTCCCCGGCCTTTACCATCAGAAACTCCCTGAATGACCCCCTTTTCCAGTAAACGAGAGACTGTCTCATAGATCTTGGAAGAAGGAATGCCTGCTTCTTTTGCCACTTCATAGGCAGTCGCAGGTTGACAAAGCAATAAGGCCACATAAGTACGAGCCTCATAATCTGTCAATCCTAACTCAATTAACAATTTTTTTATCTCATTATTAACTACCATAGTAGTTAATAAAATAATTTAACAACGATGTCAACAGAAAAGTACCATCTTTCTCATATCTTTTCCCACGAACAAAACATTCTGAATCGTTGCAATATCCCTACATTTGCGGTATTTTTCAATATGAACCTAAATTGTATTCTGGAGATTTTTTATGGAAATTAAAATTGAGTCACTGAAAGATGCGGAAAAATATTTTGAGATAATATTTGGACGCTTGGATAGCGTAGAACAAGGTTTGCTCGATGAAATCATACATTTGCGTAAAGAGATAACAATAACCAATGAAAAGTTGGATGAAAATACACAGGAGATTAAAGTACTGAACAAGAAATTCGAATCACTAGATTCAAATGTACAGCAATTGGATACTACTGTGCGTCAAATGGACAAAAACATGAGTGGTGGTTTTGAGAACGTTGGTAAAATCCTGCAAGAAATCTCGAATAAGTTGGATAAGTAGGTGATTTTCAACAAATTCATCTCTTTGAGAAACTTTTTATTGTATCTAACGTCCATTCTCCTGTTAGTTGTTGATAATAGGCTTTTGCTTCTTCTAATTGGAGATAATCATCCGCACTGTTTCCTTGCATTAATTGGCATAATCCATAATTTTCCAGGATCTTGTCCGAGCATATTTCGTCAATGGAGGAGTCCAAAAATAATATACCCTGGATTAATCTCAACCCCGAAGGGGTGATAGGGAATAGCCCAGCCATTCATGGCTGGGGAAGAGCAATGAGATACCATTTAGTCCCAGAGGGATGTTACTGTTTAATCACATTCCTATCAAATGAATTCGCCGCACCCATCCCGAAAGATGGGTGAAACCTGTAGGATTTCCATACTTCAAGGTGATAGGGATGTTTCAAACTGCACCCATTCTGAAAGATGGGTGAAACCAAGCTAACGCATATTGTGTGCCGGGTATAATGATGTTTCAATCCTCACTCATCCCAAAAGATGGGTGAAACAAGTACAGCTTGTCTATGGCGGGGCAGCGACACTGTTTCAATCCGCACCCATCCCGAAAGATGGGTGAAACCCTTTTCAATTGATTCCCTGCTCAAAGCAAATTGAGTTTCAATCCGCACCCATCCCGAAAGATGGGTGAAACTGTATTCCTCTTCTTTTGTCATGTGGTTGGATATGTTTCAATCCGCACCCATCCCGAAAGATGGGTGAAACCTGTCTTCTTTCGCTTTTCGTATTCTATTCTGGGAGTTTCAATCCGCACCCATCCCGAAAGATGGGTGAAACTCGTTGGCCTGCAAGAATAAATCTCTCGCTCTCAATATCCGTTTCAATCCGCACCCATCCCGAAAGATGGGTGAAACATTGCTCAAACTCGATGGGAACCACGATCCTGGGTTTCAATCCGCACCCATCCCGAAAGATGGGTGAAACACACCATAACTGTGCCCGGAGTTGATCTGACGGCGTTTCAATCCGCACCCATCCCGAAAGATGGGTGAAACGAAATCTTTAAAATTATTTTGTCGTTGCAGAAACGTTTCAATCCGCACCCATCCCGAAAGATGGGTGAAACTTCGATCATGCTTGAGAAACTGTTGATCATCAGATCGTTTCAATCCGCACCCATCCCGAAAGATGGGTGAAACCCAAAAATATCATTTGAACTTTCCTCATTGCTCGTTTCAATCCGCACCCATCCCGAAAGATGGGTGAAACCTAGCTGTGCCTCAGTAATTCCATACTTCGTAGAGTTTCAATCCGCACCCATCCCGAAAGATGGGTGAAACATGCTCCTGTATCACAAAAATGAGAGCATCCAGCGTTTCAATCCGCACCCATCCCGAAAGATGGGTGAAACAAAATGGGTTCTTGATTGTGTTGACTCGGATCTTGTTTCAATCCGCACCCATCCCGAAAGATGGGTGAAACTCGCTATCTGAGAAGGATCTACTTGAAGCTTTTCAGTTTCAATCCGCACCCATCCCGAAAGATGGGTGAAACTCGATCATGCTTGAGAAACTGTTGATCATCAGATCGTTTCAATCCGCACCCATCCCGAAAGATGGGTGAAACTCATTAATAGTGAGGAAGAAAGACGACAATTTTTGTTTCAATCCGCACCCATCCCGAAAGATGGGTGAAACCGATCATTTACCCCTTGGATGCAGCAGGTTATATGTTTCAATCCGCACCCATCCCGAAAGATGGGTGAAACTAAAACTGTCCAAGGCATGGGCCGTACCCACAGGTTTCAATCCGCACCCATCCCGAAAGATGGGTGAAACACGAAAGAAAGTAGCCGCTTTTTCGCCTGCACACGTTTCAATCCGCACCCATCCCGAAAGATGGGTGAAACGATTCTATTTTTCCAAATTTCACCAGTCAACAAGGGTTTCAATCCGCACCCATCCCGAAAGATGGGTGAAACAGAGATAAAAATTTGATTACGACCTCTTGTATCTGTTTCAATCCGCACCCATCCCGAAAGATGGGTGAAACTTATCCCGGCGGTACCTACACAATTCAAAGCATTGGTTT
>JANQHV010000508.1 GCA_028282505.1 SAR324 cluster bacterium | reverse complement strand
TGTCCTAGCATGTACTTTGCTGAGATGCAAAAATGCCTCAAATTTGTCATGCTGAGCGTAGTCGAAGCATCTTTGGGGCGGCATTTATTAGGCCAAGACAAACCTAAATCACAGGGTTATAATGAGAAATGCAAAAATTAGACGAAGTATAAAATATTACAATACGTTATAAAAATAAAGATGAGCTTGATAATATAGTGATCGAGAAAGGTTTTTTCCTATTGTTCCCCCTTTTTTCCAAAGGAGGGTAGGGCGATCCGCATGCGGGGATTTTGAAAAAACTTTTCTAGGCCATTATATTGACGACATTTCATTTTTTTCTTCCAGATACACACTATTTTGACCATTCTGTTTAGCTCTGATAGAGTCTGTCAACAGATAGATCGCCTGCAAATACAATACGCATTATTTTATGGAAAAACAAAATCACATTCATGACAACATCTCAACTTACTATGGATAATAATCTCTCAGGATTATTGATTACTTTTGAGGGAATTGATGGTTGTGGAAAAACCACTCAACTTTACAAAATAAGAGATTGGTTAGAACATCAAGGATACAAAGTACAATGCACTCGTCAACCAGGAGGAACCTCGATTGGAGAAAAAATTCGTGCAATTCTGTTAGATCCAGCCAATACTCATCTGGTTGCTAAAAGTGAACTGTTGTTATATTTAGCAGATCGCCTGCAACACTTGCATGAACAAATTCTACCGGCAGTCAGCACAGGACAGGTGGTGCTCTGTGATCGGTTTCATGATGCAACGGTTGCTTATCAAGGTTATGGCAGGCAACTGAACCTGGGTGGAATCCAATCCATTGTTCAGGAATGGATTGCTCCTTACCTTCCTGATGTGACCATATTGCTGAAAATTGCTCCTGAAATGGCCATACAGCGTATCCAGCAGCGGCAACAAGTGGAGGAGGATCGTCTGGATCAGGAATCGCTGGCTTTTTTTCAAAGGGTGGCAGAAGGATATGCAACACTCGCAGAAGCAGAGCCAAACCGATTCATTTGTGTGGATGCTACTGATTCCATTGATAATGTGCACCGGGCAATCGTTGCGGCTTTGTCCAAATGTTTAGAGGCAAAACAATAGAATAAAAATAAAAATCTTCAGGAAGCCATTGGGCAAACAGCATAAAGATGGGCATCATGGATCACAATGTCCTCCAGTTTTTTCCAAATCCGATCTGCTTGATTTTCTCTGGATAGTTCAGAAAATGGAGTAAACAGGGAGGCATAATGTTTCTGCAAAGCCTGGGAAAACAGAGGATATGCAGTAGGAGTACAGCGTGCCAAGCTGGCCAGGGCGTCCAGGTGTTTTCCCTGTCCTTTGGAAGATTCTTCGGCCACTTGTTCTAAAAGATTTTGGAGGTATATGGCTCCTGTAGGACGGTAAAAACTGTCAGAAGGGTGGCCTCGGTCACATCCTGAAGTATTGGATGTGCGTCCTGTCGCAATCGAAGAAGCCACACTGGAAGCAATAAATGCCTGAATGGACAATAAGGAAAACTTGATTGGTGGTGGTTTTGGACAGCGGTGACGGGCTATGGATAGTTGCGGGGTTATTGATAAAATTCCCCATATTAACAATATAGTATAAGACAACTTCGACAGCATTTGGTTGTTCATTTGTACTTATTACCGCTAGAGATTGTTAATTTGTTGAAATAGAACCTGACCAGGAGAACTTTGTTCAAGTTCCTGGATGCTTGATATATTAAAACAATGTAGCATATTCTGGACTATGAAAGTAGTTTATTTATGATATGTTTGCTCTTTTCCAATGGAAGGAAAATTCAAAGTGAACCCAAATGATGATAACAAAAGTCGAGTGATTGGTGAAGAGGTGTGTTATGCTGGGAAATGGCTGGAATGCACTCAAATATCCTATGTCGATGAAACCGGCCAGCAACGTTCCTGGGAAGGTGTCCATCGTAAAAACCGTAGGGATGCGGTCATTGTCATACCACGCCTGATCCCATCCGGGCGTTATATCGTGATCAAACAATTTCGTCCTCCCATTGATGCCTATATTCTGGAATTTCCCGCAGGCTTGATTGATGCTGAGGAAACTCCTGAAGAGACGGCCCTGAGGGAACTGAAAGAAGAGACGGGCTACACGGGCAAAATCCAGCAGATGAGTCCTTGCTTGCCAACGTCTCCAGGAGCCCTATCAGAAGCCTGTTATTTGGCATTACTGGAAATTGATGAAACCCTGGAGATCAACCAGCAGCCTCAACCTGCTAATGAGCCTGGGGAGTTTATCGAAGTTTTTCTGAAACATCCTGAGGAAATAGCAGATTTTTTTAGCCAAGAAATAGCATCGGGCTCAAGGGTGGATATTAAATTTTACACTTTTTTCCAACAGTATTTCCTTAGGTAATTATGGCATTTTCTGAAATTCTTGGGCAAGATCCCGCAATTGGGTTATTACAAAAAGCCATTCAGCAACAACGGTTACCGTCTGCATATCTATTCACAGGCCCAGCTCATGTGGGCAAGTACAAAACAGCATTGGCTTTGACACAAGCCATCAATTGTCTCCAACCAGGAGAAGATGCCTGTCTGTCTTGTGATTCTTGCTTGCAAATCATCAATCAAAGCTTTCCTGATTTCTTTGCCATTCAGCCCGAAGGGCAATTCATCAAAATCAACCAAATCAAAGAATTGTTAAAATGGCTTCATCTGCGTCCTGCCTCTGGAAAATACCGGATTTTAGCTGTTGAGGATGCAGAAAAAATGAACAAAGAATCGGCCAATGCCTTTCTGAAAACATTAGAAGAACCTCCTCCACAAACATTGATCATTCTCTTGGCAGAACATCCTCAACAACTTTTGGAAACAATTGTTTCTCGTTGCCAGATCATTCGGTTTCAATTATTACAAAAAGCACATGTGGAACAAATTCTAAAAGAATATCAGCAACTTTCTCCAGAGCAACTGAATTTTCTGGCTCATTTTTCTATGGGATGTGTACGTGAAGACTGGGTTGAAAAAATCGACGCCTTACAAACGATGAGAGACCAGGTCATTGACTTTTTGCTCAATCTGTCACCTGAGCAAATGGAAAAAATATTTAAGGCTATCGAAGGCTGGAGTGCTCCCAAAGACAAAGAATGGAGATACATGCTTGATTTTTTAGAGTACTGGTTTCGAGATTTGGCATGGGTATGGTATGGACTACCAGCAGAACAATTGCTCAATCAGGATCGCATGGAAAAGCTGGAACAATGTGCACAACGTTTTCCCTTAAATCGTGTGGTGAAAAATTATCAAAAAGTCCTGCAAACAAGAGAACAAATCAGGATGAATGCATATGTCCCTTTAGCCTTGAATGCCTTATGGATTCATTTCAAACAAAGTTTGGTAAAATAAGAAAGGTTTTCTCCACCAGCCAATGGATCTCAAAATATGGCAAGCCCTGGAGTATCATGATTGGGTTGGGGGTATTAGGAAACATGTATTTGTTGACCAACCCCGTACTGGCTCAAAATGGAGGAAACGCTGCTCCAGCAGCAGAGCAAGAGGCAGCTGCAGAACAACAGTCAGAAGCCGAAAAAGGCGAAGGATTCTGGCAGCTTTCTGATAAGGAACGGCTGCGTGATGAATTTCCTGCTAGACCAACTCCTTTTGAAGTCGATAAGATCCGCGAAACAGTTGATACCGCTTTTCAACAATTTATTCGGTTATGGGGAGAAGAACGATATTTTGAATTGTATGAATGGGGAAAAAAACAATCACGTGATTTCATCACTCCAGAAGAGTTTGCCACACGAATGGTCAGGCTGGACTGGGTGCCTGTCGGTATGATCGAAGAAGAACCGTTTCGAATATCGTTTCGTTTTCGCACCTTTATCTATGTGGACGCCTCTATCAAATTTCGCCATAAAACCAAAGCAGCTCTGCAATTTCAAAAACGGCAAACATTCTTACTGCTCTGGGAAGATCAACGGTGGCGCTTTGATTTGTTACAGATGTTGCGTTCTCCGTTTTACACACCTTTTCAACAGGTAAAACAAAAATAAATCTTCCAAAAAGGTCCAGGTGCCCCAAAACAATACCACACTTGTCGGATCAATCGCACGAATTGTCTATCAACAACCAGAAACAGGCTTCATGATTGCTGTTTTTGATACAGAAGAATTACCAGAAGCCATCACCATCAAAGGCACCATTTTCAATGTTTCCGAACAATCGATGATTGAAATAAAGGGACACTGGGAAGTGCACAAAATCTATGGCAAACAGTTTGTTGTAGAAGAATTTGCTCCCATTTTACCAAAGTCTGTGATTGGCATTGAACGTTATCTGGTCTCTGAAATTGAAGGCATTGGTCAAAAAACAGCAGCGCGTATTGTCAAAGAATTTGGTGAAAATACCTTTCAAGTGATTGATGAAAACCCAGAAGAGTTGCTCAAAGTGCCCAAGTTCCACAAAAGACAATTAGAGCAACTGCTCGAGGTGTGGGAAGAGAAAAAAGAAGAAAGAGACGTACTCACATTTCTCCATGAGATTGGGAGCTCTTCCACACAAGCATTGAAAATCTATAACCACTATGGCAAGAGCACAATTCCCAAATTGCAGGAAAATCCTTACCAATTGACAGAAATCCATGGGATTGGTTTTCAAATCGCCGATCAATTTGCTCGTAATCTGGGTTTTGATGAAAATTCTCCACAGCGTGCGATTGCAGGAGTTTTGTATATGCTGAACCAGCTTGCCCAACAGGGACACACTTGCT
>JANQHV010000485.1 GCA_028282505.1 SAR324 cluster bacterium | reverse complement strand
GAGTGAAAACCACCCAACGTTTGGCCGTAGCCCGATTGATCAATTCATCAAAAGCCCGCTCATCTTGCAAATACTCCAGTTTTCCTTCCAAACGAAGTTCTTTGGCCTGCCATAAATTTTTGATCTTTGTGATCAGTTTGCCTTGAAACGTATCGGAGAGGGCTTCAACGCGAAAGAGAAAATCTCCGCCATATTTATCAGGAATCCAGCTGCTCCCATCCTCGCTCAAGCCTCCGGCTGGCACGATGTAGTGAATGTGAGGATGGAACCAAAGTTTCTGCCCCCAGGTGTGCAAAATACCCAAAAACCCCAATTGGGCTCCTAAGTGCCGCTGGTCTTTCCCAAATTGCAGAAGGCTTGATGAGGAGGTTTTGAAAAGAGCATCATACAAAAGACGCTGGTTCTGGAAAATCAAGGCTCTCAATTGATCAGAGACCGTGAAAACCACATGATAATAAGTTGTGGGTAAAAGTTCGGCCATCCGGTGGTCTAGCCAAGATTCTTTGGCTTTGAATTGACATCTCGGACAATGGCGATCACGACACGAATTGTGGAGATATTCATCGTAACCACAGTGATCACAACTTTGTTTATGAATCCCCAAAAAACCGGTGCGGCACAAGGATAACGCCGAAAGGACTCGGCTTTGTTTTGAGGAAATCCGATGATTTTGACGAAATGATTGACCAAACTGGCTGAAAATTTGACCTATCTCTGCCTCGCTTGACTCGCTATGACGATGGGCAGTCGCATGAACGGCACAGGGAGTAGATGATTCCATTGGATTGGATAATGATCACTCGGTTAATGAAAATTTCCTACCTGGACTGCATCCCTTCCCTGGGCTTTGTTATGGATTGACTGCCTTTGCATACGCCTCCTGCCGAAGGCTTCGTTCAACCAGAAGTTATGCAGAACTGAATAATATGCAAATTGTAATATTATCCAGCAGTTTAACATAACAATTTAAGTTAAAATAGGGGCATCCTATCTTCGTATATAATTGCAAAACAATTTAATGCTCCCTTCCAATTCCTCACAGGCATTGACCATTTTTTAGAGATGTTCTGCAATGCCAAGTATAACAATTTCATGACGCTATCATCATGCGGAAATGCTTCCCTGTTTTTAATGATTTGACGGAGGCTCCGATTTACTGACTCTATCGCATTAGTTGTATAGATGACTTTGCATATTTCTTCAGGAAAAGCAAAGAAGGGAATGATATTTTCCCAATGTCGCAACCACATTTGGCTAATGGTTGGATATTTTTCATCCCATTTGTCAGAAAACAATTCTAATTGACGTTTCGCTTCCTCTAATGTTGTCGCCCGATAGATTCCCTTCAAGTCATGACAGACCTCTTTATAAATCCTGATAGGGAACAAATTTCAATGAATTTCTGACCATGTGAACTATACAGAGAGGAGTCTGGGTCTTTGGAAAAGTAGTTTCAATTGCTTCTGGGTTTCATATCTTTCTCCGTTTGATTGGTTAAAAGGTAAAGAAAACCTACCCAAATTTCCAAATCAACGGAATTATTTATACACTCCATGCATCCAGGATTTTCTTAGCTTGAGGAGTTCCTATTTGCTCAAGAGCTTTCTCAGCAGCATGGCAGACTTTCGAATGTCCAGGGCCAATTGGTTGTTCTACCAACTCCTCGTCTTCCAGTAAGTTACCCAATCGTGCTATAGCTCTGCCATCGCCGATCTCTCCCAGAGCAAACACAGCAGCATAGCGGACATCAGCGTTTGGATGGTGAGTGAGTTCAAGTAAACCTTTAAATGTATATTCCACATCTAGGCGGCTCAATGCCTGAGCTACTAAATTTTGTATCTGTTTGTCATGAACCAACAAATGAACCATTCCAGGAACAGCTTCCTGAGCACCCAACTTTCCTAATACTGACACTGCCTCTTGCCGCACATCTTTATGCGCATTCTTATCCTGCATCAAACATATCAGTTCAGGCACTGCTTTCTCAGCACGCAATTCTCCTAGTACTGACACTGCTGCCTGCCGCACATCTTTATGCTCATTCTTATCTTGCATCAAGCATATCATTTTCGGCATGACTTTCTGAACTCCTAATGTTTGCAACGTAAATACTGCTGATTGCCTTACATTTATTTCCATGTCCTTCACTAATTTTGTAAGTTCAGGTATAGCTTCTTCTCCACCTAATTTTCCCAGTGCAGAGACTGCTGCAATTCGTACATCCTCTCTCACTCTCATATTCTTAATTAATGTTATGAGTTCAGGTATGGCCTCTTTAGCATCTAATTTTTTCAACGCAGAGGCTGCTGCAAGCTGTATCTTGCTATCCCAATGCTTAGCTAATGTTATGAGTTCAGGTATGGCCTCTTTAACATCTAATTTTTCCAGCGCAGAAGCTGCTGCAATTCGTACATCCATTCCTTTTTCCATATTCTTAACTAATGTTATGAGTTCAGGTATGGCCTCTTTAGCATCTAATTTTTCCAGCGCAGAAGCTGCTGCAATTCGTACATCCATTCCCTTTTCCATATTCTTAACTAATGTTATAAGTTCAGGTATGGCCTCTTCAGCATCTAATTTTCCCAGTGCAGAGACTGCTGCAAGCTGTATTTTACTATCCCAATGCTTAGCTAATGTTATGAGTTCAGGTATGGCCTCTTTAGCATCCAATTTTCCCAGTGCAGAGGCTGCTGCAAGCTGTACATGTCGATTACTGTCTAGACTGTAGAGTTTAAGTTTTGGCAAGGATTTTTTTACTTTTAATTGTCCTAATGTGTATGCCATTATTTGTCTTCCTATTCCCCGTAGAATAGAACTCTCTGTTATCTTCCGCAATGCAAAGATTGCTACCGTTCGTACCCTCCCATCCGTATCCTTCATCAATTGCAACAGTTCAGGCACCGCTTCCTTTGCCTTCAATTCTCCCAGGGCAGAGATTGCTGCTGTTTGTACAGTCTCATCCTCATCGTCCATCAATTGTATCAGGCCAGGCACCGCTTCCTTTGCCTTCAATTCTCCCAGGGCAGAGATTGCTGCTCGTTGTACATTTCCATCCTTGCCCTTCATCAATTGTATCAGGTCAGGTGTGTTCTCTATAATTCCTAATTTTGCTAATGCAAATACTGCTGCTTTCTGCTCATTCCAATTTCCCTGCCGGATTAATCGTATCAGCTCAGGTATATCCGGCCAGGCATCTAATTTATTCATCCTACTTAACGCTCTTATTGCAGAATGGTACATAACGGAGGTATTGTCGTTTGTATTCAATATGTCGATCATTAGAGGTACACTGCCAATATCTTTAACCTCGGCCAGTGCCTCAATGGCCTTTTCTTGTATGCCCGTACCGGTGCTTTTTATAATTGCAATTAACGTTTGTGCAGCAATAGTGGATCCAATTTTACCCAGCCCTTTGATACAAGATAAGCGCACTTGTTTGTCATTGTCTTCGATTAGTTCCAATAAGATATCACAACTGGCATCTTTAAGCTTAACGAGTTCTTCTGTTAAAGCAAGGCGCTGAGCTTTTGTTTGAATCTCTAAAGCAGGAACGATATCTCGGATGGCAAAATAATCTCGTAAACGACGATGAATGAATTCGTATTCATTGTGACTTCTCTTCAGTAAAAGTGTATCGCAGGTATAACTTAGAAAATGATTTAAGCGCAATGGTATATGGCCTTGGGCTATGAGGGTGATTTTAGCTAATGGATTGCCAATAATTTGAATGGTTCTGCGCCCTATTCTCTCTCCCCAAATAAACAATGGTACCATGAAAAGAAGGCTACCAATTATGCTGCTTGCCCCCCCTAACATTCCTCCTAAAATAGCTCCAAACACACCTCCTAACACAGCATTTGCTATCTTATTTGGCGTTTCAAGTTCATCCCTTCCTATTATCAATACAAGTCCAGTAATGATACCCGTTAAGAAAACTGCTACGTGAGGACCAGGCTTTCCAATGCCAAAAAGTCCTGCCGTAATTGCTGAAATGAAGTAAAGATTCCAGGAAACGAATTCTGTCGGAGAAAGATCTTCTTCTTGTAAAATTGAAATATTGGCAACAATTATTACGATAATTGCCATAATCCCCCCGACAATGTGTTTATAAAAAATGTCATTTAAGTCACCGAATATAAATGACGAAATGGCTACAAGAAGGTAATCCAGTCCACCAAATGTGAATGCTGAAATGGCGGCAAAAACGAACCATGAAGGAGTAAAAAGAATTACATAATTCAGAGGGGATTCTTCATTCTCAAAGCGTTCTACAGCCCATTGGAACTGAAAATAGAGACCCAATATAATGCCGGCAAACAAGGCACTCTTTCCAAGGCTATGGCTAACAGAATGGGCTGGTAACAGAAAAAAGGCTATCAAAAATGTGCAGAAAAATGTTATAAGCCCATTTGATATATTAATCACACCTCCCAAGTCTTCACGACCAGATTCCCAAAGAAATTGATAGAGATTACTGAATCGCAGTGATGTTCTTGAGCGTTCACTCATGTTTTTTGCCAGCCAACCCAGATATCTATTGACTTCTTCTTCCTTATAAGCCGTTGGTAATTGCTGACTGTCGAAAAAGTCACTTTCGGGCATAAAACGGTTTGCTTTGTCTCGACGTGCTTTTCTTTGCATCATGGCCTTTACATAAGCAGAGAAGAGGTGTAACCGTCGGTAAGTCATTGAAAGTGAAGTATCAAGCTGCGAGGGCACATAACCATTTCCATAGGCCAGCACCATCAGGCTTAGATTTAAAGGGACTCTTGCCATTTCTTGTAACTCAGGATCTTTTTCAAATGCCTCATGAATTGCACTTGCTTGAGCGGCTTCCAGATAGTTATCAATTTGTTGGGAGGTTAAAGGTTGTATTGTGACCGCCGTATCCAGGAGCAGCTTAACGGATTTAGTTTTTACCAGTGCTTCATAGTCTGCGATTCGGCTACAAATGATCACGGTCATGTCAGGATATTTTTCCAGGAATTCATTTAGCTCGCTAACCAGTTTTGCGCGGATTGTTTCATCTGCTTCGTCCAAACCATCCAGCAACAATGCAACACGCCTCTCTTTAATCCAATGATGGGCAATTTCCGATGTGACACGGATTCCCGGAGTCTCTGTCAACATCAGAGACAGCCAGTCTTCTATTTGGGGAGTTCGCTCTTTTGATGTTCCCATAAGGGGCTTTTTTTGTGAAAAACTATCTGGGAATGGATGGGATTCATGATCTGCTTGCCCCCATAAGGAAAGATTGAATAATAGGGGAATCTCAGCATCGGAATCATCAACTGAGCGTTCATGAAGTTTTTCAGCAAGTTTTAATAAAGTGGTAGATTTCCCAGAACCGGGAGCGCCAAGCAGCAATATACGTCGTTCGTCATGAGCAAAAAGTTCATCGATTCCTTGATATTCACCTGTTTGTCCAGATGCCTGTGATCGTTGATATCTGTATGTCCAGGGCAATACGGTATCTGCCTGCTCAATCAGACCGAGATCAAGAAATCTTGCGTTGTGTATCGAGCTTTTGAGGCGATTTTCGATATCTTTGCCAAACCATTTTAAATAGGTGCTGCGAATGCGAGGCTCGTCTTTTGATAAATCGGATTTAAGCGTTGATCGTTTCACAAAGAGTGTGATCAGGGACACTAAGGCTACAGCGATGAAAAATAAGAGTAACCTCAATGGAATATCGTTTATTGGAAAGTCACTATAGGTCTGTAGCCAGTCAATGAACTGATTCCATGCCGACAAGGCGCTACCGATATTGGCAATAAAAGCGATTGCCGCTATCAAAGCAATTGCAACTGTTATCCCGATGGATTTTATGTGTTTCATCTTTACTCTATCTTAACAAAACAAGATCACTTGACTCTCTGCAATTCTTGTTTATTAATCGTTTGGTAAGTCAGCCCATTATCTTCTGGATTGGCTTTTATAGTTTTGTCTCGCTCTTGTCAGGAAAAATCAATATTTTTCTGGTTTTGCCTCTCGGCTAAGTGTCATCTCCTCAGAACTGAAACACGAAAAAAATATTGCCGCAACTATCCGCACATCGTATCTGATTTTATAGAGAGCCTCTTGCTTTTTATAGTAAGATTCGTTTAAAATCCCAATTGCACAACATCTTTTTTAATTTTTCACCAGGTTTTTTATGAATATTCGATTAAAATTATTTACAGGAGCAATGGGTTTTATTACGCTCTTAGTGTTTTTAGGAGGTTCGGGGTTTTATTTTATTGACACAACTGCTAAAGTTTCTCTGAGTCTTGTGAAAATGCGAGCCTTGCTCCTTCAGCTGAATGAGATGGATGCTGGGGCTGAGAGAATTCTATTACAAGTGATTACACATGTTAGCGATCAAGACCCCGAGAGTATGGAGCAAATCACTCAAAAAGTTAAGGAATCTTCCATAGCTCTGGAAGAACAAGTGAATGAATATGAAGGGTTGGTAGGAAAGTCAGAAATCTTTTCGGACCCACAAAAGAAGGCTCAGATTTTAGAAGATACCAAAAGCTTTCTAAAACTCTGGGCACAATTCAAGGGGAGTTATGAAAAAATATTGTCACTGAGCCAGGAGTATTCGAAAGAAGAAGCTTTTGCACTGATCGCCGAAGAAGCCCGACCTGCACTAGAAAACGCTCTGGCTCCTTTTTCGGCAAGCAGTGAAATTTATCATCAACAGACAGAAATTTTGCGCAAGCAGGTCATTCAGACAAGAGAACAATCTTTAGCGGTTATCATTATTGTGACTATCACCATTAGTGTACTTGTTGCAGTGGGTGGACTTCTCTTTGCCAATTCGATTACTAATCCTCTTTCCCGAATTTCTAAATCGCTCCACCAACTGGGCAGAAAGAATTTAATCAGTGAACTCTCCAAAGCAGATTTAACACGTGCTGATGAACTGGGACAAATCTCACGAGATTACAACACGACTATTAACAACCTTTCCCATTTGATAGAAATGATCAATGGAGAATCAGAAACTCTATCAACGGCTAGTGAAGAATTGTCTGCTACCACAACTCAAATAGAAAGAACGGCGGAGGAATTCAATCAGGGTATTGAACAGTCTACCAATGCTGCCATCGAAACAACAGAAATTATCAAACAGCAGGCAACTGCTATTGAATCGGTCAACAAACGGATTCTACAGATTGAGTCAAAAACAAAAGTAGCGGACACAAAGGCAAAAGCAGGAACCCAAACCATTGAAGCAGCCAAACAATCTATCCAAAAAATCGCAGACAGTAGCAAACAGATTGAAAATGTGATGGATGTTATTACTGATATTGCCAATCAGATCAATTTACTTTCCCTGAATGCCGCCATTGAAGCAGCAAAGGCGGGGGAAGCAGGAAAAGGGTTTGCCGTTGTGGCAGATGAAGTCAGAAATCTGGCTGACAAGAGTGGGGATGCAGTCACAAAAACTCGTGAACTGATTGAATACAGTTCAGCCAATATTAACGAGGGCATTCATGTAATCCAAAAAACAGGAGAGGTGCTCAGCTTAATTATCCAGCAAGTTGGAGAAATTGCAGTTCAAATCAGTGAGGCCTCAGAACGTATGGGGCGGCAGGAGCATCAGATTCAGGAAATCGCAAATGTTGCTGAAAACATCGCTGATGTCAGCAAACAAAATGCAGTCAGTACCAAAGAAGTGTTTGAGGCGATTAAAGAAATTGCCGTCACTACAGAAGAGTTGAGTACTATGGCAGAACATCTACAGACACAAATGTTATCTTTCAAAACTGGCTAGATAAGCCAGAAAAATGCATCTTGCATTATCTCGTGAGGAAAAAATTCCTCTCTAATAATCTTAATTTTTAAGGAGACAAAATGAAAAAATTGATAAAAAGATTGGTTCTGGTTAGTGTTGCCTTAACATTATCCACCAGCCTTTTTGCCGCAGGCCCTAAACTGACACCCGAATTAAAAGAAAAATTGCAAGCTCATGTCGGTATTTTGGAAGAGTGGGTCAAGGAGCCCGCTATCATAAATGCCGTGAAAGCCCAGAATGGACAAGGCCTGACAATGGATCAAATCAAAGAACGAGATACTAAATGGATTGCTACCCGTAAATCCAAAAAAGCTCCTGATGCTTTCATGCAGCAATTGTATAACCATGAGGTTGGAAAATGGATTCGGCAAAAAAATAAGGAATCCAAAGGGAGTTATCCCGAAGCCTTTTTGTGTGATAACCAGGGAGCTAATGTGGCCGTCAGTAAATATACGTCAGATTACTGGCAGGGCGATGAAGGAAAATGGCAAAAATCGTTCAATAATGGGCAGGGGCAAGTCTTCTTTGGAGATCCCGAGTACGATAAGAGTTCCAAAGCCATGCAAGTACAGGTATCGGTTCCAGTCAATGATGGCGGCAGTACCATTGGGGTACTGGTTGTTGGGGTAAAATTCAGTTCATTGAAGAAAAAGTAAAGAGCGATAATGACAACTCCCATTACCTTTGTCATTATTGCCGCGATTGCTGGTATTGCAGTGACTCTCCAAGCCCAGTTTATGGGAATTATGGACAAGAATATAGGTACTTTGGAAAGTGTGTTCATTACCTATGGAACTGGAGGTTTGCTCATTGGCCTGGCCATGTTGTACTACAGAGGAGGAAATCTGGCAGCATGGCAAAACGTCCCCTGGTATGTTTTTTCTGCCGGGTTGTTTGGATTGATCATTGTAGGAACGATTGGTTATAGCACTTCGCGTCTGGGATTGGTGACGACACTGACCATCATTGTAGCGTCCCAATTCATACTAGGCGCTGTTTTGGATCACTTTGGGATGCTGGGGGCCGAGTTACGTCCGCTTACTTTATCTCGTTTGTCAGGAATGGGAGCAATGCTGCTGGGGGTTTGGCTGATTATCCGCTGATCTTCTCTCAAGCAAAACCCTGGCTTGATATCCATTTGAAGCAGTGTTTATTCTGTGTCAGCATGCTTGGGCAGAGAAACATGGAAAGTGGTTCCACGGTGGGGTTCGCTTTCCACCCAAATCGTGCCATTATTTTGTTCTACCATCTCTCTGCATAAAATGAGCCCCAGACCACTGCCTATTTCGTTATTGGTTCCCATTGTTGTTTGAAAAACATCGATTTTGAAGAGGGATTGGATCTGTTCTTCATGCATACCCACTCCTGTGTCTGATACCATCACTTCCACTGTTGTTCCTTTGTCTTCTGCGAGCACTTTGATGGCTCCTCCTGTGTCGGTAAATTTAATCGCATTGGAAACCAGATTGCGAATGACCATGTCGACCATGTTTCTATCGGCATAGGCTGTGATACTGGGTTCAATCGTGGAAAGGAGAATGATGTCTTTTTCCTCTGCATTGGCTTGATAGAGTAAGACAGTGTTTTTTGCCTCCTGATATAAATCCACAACTGTGGGCTGATACGTTATTCGTCCCGTTTGAATTCTGGACCAATGGAGTAGATTTTCGAGCAGGTTATTGATATTTTTAGCAGCAGACAAGATATTATCGGCATGCTCTTGTATCTTTTCCGGGGGATAGGTATGTCCACGGTATACCATTAGTTCGGCATACCCCATTAAGCCGGAAAGAGGATTCCTCAAATCGTGAGAGATAATGGAAAAAAACTTATCTTTATCGGCATTGAGTCGCTGTAACTCTTGTTTCAGCCGTCGCTTTTCCAGAGCATTTTCCACAGAAAATAATAACTGTAACGGACTTTGTAGAGGTTTATTCAAAAAATCTGAAATTTGGTATTCTTTCAAAAGGGCATAAGCGTCGTTCAATTGACCATGCCCGGTTAAGACAATCAAGGCAACATCAGAATCGTTTTTTCGTATCTCCTGAATCAAAGTTTCTCCATCCATGCGCGGCATTCTCAAGTCCACAACTATCAAATCGTAGGGGATGTCTGAAGCATGAGCGGCTTCCCATTTTTCAAAACCATCCTGACCATCTTCTGCCATCTTGATTGTGTGAGGCGTGTTTTTGTCTAAAATTTTGAATAACGTTTTACGGATGTGAGGTTCGTCATCTACTAAGAGAAGATGAGCATCCAACGTCAAGGAATGATTCTTCATAGCAATGAGCCTTTCGATTCAACGGTGACTAGTTTTTGGGCGGGAAAAGAGGTCACAATTGTGGTTCCTTCCCCCTTCACACTATTTACCTGAATCTGTCCCTTGTGTTTTTGTACGATACCATAGCTGATTGATAGTCCTAAACCAGTGCCTTTTCCCTCGGCTTTGGTAGTAAAAAACGGCTCAAATATTTTTTCCAGAGATGATTGGCCGATTCCGATTCCATTGTCTTGCACACTGGCTACTACTTTTCCTAAGCTTTCCGTTTGTAAACTATGTTGTGTTGTGATGGTTATAGCGGCTTTGTCACAATTTTCCAAGGCATCTCTGGCATTAGTTAGAAGATTAATAAAAACTTGTTCCAATTGATTCGCATCACCTAAAATGAGAGGGAGATCGGGAGCAAAGTTTTTATTCACTTGAATATTACGCAATCTGAACTGTTCGCGCAGCAACGTCAAACTACTTTCCAGGACTTCATGCAGATTGAGTGGTTGCATTTGGCTATTTGTTTGTCTGGCAAAGTCTTTCAAATGATTGATAATTTTGATCATGCGAGACGATCCTTCTTCGACCATTTTTAACGTATCACGGACTGAGCGAAGGTCCAGGTCTTCTGGTTTTTCGAGTAATTCGAGTTGCACACTGTTACGAATGTAAGTGAGAGGCTGGTTCAGTTCGTGTGCAACACCTGTCGCCAATTCTCCAATAGCAGCCAGCTTTGCAGATTGTACCAGTTGTGCCTGGGTGGATTTTAAATCTCGACTGGCTTCCATTAAAGTATCGATTAATCCTTGTCGTTCCTCCAGATTTTTCTCCAGCTCCCGCGTTTTCTTTTTAAGTTGCTCATTCATTTGCTCCAATTGCTGCTGAGTTTGTTGTAATTTGACATTCGTGGCTTCATACTGCTTGGCCTTGTGAGTCGTGAAATTCAGTTTTTCGGTTAGAATTGCGGCAAACAGTCGATAAAGAACATTTTGCAGCACTTCTGTATCAATTTCATAACAATCACCAATATCTTTGGAACGAATGGTAAACACATCGACATGGGTGTCAGTGATCACAGAAGCCGAGCAGGGCTTGTGGCTAATAATGCTCATTTCTCCAAAAATATCTCCCACACGCCTCAAATTGACAATGAACTCTTCCCCAGAGTAAACGGAAACGACTCCTCTGATCAAGAAATAAACTTTTGAATTCATTTCTCCTTCGCTTAAAATAGTGGAGCCTGGAGGCAGATGGACAATTTCTGACAAGGGCAACAGTTGCTTGAGAACCGATTCTGGTAAGAAACCAAACACACGGGACTGTTTCAAATAGTCCAGTACCTGTATATTTTCCTGAAACAATTGCTGGTCAAATTTGTTCGTCATCTTGTCTTCCCTGGAACGGCATTTGATTGGGAAAAAAGGTAATGGTGAATGTCGTTCCCTTGCCTTGAATACTGGAAACCTGGATCTGTCCCTTGTGTTTTTGGATAATTCCGTAGCTGATTGATAAGCCTAAACCGGTTCCTTTTCCTGGTTCTTTTGTGGTAAAAAAAGGGTCAAATATCTTTTCTATGACAGATTCAGCCATGCCTTCCCCATTGTCGATCAAGTGAACTTTCAACTCGCTATCCCCGTCATTAGAAATATATTCTGTTTGAATAATGAGTTTGGGAGTAGGACAACTTTCTAATGCATCTCTGGCATTGGTTAACAAATTGACAAATACTTGCTCCAATTGATAAGGATCTCCTATGATTTTGGGACAATTGGAGGTAAATTTTTTTTCCAGAGCAATGCTTCGCAGTTTCAATTGTTGATCCAGTAAGACCATACTGTTTTCTAAAACTTCATGCAAATCCAGAGATTGTAAGGAAAAGTCAGATTGACGGGCAAAGTTTCGTAGATGCTCAATAATGGCCATCATGCGGTCGGTTCCTTCTTCTACCATCTGCAGTGTTTCATAGGTCGAGTGGAGATCCAGGTTTTCTTTGCCATCCAATAACTCTGTCTGAGCACTATTGCGAATATACATCAATGGCTGATTGAGCTCATGAGCAATCCCTGTTGCCAACTCTCCAATAGAAGCCAGTTTGGCCGATTGTACTAATTGCATTTGTGTTTCTTTGAGTTTTGTGTTGGCGGTAGAAAGCTCCGCATTGGCCGATTTTAACTGCTCTTCCGTTTTTTTGCGCTCAGAAATTTCATTTTTAAGACTCCTGTTCAGGGATTGTAGTTGAGTGGTTGCTTTGAGTAAATTATCATTGAGCACATGCTGTCTCCTTAATGAATTTTCTAAAGATTCTTTGGAAACCGTCGTTTGATTTAAATTATCAGTCACTTGATTGAGCGTGATGACAACTTGTTCTAATTCATCCTGTTGGGGTTTGCGCTGGAGGTTCAAAGAGGCGTCTAACCGGTTGGAAGAAAATTGTTGAAGGTATTGAGAAATTTTTAGCAGATGTCGGGTTACCAAAAATTCAAAAAGAAAAAATATAAATGCAGAAACTAAAAAAGTTCTCAAAGCATTGGAAAGGAGAATGATCATCACATCATCCCACAAACGTTCATACAGGTTCTCCAGACTGGCAACTATATAAAGCTCTCCAATTGGTATATGTTGACCTTCACGACGATAAATCATCGGAAAGGTGGCTGTTACAATATTTTGTGTTCGAATGCTGCCAGCAGAATCCAGGATTTTTCCTTTTTCACGAATTTCGACATATTGGATGCTGGGCAACTGGGTGATTCCTTCGAGTTGAGTGTGCACATGATCGTCATACAAATCCCATAAACTACTTGTCAAACTCTCCAGAGAGGATTCCTTGATTTCCTGGATCCGGCTTTCAATTTCATCGATTCCTCTCGAATAATCCAGGTACAACTGAAATATTGAGAGGATCAGGGTGATGATTGAACTGAACACAAAAATGTAGACAATCAATCGGATGGCAATGCTATGTCGGAAGCTGATATTCAACCAAAACTCCTTATTATGGAACTACTTTTCGTATTTTCCCTCTCGAGATTCAGCCAGGTACTGCTCAATTTTTCCACTCTCTCTCAAATACTGTAAGCCCTGGTTAAAAGCTTTTATGTTGTTTTCATTTTCTGGATTCTTTCTCGACAATAAAAGGTGGTGAGGAGCCAGCTTGACAGGTTTGGTGTGATAGGTAAACAACTTGGCCTGTTCGGGAGTGAAATGTTTGTGAATGATTTCATAACCTGCATCAAGATCATTGGGAAAGATCTCAATACGCCCCTTCAATAATTTTTTGAAGTTGAGCTCATCACTAGGGGCTCGTTCTACTTTAATTTTTCCCGATTTCTCAGCCTCTTGGAATGCTTGACCATAATCATATTTCAATGTGCCTCCTATGAAAGTATCCTGTAAGTCGGCGATGGTATCCCAATCGAATGAAAAGCTTTTAAGGTGGAAAAAAACATATTGAATCCCCAAAACTGGTTCACTGATATAAAAAATTTTTCTGCGTGCAGGGGTATCAAACCAAAGAAACGTACCGTCCCATTTTCCACTTGTGGCATATTCCAACGATCTTGCCCATGGAAAATAGCCATATTCTACAGTAATCCCGGCATGAGCAAATGCCTCTGTGACAATACGAGAGGCCACACCATTGTAATGCAAATTTTTTGATTGATAAGGGGACCATTCTCCACTGGCGATGCGGATGCTCTTTGTTTCTTCTGCAAGTGTAATCTTTCCTCCACACACCATGAGCAGCACAATGATCACCATTTTTATTTTTCTCATAATCTCCCCACTTATTGAAGTCATATATAGTTTTGCATAGTTAGGCTACATTACCCGCTAACATTTTGCTGAATATTTTCCTTTTATTTGTCATTCAAAGTAGTAAAGTCATTTAGATACTACTATAAACAAGCAAAAATTACAGCTTTGGATTCCGATTATTTAAGAACCTGTTTGAAAAACCTGATTCTACTGTGAAACCGCCTCATTGGCGTCTGTTTTGAGAAAAGTTTCATTAAATAGACTGGCTATTGGCCTTAAATTTTCTCAAAAATCCACTCAATGAGTCGATTTTTTGCGACGAACATTTTTTCCAAACAGGTTCTAAATCTTTCATCATGAGAGTGTGTGGCTATGAATGCGTTACGTTCTGACTCGTTATCTTCTCGTCTGCTGGTGGTTGATGATGAACCCTCTATTCGTCAAATTTTATTCAAGATCTTAAATAAACACAGTTCCCATACAATCGATTTAGCCGAAGACGGTCAGGAAGCTTTTGAAAAATGGCAAGCAGCCTGTTCCTCCGAGCAATCCTATGATCTGATGGTGGTCGACTTGAGGATGCCTCGTATGGATGGGGAAACATTGATTCAGGAAATTCGTAAGCATGACTCTGATATTGCTGTGATCGTGTTGACAGGGCATGGACAACTCAATGATGCTTATATGCTTTTGAAGGAATATCAAATCTCTGATTTTCTGAATAAGCCCTTGCAAAGTCCTGTACAATTGTTGTTTTCTGTAGAAAATGCTCTGGAAAAACGCCAACTACGGCAAAAGCTGCAGAAATACAGCAAAGAACTCGAACAGGAAGTGGAGGAGCGCAATATGGAAATTGAAGCACGTAAACAAGCAGAAGAGGCTTTGCAGGAAAACAGAAGTGCCCTGTTGGCTTTAATGAGTCACTCTTCTGGAATCGTTTACCGACGCCAGAACGACAGGGAATGGAGTATGGAATTCATCAGTGAAGGTGCGGCTGAATTAACAGGTTATGAATTGCACGATATACTCGAAAAGCCAGAGTACTCCTATGGCAATCTGATCAATCCAGCAGACAAAGAACATGTGTGGGATAAGATACAGGAGGCATTGCAGCAGCAGCAGTCGTTTCAGTTGGTTTATCGCATCAGTACGATGACAGAAGAAAAATGGGTGCTCGATAAGGGAAATGGTAATTTTTCTGTGGATGGGGAGTTATTGAATATTGGGGGGTTTATCATGGATATCACCGCACAAAAACAGGCAGAAGAACAATTAAAAAAACTGAATTCAGACAAAGATAAATTTTTCTCAATCGTTTCTCATGATCTGAGAACTCCATTGATCGGCTTGTTGGGGTTTTCTGAGTTACTGGCTAATCGGGTTGAAAAGTATAGCTCTGAGAAGATTAAGAAATCTGCAGACAACATCCATAAATCTGCAAAGAGGTTACATAATTTATTGGAAAATATGTTGCATTGGGCAAGAATTCAAACAGGAAGAGTCAAGCATGAACCGATCAATATCGACCTGCACCAAATTGCAAATGACAATGTGCAACTGTTTGAAGGAAATGCTGTGGGGAAAAATATCCGCCTTGTTTCGGAAATAGGATCAGGAACTGAGGTTTACGCTGATAAACATATGGTGGATTCAGTGATTCGAAATCTGATGTCAAATGCCATTAAATTCACAGAACAGGAGGGAATGGTCACCGTCTCTACTGAGAATCAAGAAAAGTTTGTAGAAATCTCAATTGCTGATACAGGAGTCGGTATGGAGCCAGGAAAGGTGGAAACCCTTTTTCGAATGGATGTGCCGCATACTACCGTTGGTACTGCCAACGAAGGCGGTACAGGTTTAGGACTGATGCTCTGCAAAGAGATGGTCGAAAAAAATGGTGGTCAAATCTGGGTAGAAAGCCAACAGGGCCAGGGGACCACTTTTCGATTTACACTCCCCAAACCTATATAGATCAGTCCTCCTCATTCGCTTTCTGTCTTTTCTCGAATAATATCTGCAGGGCTATAGTCAGAACCAGGGGATTTACGCTGAGACATGGATGTGTACATTTTTCGTAAACCTTCCAACCATTTAATAGCCATTTCTTGGCGGAATCTTAACTTTTCTGGCATATCAGCCCCCTCCAAAACTTCCTGACAACACTCAATTGCCCAGTCAATACGATCCGTCATCATCAGCAAGAAAGCAACTCTGGTTTCCAGTGCTTTGTGTTGCTGAATTTTGATCATCCATTCATCCACTTTTCGCTCAAGTACATCCATACTGAAAGGTTTGGGAAGGTAATCCTGTGCTCCTGCAGCATACCCCTGTTCTTGATCTTCTGCTTCTCCAA
>JANQHV010000465.1 GCA_028282505.1 SAR324 cluster bacterium | reverse complement strand
GTGAAAGAGGGGCACGAGTTTAACAACATTGTCTTTTTCTTCTTCAACGAATCTGATCAGACGCTCCACTTTTTCTTTTTGTGATTTTAAATTTCTTTGTTTGCCTTCCAACTCCGTCAATTCCAAATAATGATCCTGTAAAATACTGGTCAGGTTTTCAGTGGTTTCCGCAGGGACAAAGCTGACAATATATTCCTGGAAAGTCTCTCCATCATTGAGGCGTCGCAGAGCTGCCAATTGTAACGATTTACGTTCAAAGTCGGAAAGATCCGTGCGTTTTCGGACCACATCCTGTTCCAGTTTTTTCACATCTCCTAGGATATCCAGTCGATTTCCCACCAGCTTGAGGATTTCGTTGGAAAAAGTTTGGATTTCCTGAGAGGAGTCATCTGTCTTACTGAGAGTTTCAATTTGATGGGGTAATTGGATTTGTTGACTGGCCAAAGCGGCAATTTCTGTTTCCAGTTCCGTAATGTTGTCTCGTTTCAACCCTTCAGTAATGCCATAAGGAATTTCGTGGCTCTTCAGCTCCCGGCGTCCTGTACGTTTTTTCAATTCCAAGGCATTGGCATAGTGTTGCAAGGCCAGTTTGTTGGCTTCGTTCAAGGCAGCGACATAAGTTTCTAATTTTTCATTCAAATCCTTCAAGATCTTCAGCAATTCCTCGCGTGCTTTTTCTCGCTCGTCAATAATGCGGATGCGTGTGGAGATCAAATTCTGATATTTCTTTTTCTCCAGCTCAGCAGTATCTTTTTTTTCTGGGGCAGGAGCTTCTTCAGAAGCAGCAAGAGGCTGCTTTTTTGCTTCTGCAGGTATTTCCAAATCCGCCATTTGATAAAGTTTCTTCACAATATTCTGTTTTTCAGTCAGAAATTCTTCCTGGGCAGAGAGCAACAGGGGATCTTTGAGTGAGTCAAACTTCTTCCAGGCTTCTGTTGCAAGGGCTTGTCCCTGTTGATAAGCTTCCTTGGCCTTTTGCAAATTTTCTTGATTGGTTTGCATCTTTTCAGCATTCTGCTCAAATCGCTCAACAATCTGCTTCGCTGTTAAATCTTTAAGGATGGCGTTCCACTCCTGGGCTTGCTGAGCGGCTTCCGCGGTTTTTTTCATTTGCTGTAAGCGCTCTTCAATATCCGTTTGGGTACTTTCTGATTCGTGGATTTCTTTAGCAATCTGGTTGATCCGTTCTTGTGCTTTCCCTGCAATTGACAAAGCCTCCGAAACCTGTTTGTCGATCTTATCATTTGCCGCAATCAGAGCTTCTGTACGACTATCTTGCGAAATTTGCTCTAATTTAATTTTTCTTTGCTTCGCAAAATCTTCCAGAATTTTTGCGATCACCTGCATTCTAAAAAAGTGAGAACTCAACACGGTTCCGTCTCCTTGAAAAACTTCACTCTGACTGATCAAGGATCGCAATTCAAAACGAAGATCTCGGAGCTGCTGGACTAGTCCCGTATGATAGTTCATGACTTCTTCTACCTTTTTGACCACTTGTTCCATTTCTTCTGGACGAACCGCTGTCTTTTCAAAGATGTCTTTCGTTTCGGGTGGTTTCAATTGTTCAATCTTCTTTTGCAATTCAGCAGTTTGCTTCTCTTTCTCATTGAAACGTCCAGCAGAACGGTTAAAGACTTCATTGAGCCAAATCAACTCTTCTTCTAATTCGGAAAGCTCAAACAGCAATTGCTCCGGCGATTTTTGTAAATAGTCCTGTTCCACGGATTGACGACTCAATTCTTGAGAATATTTCTTGTCTGCCGAAGCCAGCAAGGTCTCAAATTCAATCAGCCTTTCTTTGGATTTTTTGATTCGCTGTGTCATTTCTTTTTGCTGCTCGGCAGCTCCGGTTGCTTCCCGAGTCAAATTCTGCTGTTGGGTGCGCAATCTGCTACGCTCAACAATCAGTGTAGTTTCGTTTAAGACGTCAGGAATGTCCCCTGCGCTCAATGTCCTGTCGTTCACTCTCAAACGGATTTCAAATACAAATAAATTCAAATCGTCTAAAGCGACAGCAAAACTTTTAGCCGCCGATTGTGCAGGCTCGATATGCTCTGTATATTGATCCAAACTTATTTTTTCAGCTTCCAGTAACTCCAGCTGATGCTTGAATTCATCTAACCGAACTTTGGCTTGCTCTGCTTCAATTTTGGCAGCTTCAAGAGGAGGAGTCTGCCTTGTGATCGTGATTTTCTCCGAAAAACTGAAGACTTGTGTCGCTCGTTGTGCCGTCGTAAAGAGAAATTTGCTTTTTGCCAAACCACGCAAGCTGGCAAGATACTTATCAGCTGCTTGATTGAAAATTCCCTCCGCTTCTTTCAACAGATCCTCATTGCTCAGATGGTGCATCGGTAACGGTGGCCCCTTTTTCTTTTCTACTGTTTCAGCTTGAGCAAATACCAAGAAGGGGGTGCATAACAGCAAAGCAACCATTCCCACAATCGCCATCCATGCTTTGATTCTGGCAAGATATCCCTCACCAAAATACTGGCAAGGATCGTTTGAATGTAGCTGCAGTATTCTTTTCATAATTTCTCCTTTTTTCAAATCTTGATTATGAGATGGACGAATCCATCTGTGTGACATTTTTGACAGCAGGCTTTTGGCAATCCTGTGTGAGCAACAAATCATAATATTTGCTGATCAATGCCAGTTTCTTTAAAACGATTCGATCTTTGACCAATTGATCTTCAATGCCATGTTGATTGATATCAACAATCTGTGGAGTGGACAAAGCAATGCGCAAGACTGATTTTTCATCACATAACTTAACAGGTTGCCCGACTAGAATTGGTATCGACACAATTTCTGCTTCTTCATCAGGTAAAAAAGCCGACAAATCCATGCTCATCCATTTATGCACATTTTGTAATTCACTATGGCTGAACAGGTTATTGTCTTTTCTATAAAGGTGAAAAGGGAGTATCGTGTTTTCCAAGCCTGATGCACCACCATTGTGGCTGACTTTCAATGGTAAAAATTCAACAGATTCAGTTGGTAAATCAATCACCTGGTTGTACCAGGAAGAGATGCTTTCGTTTCGTTGACTTTCTTGCAATGCCAGATACCGTTTCATTTCATACAAAGCAGCTTTCCATCTGAACAGTAAACTGAAATCCCAAAAATGACTATCAGAGCTGTCGAGTAGCGAATCATCCAGAAAATTCAATGAAAACAAATCTCGGAACCCGACTGGCTGATTCAAAGCAAACTCTTCAAAGAAACTAAACTCCGCTTTTGGCAAAAGAAGAGCGCCACTGAAAGGAGGTCCCCCAAAAAATTTGGATCCGGACAAAGAAACGACCATTCCAGCCTCCAAACATTGTTTGATTTGATGAATCCGGCATCTCATCTGAATAGTATTGACCGCTACAATCACTCGGCCAGGATAACGTTGCTTCAAATCTTCCGCAAAATGAAGTTTTGGCATTTCCAAACCAGTTTTGGAATAGGAAACCACTCGCAGGACAACGATACCACTGTTGGATGATAAAAATTTGTCGGTATCAGCAAATATGGATTTTTCCACTTCCTGATCATCGGACATCTGGCCACAGTCATTTCTAAAGGGAATCGTTACATTTTTGATCTGGAACCCACTGGTTCCTAAAATGGGCTCGCCTTTATTGACAAAGCGACCAGACGGTGTGGTTTTGCTAAAATAACGCAAATCACTGGCCAGTCCCATTCCACGACCAACTTCGGTGCCTGAAGGGATAAAGTTTAAGATGCGGTGAGTGTTATGCAAGAGTTTTCCCTGTAAACAGGAAAGAAACGTTAGTAATATTTCTGAGTCCGTGCCAGAAGGGGTTAAATTGATATAAACCTCTGAGTTGTCTATCCCTAAACACTCCAAAATATCGTGTTTAACTTCTTCTGTCAGAACCTTATGATGAAGAATGTCTTTGTTTTTTTTGACAAATGGGTCACAATTGTTTTTGAGAGAATCGAATGCCTCACCAGATATCATATTACAGGTGCTGCTGGATCGGATAATATAATCCTCACTGTGATATGGTGGGACAAAATACTGATTCAAACCTCCTTCATCAAGGAGTAATCGATCATCCCCGCCGTTTATAAGCAATCGTTGAATCATAGGATCTCTTTCTTTTATGAGGAGCAGAATAACGTCTGATTGAAAGAAAATTGTAAGATACCATAAACATCAACAAAAGGAAGAAATATCTTTTCTATATAAAAAGACTTCATGTTGTATCACAGAACCGTTCATCAATTCTCTATGATCATACAATTCATTTCTACATAAGTGAAAATTCCTATCCATCCACTCCAAAATTTTGACCCTTCTTTCGTCATGCGGGTCATCTTTTAGATCAAAAGCGATGAAAGCCGGCGGAGATAACAGACCAACATAATTTTTATAATCATCCAGGTTCATATAATTGGCAGCAGCACAGACGATCATACAATTAAATTCATGTCCTTTCAGCTCCTTCGTATTATCTTCAGTGGCCACATAAGTTTTATCGTAAATGTCTGGAGTATCACGGTGTAAAGCAGCTATTGCCTCTGATAATACATCAACACCAACCAGCAATTCTGTTTCAATCGGGGTTCTCATTTTCAAATATTGTCCCATCAGTCCACTACCACAAGCGACATCTAAAACCCTGAACTTGTCTATCAAAGAAGTTGCCTCTGATAAAGACTTCCAAATCGCGTCATAAACACGACATTTTAGGACATCACCGTATATTCTCTCATATAAACGAGGATGTTTATATAAGGCCGCATAGTCCCACGTGTTCACGAGTTCTTTCGTACCATCTGAAAATTCAAGTTCAAATAACTCTTCCCCTTGTTTGTCTCCAGATACCTTAATAATGTTAAACATACCCTCGTTCCTGTTAAAAATGTCCACTGATTGAAGACAGCGATTTAAAATATTTACTGTCTTGTTGGAAAATCTATCTTGAAGCTTTTTATATGTCGATCTTGTTGTCGTCCCAAATCGTCTAAAAATAATTAAACCTTAAGACCGGTTCGTTCAAATCGTCCTAAATCGGAAAATTGGTATAATTTTTGTTGCATATTATTCTCATACCGTTGATTGCCAACAAAATTCAGTATCTGCTTTCCAGGAAGGTTCACGATTCATTTTCCATTTCTCGTTCAAATTCCAAATTTTCAACATCAATATTCTTTTTTTGGAATCCACTAACAAAAGAGTTTTTCTTCCTCTACCCCAAGTCTTTATGAAGAAACAAGGTAATTCTGTCTCAGCTTAGAATAAACACATGACAACCTGTTTGGAATAGAAACTATTCGATTGAATTTATTGAATATATTATTAGATGATTAGATCAAAAAATAAAAAGGGGGAGACTCTGGATAGGATCATGCCCATTTTTCAAAGAGCCGAACGTTCCTCTAGAAGGTCGGATAACCAATCTGGGTCCATCTCAGGCACTGAAGAGAGCAGTAATTGGGTATAGCTTGGATAAGGCGGGTTCAGAATTTCACTTTTCATTCCTTGCTCAACAACACAGCCTTGGAACATCACAACAACCTGATCTGCAATGGCACGAACAGTGGCGATATCATGAGTGATGAATAAATAGCTGATTCCCAAGTCAGCCTGCAAGCGGAGTAATAATTGTAGAATGCCCTTTTGCACGATCTGGTCGAGAGCTGAGGTGACTTCATCACAAATAATCAATTCAGGATTAGCAGCTAAGGCCCTGGCGATACAGATTCGTTGCTTCTGCCCCCCTGATAGCTCGGAAGGTAAGCGATCAACAAAGCTCTCATCGAGTTCTATCAATTCCAATAATTCCAACAATCGCCTGTCACGTTTTGCTCCACTCAGACCGAGATAAAACTCAAGAGGTCTACCCAGAATATCTCGGACTGGATGACGTGGATTCATCGCCGTATCTGCAGACTGATAAATCATTTGAATACGGCGCAATTGCTCTTTGCTGCGGCCTTTCAGAATTAGAGGCAAGGGCTCTCCATTGAATAAGACCTGTCCTTTCATGGGTTCCAACAGCCCGGTGATCACTCGTGCTGCAGTTGATTTGCCTGACCCTGATTCTCCAACAATCGCTACGGTACAACCACGAGGCACAACAATGGAGACGTTTTTCAATACTTTAGTCTTCCCTTTATAAGCCGCGTCCACCCCGTCTATCTTCAAGATAATATCATCCGATTGCTTTTCCTCTTTTTCTATAGAGCGGACAGCCCAGAGAGATTTTGTGTAGTCCTTCTCCGGGGTTTTCAACATTTTTCGGGTTTCAGCATCTTCCACCGTTTCGCCGTATCGCAACACTTTAATGAAGTCTGCCATTTGGGCCACAACGGCGAGATCATGGGTAATATAGATAGCCGCCGTGTGATATTGATCGACAATCTGACGTATGGAGGCGAGGACATCGACTTGAGTGGTGACATCCAGGGCTGTTGTGGGTTCATCAAAAATGATCAGATCAGGCTTGGGAGACATAGCCATAGCAGTCATCACACGTTGTAATTGGCCTCCAGAAACCTGGTGAGGGTACCGTTGGCCAATGATACCGGGTTCGGGCAATTGCAAATCTTGAAATAACCGGAGAGCGTCTGTTTTGGCGACATTTTCACTACGTAAACCTTGACGGACCGTTGTTTCGACAGTCTGCTCTATTAAACGGTGAGAGGGATTGAATGAAGCTGCTGCTGATTGGGCGACATAGGTAATTCGAGAACCACATAGTGCTCGTTTTTCCCGCTCAGATATGGTGTTCAGATCCGTGCCATCAAACCGGATCGATCCTTTGACAAGCTTGCAACCAGCTCTTACAAAACCCATTGCAGCGAGCCCCAGAGTGGATTTGCCTGCACCAGATTCGCCAATCAATCCCAGGACTTCTCCGCGACGCAGCGTGATGTCGACCCCCTTGACGATCCGGTGCCATTGATCATCGCTATAACCATCGATATGGATATTCTGCATTTCCAGCAAAATTCCATTCTTTTGTTTAGTACTATTATTGTTCATCACGCAATCCACTTGTTTTATGTAAAAACCAATCCACCACAAAATTGACTGCTACAGCCAACAGAGCAATCGCACAGGCAGGCAACAGAGGGGTGAGAGCCGCGGTGATATCGTATTCTGCAAATTGGATCAAACCCGCATTTTCACGGACCATGGATCCCCAGTCAGCAGTTGGGGGTTGAATACCCACCCCTAAAAAAGATAAACCCGCAATCGTTAAAAACACAAAACAGAAACGTAATCCGAATTCAGCCACCAAAGGGGGGGTGATGTTGGGAAGGATTTCTTTGCGCATGATCCAACCCATTTTTTCGCCTCTGAGTTTTGCCACCTCAACATAATCCATTACTACTATATTGAGTGCTACTGCACGGGTCAAACGGAAAACACGGGTTGCATCGATCACTGCAATAATAATGATCAGATTGAAAGCATTGGTTCCAAAAACCGCCAGCAGCATAAGAGCGAAAACCAGGCTGGGAATGGCCATGATTGCGTCCACAATCCGACTTAACAACTGATCCAGCCAGCCACTATGATTGATGGCGGCAAGCAAGCCCAGAGAGCCACCAATCAGAAAAGAGAGTACTGTTGTTGCAATGGCGATCCCAATCGTGTTCCGGGCCCCATAGATAAGACGAGTGTGAATGTCACGTCCTAATTGATCCGTGCCTAATAAGAACTTCTCTCCCCAGGGAGCATAAGCATCTGGAAATACTTCACTCTCTCCATAGGGTGCAATCAAGGGAGCAAAAATGGCAATCATTAAATACAGAAAAATCACAGCCATACCAAACAAAGCGGTTGGTGGTGCTTGTCGCAAACCACGCAACATATTTTCCATAAGAGAACGCCTTGCTTTAATCTGGCTGACTTCCGCTGCTGTACTTCGATTGTCAGTACTCATCATCTGGTTCTCATCTAGGATGCAGTAGTCTGGGATTGGTGATGATGGAAATAATATCAGCAAAGAGATTGAGCAGAATGTATGTTACTGCGAAAAACATGACACAACCTTGAATCACAGGAATATCACGAGCCGTGACAGCATCGATCATCAATTGCCCTATACCCGGATAAACAAACACCACTTCGACTATGACGACCCCTACAACCAAATAGGCGAGGTTCATGGCAATCACATTGACAATCGGTGCCCAAGCATTGGGCAATGCATGATGGAGAATAATCCGCACTCTTGATAGCCCTTTGAATTCAGCCATCTCAATATAAGGGTTGGCTAATAAATTAATGATCGCGGCCCTTGTCATTCGCATCATATGTGCGACAATCACCAATGTGAGGGTCAGGGCCGGCAAAGCCGAACGATAAATCAATTCGCCCAATGGCATATCAGGACTTATATTTGCCAGGGATGGGAAAACTTTGTAAAAAGAAGCAAAGATGAGAACTAACAGGTAGGCCACAAAGAATTCTGGAAAAGAGATTGTAGTCAATGTAATCGTATTAACCGTGCGATCATAAATAGAATTCCGGTATAAAGCGGTCGTAATTCCAAGAAATAAAGAGAGCGGAATGGCAATCAACGCGGTGAAACTCGCCAGAAATAAAGTGTTAGAGAGACGTGGAGCAATCAAATCAATGACGGGGCGGGAGTTATCCAGCCCCTGGGTACCACGACCCGAAAATGAGGTACCCAAATCTCCGGTCAATACCCCACCCATCCAATCGAAATAACGAACATGCAGGGGCAAATCAAGCCCCAGTTCTCTGCGGAAAGCTGCCACTGTATCGGGCAAAGCCGCTTGCCCTAAAATCGCCTGACCAAAATCGCCAGGTAAAAATTCCACTGTACTGAAAATGATTACAGACACGATAAACAACGTCAACACACTCAGGCCAAGACGTTTCATGATGGTGAGGAAGATCGGATGCATGGTATTTATTCTTTTGAACCTTAAAGATTTATGTCATTGGTGATAAAAGATAGTCGGAAACTAAACAAACCACCAGCGTTCAGCACTTTTATTACCGTCGGATTCGGCATTTCCAGAAATTGCCTTATCATGACCGATCTTCTTACTGAGTGCCATAATATGGTTGGCAAACATGGGAATCACTGCCCCACCATGATTGTGCAGGATAGTTTGTGCTTCCACATAGAGCGCTTTTCGTTTTGCTTCATCCAGCTCGGTTCGCGCTATTTCAACCAATTCATTGAAGCGATCCACTTCTGGACCTTCTCTCCAAGCAGTATCATTCCATTTTTGATCACGGATATAGAGTAATGATAACATCCAATCGGTGGTCGCCCTCCCTCTCGATCGAGCAGTACACCAAGGTTTCTTATTCCACACATTCGACCAATAACCGTCTTTTGGCTCTTGGACGACGTCAATATTGACCCCTATTTTAGCAGCGGAAGCCTTGAGTAACAGTGCTGCATCCACTGCCCCCGCAAAGGCTACATCGGAAGCGGAAAGTTGCAGATTGACTCCCTCCATGCCTGATTTTTTCAGGAAATATTTCGCTTTTTCAGGATCATATGCACGTTGGGGAAGATTGCTGGCATGGTGACGATTCGATGCGGAGATGGGGTGATCGTTTCCCAGGGTTCCATGCCCTGAAAGAATTTTCTTTACCATTTCTTGACGGTTGACTGATAGTTTGATGGCCATCCGCAGATCAGGGTTATCAAATGGTTTCACATTCACTCGCATAGGAAAGGTGTAGTGCAAGAGACCGGCAACTTCTAAAATCTTCAAATTTGGAACACGCGTCAATAGATGTACGATTTTAGGATCAACCGTGTTGATTACATCCACATCTCCATTCATGATGGCATTTTGGCGAGCAGTAGCGTCGAGTATGGCTATGTTTTCTACTTCATCAAAATGCGCACGTCCAGGTTTCCAGTAATTGGGATTGCGTTTAAACTCAGCCCTCACACCTGGTTCATAATTCTGGAGGATATAACCTCCTGTGCCAATCCCTGCTGCCCAATCCAATCGACCATCTTTTTCAGGAAGGATAGGAATGTGATAATCACTCATGAGAAATGGAAAATCCGCACTGCCAGATTTTAATTCGAAAACAATCGTATTGTTGCCATCTTTACGGATGGACTCAATCGGATTCAATAGTTCTTTTACGACAGATTTTGAATTTTTGCCGCGGTGAAAATTAATCGAAGCCAGCACATCATCGGTTGTCAGTGTTTTTCCATTGTGAAACTCAATGCCCTTACGTAGTTTGAATATCCAGGTTTTTGCATCAACACTGCCTTCATAGCTTTCGGCCAGTTCAGGGATTAGGTTTCCCTCACCATCAACCTCAGTGAGGCTATTAGCATAACTACAGACAAGATTGTGAGTGAAACCTTGATTATGGGTGCCTGGATCTAGAGAATCCGTTGTAGCTCCGTTCCCAATGCCTTGGCGCAATCTTCCTCCTTTTTTAGGAGCCGCTTGAGCAGATCCTGCTGCCATAATGCCTGATCCAGCTAAAACCATACCAATGGCTGCACTGCGCTTCATGAACTCTCGGCGTGAGATAGCACCAGCTTTGTACATTTGTTCAAGTTTATTAATATCCTGCATCATTTTTATCTCCTCATTTGAATTGATTTCAAAAAGCAATCAAGCTTGTCTCCTTGCGGATGAACACCATCTAAAATTTTAGAAAAAATTTTTCCATTAAATAGCATTTATACAAATATGCAAGTCTGATAAACTTATTAGTTCGAAATCGACCTTCTCAAAAAACTAACTGTTCGGAAAAGAATATACCTTAGCCAATCATGCTCCAACTTCGCAATATAACACCTTGTACAATTTACAGTGCGCTTTCCATTTTATTTTCATGGGTTGGTAAAATTTTCTTTTAGAACCTGTTTGGAAAAGATGGTTCGTTGCGAAAAATCGACCTCGTTGAGCGGATTTTTGATAAAATTTAAGGCGAATAGTGAGCCTATTTAACGCAAATTTTCTCAAAATAGACGCCAATGAGGCGGTTTTGCAGCAGAATCAGGTTTTTCAAACAGGTTCTTAACCGAAGGTCGAAAAAAGCGAGCATTCTCTGAAAATTTGTGCTGATCCAGAGGATATATTCAAAGGAGGGAGAGATTGTGGGGTGTAATGGTAGCCTAAAAGTGGACACTTTGATATAGAGAAATAGCATTTTCATCTTTATCAAAGGAGTTTAGAATGATGAGTGAACAGTGTCACAAAAGCGATTGTTCGCCGAAAATTTCTAATTTTTCTTTATTTCTATCACAGACCTTGGCTCAGGAAATGACGGTCATTGGTTTGTTTTACCATGCTTGTTGTATATAGTGAGAGTGTTAATCTTTAGAAAGCTTATTTGTTTAGCCAAACTCTTTTGCGCAAACGGCTTATTCGCTTTGATTATTGGTTAGGCTACATCTACATGAAGCTTTTTGCCTAATGCTTGAGCAAACTTTTTAAGAGTCGACAGCTTGATATCGTCTGCATGATTTTCGATCCGAGAAATGGCTGATTTTTTTGTATTCATCTTTTGAGCAAGTTGATCTTGGGTGATTCCTGCTTGTTCCCTCGCAATTTTCAACATTACCCCAATTTTGAATTCTTCATAACCCGTATCAAAGTCTTTTGCAAAATCAGGATCAATAGCTTTGCGCTTTGCTATGTATTTTTTTAAATCACTCATTTATTTTACTCCTTGCTAAAATATGACCTTTTTCTATCCTCAGCAGTTTTGATAGCCTGACTCGGAGTTTTTTGAGTCTTTTTTTGGAAAGCATGATTTAAAACCACTAAATTCGGACCATCGAAAAAACCTAAAATACGATAAATATTACTTCCGGACACTATTCGAACCTCCCAAATTTCATCAGTATTTGTGAGTTTCTTAAAATATTTGGTAGGAACAATTTCCATTTCCTCAACCAAAGCCAAAACCCAGGCAACCCTTTGGGCCTGCTTTGAAGGAAGAGAATCTATGAACTCCTCAACAGGAGAGCGGCCCGTTTCTGTTTTGAAAAAAATTATATCTCTCATATGATGATGTTAACACGCAGGTTAACCAAAGACAAGTCCATGATAGAGGGTGATCTAGAAAGCGAACTTTTGGATAACTTGCGTGATGGGTTCTACAAAGTTTTACCGTTGATTAGTACAAAGTATTTACCATGACACTGGTAAAAAAACGCACCCATCACGTCAATGTTGATCCTTTTGTTCGCAGATTTCCTAGATTCCTCATAAAATTTTGAGAATCAATCAAGAAACTGATCTCATTCGAAAATGGATCAGGCTATCTCTTTTAATTGTGGTTCGGGTAATGATTCACCATTTTGAACTATTGAATCAATCCAAGCCTTCATTGCAATTTGAATTTCTTTGAATGCTTCTTCTCGTGTCTCTCCAAATGCTGAACATCCATCAAGTTCCTCAACTTCTGCAATAAAGCCTTGATCCTCTTTACTCCAAAAAATATGGATAGAATATTTATTTTCCATTTTTGCTACCATCAATTTTTTTGATTGCTTGTTTGATTTGATAACCTTTGGCTTTCCCGTGTACCTCCTGAAAATTTACCCTGTAACCTGTTTCACGATTGATAAAAATTTGATGACTTCCTTCTTGGGTGATGTCCTAAATTTGGCTATTTACACTTTCCTATTGAATTCAAAACGATTGATGAATAATCCAATCACAATATCGTGCATTTTAATTGACTTTGAAAAACAAATGGTTCGGGCGGCGTTCCGCTTGCGAGCTAATCGCTTAATTCGGGTTCTCAAAGTCAGGTGTTTTCTCTCGATCGGGCGGCGTTCCGCTTTTTGAGTATTTTTCTTTGAAATTGTATACTGTTCAGGATTTAAATTTCTTTGGTATGCTCCCCAGTCATCAACATAAAAGTGTTGAATATCAAAAGGTTTCAACAGAGCCATATTTCTCTCCTAAATCGATGTCATCAAAGATAGAGAGAATAGACTATTTGAAGCATATAGCCAAGTTTAGGACATCACCAAAAATCAATAGCTCACACAACCACCCAGGAAACCTACCAAAAAATCAAAAAAAGAATCCCTAAATTTCCATTTACATGCCTATTTCTAGCTGCTATGATCCCGTGTAATTTTTGTTTTTCCTATGTGGATAGAAGCATCCATAGGTTCTAGTAGGTTTTAGATTTCATTTAACTTCTTTAGAAAAAGGATGTCTTATGTCAAATCAAGTCTCTCCTGATCAAATCCCAAAAACATTTTTAAAGTATGCAGAAACCATGTTAAGTAGTTTCCCAAGTGATTCGCCAAACAATGCGTATTCCTACGGGTTTATGGATTTGGACAGTAGCGGCCAAATCTCAGACAATTCCAGTATCCCATTGAAAGCAGGCAACCCCACCGCCGAAGCTGGTTATTACAATCAGGTTCATAAAAATGTCTTGGCCAATAAAAGTTGGCCTTATATTTGGGGGGTTTGGGGGAACAATGCAGACAGTCAACTAGACAACAATCCGACGAAACAGCCGGCAGCGGGCTATTTTGGTTCTCCTGACAATCCTTTGGTCAATCCTTTTGTCTTGACCGACTGCTCTGGGTTTGTCAACCATGTCGTTTCAACGGTCACTCAAAATCCTGCTTATGCAGCCCCCGCAGGGACCAATAATTATTACCAAGCCGATGACTATGCTTCTGGAAGCTCATTGGACACTTCCCTGTGGCAACACTACACCGTTGTCGAAAATCCAAGTGCAAAGAACCAGATTGGGATCGCTGATATCCAGCCGAACGATATCTTGGCTTGGAGTTTGCCACCAGGGAATCAGGACACAGGACATGTCATGATTGTGGCAGAAACGCCTACAGGCATTCGTCCAGTCAATCCCCAAATTGCGTATGATGGAGTCTACTACATCAAGGTGTACGACTGTTCTGATATTACGCATGTTCTTGATAATCGTCCCAATGGTACAGGATTGGGTACAGGTTATATTAGTTTGAAATATGGATATGACCCAAATGGAGATCCCGCTTGGATTGCATCGGTAGGAGGATACATGAATATTAGCTCTGGAAATTCACTCAGCACATTGGCAGTGTTGAGATTGGCTTGATTCACTTTGTCCTTTTTCACCACACACTCCACAAAATCTATCGAATCGCATAAATCAGTTCTGGGGAAACATCCCATCAGCGGTTGTTCTCGATGCTGAGTTATTTGATTATCCCTCTTGAAATGGCTGTGGCAGGATTTATTGGGTTTAAGGTTCATCAATTGAGGCAGCAGTTCAAGGCAAATGGAAAGAATGCGAAGCAGCATTTGGATTTCTTTGATGTGCTGCGAATGAGCACACAGGATTTGTTGAAGAATCGGTTTGTGGCTGGAGCCTTGGCTTCAGAAATTGCACGCCTATATTATGTTTCTCGTCTGTGGAAAAAGCCTCCCCCTACCTCTGGAAGAGACGGATTTACATACCATTCCAAAAATGGATATCAGAATCTTCTGATCGCACTTCTGTTGATGGGAAGCTTTGAAATGATTGGCGTTCACCTCTTGGTGCTTCAGTGGAGCCCACTCGTTGCATGGATCCTGACAGGCTTGGGATTTTATTCATGTTTGTGGATCATGGGACTGCTGGCATCGGTGAAACAGCGCCCCATTGTTTTGTATTCTGATTCCTTGAAAATCTGTATTGGAATCCTGTGGACGATCCATGTGCCTCTGGAATACATTGAGTCTATCCGATCAGTGGACAGCGAAGGCTTTGACTTCAAACAATCGGATTACGTCAAAGCTGTCTCTATGGGAACCCCAGATTTTGTGCTCCAATTGAAAGAACCTGTGGTCGCCTATGGACCATATGGCACACAAAAACAGACCACTCAAATCGGATTGACGGTGGATGCCCCCCAACGTTTTCAGTATAAGTTGGATGACATGGGGGTTATGTTTCAGTAGTTTAATTTATGTGTTTAATTCTATTAAGGGGTTAATTATGAGCATCACAAGTGAATTAGAAAAATTATTCAACAATCTATCAGCAATAACCAAAGCCAACCCAATCACAGTTCCAGTTTATACAGGATTTCCTAAAATTAGTAACTTGGAGTTCACCTGCGGAGCAAAGCGTAGTCAGGTGAAACGATTGGTTGGATTCGACTTTTTATTAGGATAGCAAACACATTCTTCATCATCAGGCTGCTACTATATCAATATCTCGTGCATTCGCTATTTCCATTTCTCGAATTCTCCGAATTTGCTCGGGAAAAAGGGTCATAACGGCAACTGTATCACCACCGAGTGTCACAAATTCAACTTCATATCCTTCTCCCTCGTTATGGACTAAAACGACAGTTCCGATATCTCCTTTTGCTAGTTTAAGATTTGGGATATCTTCTGTTAAGACAACACTATCTAACTCTTTAATCATTTTGCTTTTCCTTTCAATGGATATGCTGTTACAAAAGAAGGTATGTTCGTGTTTTTGTCAATAAACCAGACTGAACGAATTGCTGGATTTCTTCCATCAGGTGATACAAGCACCCCCTCAATAACATATCTTATTCCGAAGTATGACCTTTCTGTCCTAGCAACCTCATGTTGAGCAACGTGTTGTTTCAGTGCATCACTTAAAACCTCCCACTCTGCCTGAGAAAAACCGAAACGCAGAAAAAATCTTGCTTTATTGCAACCATCTCGATGACTAAGAGATAACAGGTAATCCGTAATTTTACCTTTCGGAATGATAGCGTTTTCATAATTTGGTATTTTCATAGGATATAATACCTTATGCCAATCTTCAATCTCATATGGAACAGTAACATCTCTGCATCCATTCTATATTCTTTGATTGTTTTGGTTTTTACTCAAAATTTCAGGTAATTTGTCTGTATAGAATCTGAGCCACGTGCTTTCCTTTCAACCCTTTAGCTCCCCATCGTTCCTCAACCTTTCGTAGTCCTTTCATATTTCCAGCGGCTCGTCCAAATTGATGTTCGAATCGCCTCATCATGAATTCCCATCCCGTTTCTCTTAAGTTCAATCGCTTCAGGATTGGAGAAAGGTTTTCGGGGATAACTCCTCGCTTTTCTTTCAATATCGCTCTTCCACTCCAATCCAGTAATCCAAGGTACTCTTGAATGTAGTGGTCAAGTTTTTCCGGACTGCTTAAGAGATTCTTTCGACGAAGTAAATAGACCACTTTTCTCAGAAAGCCTCTTGGTCTGATAGCCCATCTCGAATTCATTTGGAGTCTGATAGCCTAATGTTGAGTGGAGCCGATTGGAATTGTAAAACATCTCAATA
>JANQHV010000443.1 GCA_028282505.1 SAR324 cluster bacterium | reverse complement strand
TGTCCTGAATCATAAATGGTGCATAATTCAGAGGCTACTACTTCGCCAATGCGTCCACTGTAAGCAGATGTGCCTTTTCGATTAAAATCAGCTTCAATTGGGTGCCCTACGGCTTCATGTAATAAGATACCAGATTGAGCAGGGCCTAATATGACCGGCATTGTACCAGAAGGAGCTTGTTTAGCACCCAATAGCAATATTGCTTGAGCAGCGGCTTTTTCGCCAATGATTCTCGCGTGATCTGCCTGCTCTAAAAAGTTGATCCCAACTCGCCCACCGACTCCAGAAAAGCCTACTTGTAAATTACTTTCTTCTTGGGCGATGCATTGGACACTCAAACGAAACATGGGGCGCGTGTCCCTCATGATACTGCCATCAGAAGAGGCAACTTGAACGAATTTAATAGAATCAGCTAAAGTTGCCGTGACTTTGATGATCCGTGGATCAGCAGCATGAGCCGTTTTTTCCACTTCTCGGATCAATCGAATTTTCTCAGTAATATCCAGATCTGCAATAGTATGGAGGACTTTATAGTAGTTAGGAGGAACAATTTCGTTGAATTTGGAGCCGTTCAAGGTTTTAACAGTACCACATGATGCAATAGATGCTGCTGTACGTGCAGCATGCAACATGGGTTTGATATGTAAGTTTTCACTATAGCCATAACCCGTTTGTTCACCTTTGACTACTCGAATTCCCACCCCCATGATCACTGCTTTTGCAGAGTTTTTGATAATGCCTTCTTCCAGAATAATCGAGTTTCTGAGAGTGTATTCAAAGTAAAGATCTGCAAAATCGCCACCCTGACTCAATGCCGCATTGAGTACTTGCTGCATGGTAGCATCATCTATATTCATTTGGTTTTTAAAAATTTCTTGAGCAGCTTGAGTAGGTGGGTCAGTTATTAAGAAATTTGCGCCAAGTTGATGGCTGGCGATATCGTTCTGACTTAAAGAAACCATCTTTTTTCTTTCTCTGTGAAGACTATCAAAAATCCAAAGATTTAGAATACCTTATGTAGTAATGCTTCACAAGCTAATATACAGTTGTTACGAAATAGTTAACATTTCAAGGAAAGTGCCAAGCAAGCGTTGATCCGTCCATTCATTCTTTGCGTTGCAGAATAAATTCTCGAATAGATTGTGCTGCACGTTGATAAGCACCAGGTGTGCCTAATTGAGAGCGGATAGAAGATAGATTTTCAATCATTTGCTGTTTGTGTGAAGAATCTTTGAGTAATGGTAACAGTTCTTGGGCAACACGTTGTGCCGTGAAATCATTTTGCAGTAATTCGGGAACGATGAGGCGTTGTGCTAGAATGTTCACGATCCCAATATAAGGAGTTTTAGCCATTTTTTTTGCTAGCCAAAATGTGAGAGGAGAGACTTTATAGATAATGATGAAGGGTGTTAATGCTAAACCAGTTTGCAGGGTTGCCGTTCCAGAGGCGACAATTGCAGCATCTGCCGCATGGATGCTTTCTAGAAAAGAGTCTTGAATCAGGAGTATTGGAACAGTACTTTGCTGAATTTGAGTGTTTACCCATTCCAGGTCAAGACTATCGGCAACAGGCAGGATATAGTTTGCTTTAATTCCTTGATCTTCCAATAAATTTAAGACCTTTAGTACAATTGGAAGATGAAATTTAACTTCACTGGGTCGGCTTCCAATGGCAAGAGTTATGATTAACTGTGCTGTTTCCAGATGGTATTTTTGTTTGAAATGATCTATTTGCTCCGAGGAAACTGTATCTTCTATGCGAGGATGTCCCAAAAAACTGACATTCATGCCAATATTGCGATAAATTTGTTCTTCAAAAGGAAACAAAACAATGATTTTATCTACAAATTTGGCAATTTTGTAAATACGGCCTTTTCGCCATGCCCACACCTGGGGACTACAATACCAGATGATGGGAATATTGTGATTTTTGATATATGCTGCCAGTTTGAGATTGAATCCTGGATAATCGACCAGGATGGCTAAATCTGGTTTTTCAATGGCAAGCGAATCACGTAAATGCCAGAGAATTCTGTATAGTCGGGGAAGATGGGGAAGCAGTTCAACTAAACCATGCACGCGAAGAGAATCAAGAGTATAATAAGCCTTCATTCCCTTTTTGAGCATCAAAGGACCGCCAATTCCATAAAAAACCGGCTTGGAAAATAGCTGTTGAAGTTCATGCATTAAAGCTGCTCCGTGAGTATCTCCTGAAGATTCTCCGGCAACCATTAATATTTTCATAATATTTTCTGTATGCTATAAGGAACGTTCAAAAAATAATTACCCAAACTTGCTTGCGGAGGGCCGCCCCGTTTTTTTCCGATTTTCTGCGTTGCTTGATCGTTTATGTACCCCAGTACACGAACCATCAAGCGCCTTGAAACTCGAAAAATGTCCTGCACAACTTTGGGCAATTATTTCTCTCACGTCCCTAAATTGTTTCTATGTGTTGTGTGAATGATGAAAAAACATAATGTAATCTGCGATAGTTGTCGATATAATCTAATAGATGGTATGTGTTTTGTAATTCTGTGATCATACGAATCCTTCATGAATCAAACAGGTAATAACTATACATGAGCGGACAAGAACAATCATTTTTAAAGCTTCCAAAGTTATTTCAGTGCGAAAAAGAGCTTCTGCATCGACGGAATATTGTCGCCTTACCAGAAACTGAAATGGCTGAGGGACAAGGGTTGCTTTCTCACATGCTGATTGGCAAACTCCCTGTCTCTTTGATTGACATTCGCAAGAGAATAGAACAAGGAGAGGAATGTAGTGGAATGATTGACAGTCATTTGCGTCATTATCTCAAAAAAAATAATAGGGAGCTGTATCGTCAACATCTGTTATCCATTGCTCATATGTGCATCAAACAAGCCCGTGCAGAAAAACACAAACAAAAACAAATCCCTTTGCTCTTCAAAGCAATTGATCTGTTGCGTATTTATATTCAATATTGTGATGAGGGCATTGATTTGATGGCTTCTAGTATCATTCTGCATGCTTTGTCAACATTTCCAAAAGAGTTTGATGAAAAATTGGCCGTTGAAAAAGACGTGTATAAGAGTTATGTAGAATTGCATAAAATCAGGCGCAGGGTTTCTGAAATTGGTTATGGTGATAAGGAAAATGTCGCACTGCGCATTAAGCTATCAAAGCTGTGTGTCCAGGAAAAAAATTACTATGATGCATTTGTTCAGTTTGGAACTGTCTTGCAGAGCTACAGATATCGTGGAGAAGATGATCCGCAAGCCGTTCTCAATCGTGCCAGGACTCATACCTGGATTGGGAATGTCTTTCAGGAATTGATTCATTATGCACAACCAGGCAAAGCGACGATTCTCGTCAATTTTATTGATCGCTACAATCGTGATCATGCAACCAGGAGAAAACCTTATCCGATTGCTGTGCTAAAACGCAATGATGCCATTGCAATACGAAAAACAAAACGAGATATTATTCGTTTAGCCAACGAAGAATACAAAGAAATCGAAAGGATAGCTGAAAAAGTAGGTAGTGTCGGCTATCAAGCAACAGAAGGAGTGATTGTTGGATTGGAGCAGGAAAAATTCAGGTCTCATCTCATTAAAGCGTTGAAAGAGATGAAGGGTGTTATTTTTCAAACTCGCGAAGAATTTTTTAAAAAAATGAGTCAAATCACGAATCCCCCTCCTAATGAAGCACAACAAGAAAAAATTTGGGTATATGTAACGAGTGATTCACAAAATATTCAACAGGGGGCTTTGGGGCGGCTGAGGTGGAATAACAAATGGATTGATGTTTCTTTTGAAGCGATGTCTAAATTGGCAAAAAATTACGAGTATCTGGACATGGGTGATGAGGCGTTCAAATATGCCAAGCGGGCTTATTCTATTTTAGTACCGATCAAAGACCGAAGATATCTTGAACAAAAACGGGATATTCTGAATTATGTGAAAGAACTGTGTAGTACTTCTACGCTAACATTTCGACGTATCAGCAAAAATGAAAGACGAGATGAGGCGGTCAACTTACGCTCAGAATCAGAAAAATTGAGCCAAACTATTGATCGGGAAGTAAGGGACCGACATATTGCTTATGCCAGAGTGATGGCACGCTGAATCAGGCCAGGTATTGATAGGCGTTTTTAAACAACAGCAGTCCATCCCCTTCCTCTTTCTGATAAGGCAGTCGTGTCCAGTGAGGGTGGTTGGTATAGTGGTGAAAAGCTTCGGGGTGAGGCATGAGTCCCATCACATTGCCTTGCTGGTTACACAAAGAGGCAATTCCCCATGGAGAGCCATTGGGATTATCAGGATACTCTTCGGTGATTTCTCCTTCTGGTGTGCAGTATTGCAAAGGAATTTGATTATTTTCCAGCAGTGGCTTTAATATTTGTTCCTGGTCTCCTTCAATTCTTCCTTCTCCGTGACGTACAGGCAGATAAATACTGGTAATATTCTGGGTAAATATGCACTTGGATGCCTGATTGACCGAGAGATGCACCCATCGATTTTCAAATTGGCTGTTATGGTTACTGGTTAATGAAATTTCCTGCAAACCAATTGTTTTTTGAGATGCGGGTAATAGACCTAATTTGACCAGAACTTGAAATCCATTACATATGCCCAGCACCAGTTTACCGCTTTCCACAAATTCTGCGAGTTGATCCTGTAGTTGCAGATGGGATGAGCCAAGCGTGCCATATTTAAAGCGATTTGCTCCAACACGTCCAGCCCCTAAATCGTCTCCATCCAGAAATCCCCCAATGAAAATCAGAAAGTGGTAGTCGTTCAATGAAATTTTTCCACGAATCAGTTGGGAGGTATGGATGATTTCTGCTTCCTCCCCACTGGCAAGTTGACAGGAATAAGCGGTTTCTTTTTCACAATTTAAACCATAGCCTGATAAAATTAATGTTTTTGGCATTTTTCTTCTCAACGTAAAGTGGCTTGCCAGCTTTCTTTAAGGGTGATGATGGAAGAGTGGATCATCTCTGTATTGTTCTCTGTGATCACAAAGTCTGGTGTGTTTGACACTTCTCCGAGATAATAACAACTCTGTGTGGCAAAGAGATTCTCAAAAACAGTGCGATGCTCAGGAGCAATGGTAACAACAAAGCGACTTTGGGACTCGGAAAATAAAAAGGTATCGCTACGCAATGCGCTTTTGGCAAGAACTTCAGAAATATCCAGTTGCATCCCAAGTCCTCCCGCAAAAGCAGTTTCTGCAAGAGCGACTGCTAATCCACCATCTGAACAGTCATGGCAAGAGCTTATCCACTTTGAAGCGATAGCTTCACTCAGTTTCTCATACCTCTCTTTAGCACTGTTTGTGTCTACTTGTGGCACATTGGAACCAAGGTAGCCCAAATGATCGTAATATTCCGATCCTCCCAGTTCATTTTTGGTATCACCCAGTAAATAAATCAAGTCACCAGGTTGTTTGGCATCCATCGTAATGGTTTTTCGAATATCGTTAATTTTTCCAATGGCGGTGAACAAAACCGTAGGAGGAATAGCAATGTGAATGTCACCAAAACGGTAATCATTTTTCATGCTGTCTTTTCCTGAAATGCAGGGGACACCATAGATTGTTGTCAAATCATAAAGCGATTTATTGGCACGAACGAGCTGTGCCATTTTATAAGCACCATCTGGATTGGAAGGAGATTCAATAGGATCACACCAACAAAAATTATCCAATCCAGCAATTTGTTCAAGACTGCCTCCTACAGCAATTATATTGCGTACTGCCTCATCAATGGAACAGGCCATCATATGGTATGTATCAATGTCGCTGTAGCGAGAGCAAATCCCATTGGCTACTGCCAGTCCTTCGAGAGAATTCAAAACAGGACGAACGACTGCAGCATCACTGGGACCATCATTGTCAGCACCTACCAATGGTTTGATCACACTGCCCCCTTGAACTTCGTGATCATATTGGCGTACTACACGTTCTTTACTGCAAATGTTCAATCGTCCTAAAAGGGTATGGAGGATAGAGGTTAAATCAGATGGTAACTCCAGTTGGGGTTCTTGTTGTGCTGGTGGAGTCCAAACTGCCTTCAATTCCATAGGGGGTACCCCTTCATGGAGAAATTCCATATCGAGGAAAGCAACCACTTTGTCCTGGTAAGTGGCTTTTAAGATTCCAGAATCATTGAATTCGCCCATTACTGTTGATTCAACACTCATTGTTTCAGAGAGTTGTAAAAATTGATCCAGTTTGTCGGATGGAATGGCAACAGTCATTCGTTCTTGTGCTTCAGAAATGAAGATTTCCCAAGGTTGCAATCCTGGATATTTGAGTGGAGCTTTGTCCAACTGGAGGTGGCATCCCCCAGATAGTTGTGCCATTTCTCCGACAGACGATGAAAGCCCTCCTGCCCCATTATCCGTGATACAACGGTACAGTCCCAAGTCACGTGCTTGCAAGAGAAAATCATACATTCTGCGCTGAACAATAGGGTCTCCGATTTGGACAGCAGTGGCAGGAGATCCTTCATGGAGTGCCTCTGAAGAAAAGGTGGCACCGTGAATTCCATCTTTACCGATTCGGCCACCTACCATGACAATGATATCACCAGGCTCTACTTTTTTTTGGTGAGAGGGTTGACCATTGATGGTTGCGGGAATAATCCCACCAGTCCCACAAAAAACAAGAGGTTTTCCTAAAAAACGTTCATGAAAGACGAGAGTCCCATTAACAGTAGGAATCCCCGATTTGTTACCACCATGCTCGACACCCAGTCGAACCCCTTCAAAAATACGTTGCGGGTGCATCAATTTGGGCGGCAGAGGTTTTTCATAAAATGGGGAAGCAAAGCAAAATACATTCGTGTTGAAGACCATTTCAGCACCCAAACCAGTGCCAATCACGTCTCGATTGACTCCTACAATTCCGGTCAGGGCCCCTCCATAAGGGTCCAGAGCGGATGGTGAGTTATGGGTTTCCACCTTCATCACAACATGCCAATCGTCATTGAATCGGACCACGCCGGCATTGTCGGAAAACACAGAAATGCACCAATCGTTATCTCCCAAAGCTTCTCGAATTTTTGCAGTAGACCCTTTGACATAGGTTTTGTAGAGAGATTCAATTCTTTCTGTTTGCCCTGTACTCGTGTCTTCGTAATTGACATTCGCATTAAAAATTTTATGCTTACAATGTTCTGACCATGTTTGAGCCAATACTTCCAATTCGACATCAGTTGGTTTTTTCCCAATTCCTGCTTCCAGTCGTTGTTGTTGGATAGTCTCTTGAGCAAAGTAATCCAGAATAGTTTCAGCTTCTGCATCATTCAGGGCAAGTGTCCTCTGCTGGCTCAATTTCATTAATTCTGCAGCAGACTTGAACGTAAAAGTTTCAACGTGAATATCATCGGAAAGCTGTACCACAGGAATGGTGCGAAGTTTCGCTTTGTGTTTGGACCACTCTGCTTTGGAAAGAATCGTGGCATGTTCAATCAAGTCGTTCATCAAAAAATTATTGGTGATGAGCTCGATGTCTTGCTGATGCAATTTTCCTTCAAAAAAGAATCCTCGTATTGAATGAACATGTTCTCCCTGCGTAAGGGGAGATTGAAGCCATGCTTCAAAAGTTTCCTGGGCAGTGCGGCCTACGTTGTCTGTCACTCCAGGCAAAAAACCCACTTCGACATACCAGTCAAAATCCAATTCATCCCCAAAAAATTGATTGACTCGATTCTCATGCAAGACCGGATCTGTCAAAACAGCATCACACAATTCCTGCACCATTGAGGAGTTCAGTTTGCTGGAACGGAACACATATGCTGAAAGAGTCCGAATGTTGGTGATGGGAAACGATTGCCCAGCACTCAATTGTTGTAAAATTTTTTCACCTTGTGGATCACTGAGGTGAGACTTGATAATTAGTTCAATACGATGGATCATATCTCATAATCCACAACAACAGAGGAAGAACATAATTCTCTCATGGTTTGTAGAACAGGCTGGTGATTGGGATGATCCGCATAAGTGGCCAATCCTTCTTTATCATCAAAGTGGGTGGTTAAAACAATATCATAGGAGCGTTCTGATTCTTTGAAATCCACACCCACTTCAATGAATCTCAGAGTTTCTATAGCTCCTTCCAGGCCCTTTAAAGTCGAAATGGCTTTATCCATATTGGCCTGGTTTTTTTCTGCTAGTTTGAACATGACAATGTGTTTGACCATAATTTTTTCCTTTATTGACGTGATCAGTGATTAATAGTCTTCGTAAAGCATTGTTCCATCAGGAGATTCAGGGTTAGTAATCAAGTGATTATTGGGGCAATCCACCAGGTAGTCCAGTTCCTCAAGAACAATCTGTCCTAAAATGCAAGGAGCCCCTTCTGGTTTTCCAACACAGGTAAAAACGCTATCCCGGTCATTTATTTGAAGTTTTAAATCTCCAAACAAGGGCCGTCGTTTTTTTTCACCATCTGCTAATATGGTAGTAATTGTCTTTTTTTTAGTCAATCCCAACTTTTCAACAATAGATAGAGGGAGACCAATCGCTCGTGCTCCTGTATCAGCAATCATATCTATTTTAATCTCTCTGATTTGTTCAGCAGGTAAGTGCCCTGTTTTGACTAGGATTTCATCTTCATGGTTCCGTAAGATAACATCCTTAACAATAACTTTACCCATATTTTCCTCAGGATACGATTGGTATTGTTTCGATGAGAGCCAGACTATAAAGGAGAGAGAAAAATCTCAAGATGAATCCCTGAATACATTTTCAGAAACAGGGCAAATGCGCTATGACAAGAATCTTCAGTTTCGATGGGATTTATATCGGGCTAAACAAAAAGAAGCTGGAGATATAAAGAAAATTAAGCCATACGAAGCACAAGTGGCAACATAATAATTATAGAGAAAATTAGACCCAACAAGGCACTCGACTTGATCTTTTTTTCTGTGGTCAGGAAGAAATGTAGTTGACACATTATCTTTAGATAGTCTTAAATAATTTTTGATTGAGAGCGTCGCATATACAACCTGGCTGCTGTATCTTCAGGAAATTCCTGCAGGTACTCTTCTAAAATTTTGAACACTTCTTTAAATTCCATCAGTCCATAGAGGGCAACGGCTTCTTCAAAGGTTTTTTTGGTCTTCAATTTTTTCTCTAGAATTTTCGGAGGATCCTCATTGAAGACCTCGAATAGTGTAACAGGTTCAGTTTTGCCTTTAACGGCAACACGATCGATGAGCCTGAGACAGTACCTGGTGGGGTGTCTTAGGTTGTAAAAAGTGGAGTCGCTGATTAAAATGGATGCACCATAAATTTTGGTCATTTCTTCGATTCGAGAAGCCAGGTTCACTGCATCTCCAATCGCAGTGGAATCCATCCTCACGGAACTACCAATGGTTCCAATCATAACATTTCCACTATGAATTCCGATTCCCGTACTCACTTTGGGGTAATTTAATTTGTTCCGGTGAGTGTTATAAATTTTCAGTGCTTTAAGCATTCCTAAAGCTGCTTCAATGGCATTATGAGCTTCCTGTTGATCATTCCCAAAATCAAACAATGCCATAATGGCATCCCCGATAAATTTATCAACAAAACCTCTAAACTCATGAATAGGAGGTTCCATGTAGGACAAGTAAGAATTCAAAAACTGAAAAACTTCTTCTGGTGTCATTTTTTCTGAGAGAGGTGTAAAGGAACGGATATCACTAAAAAGAATCGTGATATAGTCATGCTCTACATTCCCTAACTCAATGGATTCAATGCCTTCTTTGGCCACTCTATTAAGAAATTGTTGCGGTACAAATTTTTCAAAAGTGTGAGTCATCTTTTGAAGATCGGCAAAGGCCACTTTCTGTTGCTCTTGTGCTTGCTGAACCGCTTCCACCATATGGTTGAATGAATTTGCCAGTGTTCCAATCTCATCTCTCGTGTTGATAGAAACCCTCAAGGATAAATCACCCTTGATGATAGCGTCTACCCCTCCAATGACCTTATTAATCGGTTCTCCTACAAGCCAATTGTTTAACAATCGACTCAGGACAACAATAATGATTAATAGTAATAACACAATCACAACAATGGCCTGCAATGCTTCCCAGATCGTCTCAACAATGAAATCCTCACTGACCAAAACCAAAGGATAGATTTCATCATGGTTATGTCGCATGAAACTTTCTGTAAATTTTTCACTTAGGTATTCTTTTCCTTCCAGGTTAATCCAACCGTCTGGATTTTTGTTGATCTTTCCTTCATGATTTCCAAAATTGGAAAACAAAAGCTGGTTTTTTTGTAAAAAAGCAAAATTGCCTCCGAGCTTTTCTTTGATGCTCTGCAACCATTGGGGATCTAGAGTTTGCTCTGCGACTAAAACGGCTAAGGGAGAAATGCCATATTGTTCCGTTTTAGGATCAAATATCTTTCCTTTCAGCACGATCTCTATATGTAATATGATTTTTCCTTCCTCCAACTGTTTGATAAATAGTTGGTCTTGTTGAAAAGGCTCAATCAGGAGCTTGTTACCATCCAGTTTCATGTCTTTGGCTTGTAGTCCAGAGCTTGACAAAATCTGATTGGCCAACTGGGGATCAAAACCGAGAAACTTCATTTTTCGGGCAAATGAAAGAAATTCTTGCTTATCCATCAAGTCGATTTCCTGCAAAGGCCCCTGATAGCTTTTGTGCTGCATACTTCCTACCACATCAAAATAATTAAGACGAACCTGGGAGCCGTTAATTTGAATCAAGGGTTGAGGAGCTAGATCGGAAAAGACTTTGTGAGGAGAAAGAAAGTGCAATTCAAATCGGGATAATTGCTCTTTGTTGAAAAAATCAAACATCGAACTGAAAAAATCATATTGGTGTTGAAATACAGTAGCTTGCCTGGATTTATTGAGACGGATATTGCTCATTTTTGTTCTGGAGTAAAAAGCTCCATTCTGAGACAGTTTTTGTAAAGGGGACTCCAGTTGATTTTCTGCTAAAAAGTTTTCAATGTTCTGAACAAAAGATTCTGATTGCTCTTTTAAAATGACCTGAAATTGACCTGCTTGTAACAAAAGCACCTGCCTTTTTTGCTGGATTATGTTTTCTTTGAAAATATAAACAATCACACTTACACTAATCACTGTATAGGCGAAAAATAATAAAGTGAAAAAAAAAGCGATTTTTTGATGTAATTTAAGATGGTGCAGGAAACTTGACGAACGCATGAAAAATTTGATGGGGTTTGATTTGTTTTCCTAATCACTAATGCAAAAAGGAGTTTTGTGAATACTTATAACAGCAAGAAGAGCAAAATGTTAGCCATTTTTTGTTTGTTCATTAGCATCAGCACCACCTTGGTTTTTGCAGAGAAAAAGCGTCAGGGCGGGACTTTGGTAATTGCCTGTGAGCATAGTGAAGGATGGACGAGAAACTTTAATCCATTTTATCAAAAAGCATTATATAGCACAGATATGGTATTTGATCGGATGATTTTGTACAACTTAATGCAAGGGGGGAAAGCCGTCCCGCGGCTGGCTACCCAATTCAGTTATTCCAAGGACATGAAAAGTATCACTTACACTTTGCGAAAAGGTGTTCAGTGGTCGGATGGAAAAGCATTTGATGCGGATGACGTAATATTCACTTTTGGGTTAATCCGAAAATTCAAAGCGCTTGACTGGACTGGTGCGACTGATAAGATTAAATCGGTCATCAAGGTCGATCCCTTTAGCGTTCAATTCAACTTGAACCAGGTCGATGTTTCGATTGAATGGTTAATTGGTCAGATTCCTATTGTTCCGGAGCATCAATGGCGTGAGATCAAAGATCCTGCTAATTTTTTAAATCCTAATCCCGTGGGAACCGGGCCGTTTACTCAAATCGCTTCATTTTCTTCCCAGAACTACACTTTATGTCGTAATCCACAATATTGGGAAAAGGAAAAACCCTATATTGATTGTCTGCAGTTTCCTGCATTGAGTGGGAACGAACAGATTCAAGCTGAGTTGATTCGGGGAAAAGTCGATTGGGCAGGGATTTTTATTCCAGATATTGAGAAAGAGTATGTGAGTAAAAATCCAAAACATTTTCATTATTGGTTTCCCCCCCACAATAATATCTCTCTTTATATGAATACAACGAAGCCCCCTTTCAATGATCTTGCATTTCGCCGTGCTCTCAGTATGAGTATTGACCGGGATAGTATTGTGGAAGTTGCGACCTATGGTCATGCCATTGTCAGCAGATATCCAACCGGATTAGGGGAACTTTATAAAGACTGGTACGATGAAAAAGTCAATAACTCTGTGGGAAAATTAGGAACATATGCTCCTCTTGAAGCCAAACGTATTTTGACTCAAGCCGGTTATCGAGATAGGGACAATGATGGCTTTCGTGAGAAACCGGACGGATCATCGCTTCTGTTCAAAATCTCAGTGGTGAAGGGATGGACAGATTGGGAAACATCTGTCCGCATGATTACTGAATATTTGGAGGAGATTGGTATCCGTGCTGAAAGACAATCTCTCGGATTTCAGGATTGGTTAGATCGTTTGAAAAAAGGGAATTATGATGTAGCCATCGGCTGGGGAGAAATTGGACAAAGTCCTTGGTGGGTTTACTACAGTCTTTTGAGTAGTAGCCTGATGAAAGATAAAGCGGAAGGAACATCATGGGCTCGTTGGAGTAATGAAGAAGCAGAACAATTGCTTCAGGAATATACACAAACGACCGATCCCGTAAAACATAAAAAAATCATTGGCAATTTGCAGAGAATTGTTGCCGAAAATGTTCCAATTATCCCTCTATTTTCTAATCCTTCATGGTATGAATACAATGACAGTCGCTTTATTGGCTGGGTCACCGCAGATAATCCCTTTGTTCGCCCTATGTGCTATCGCGATGTCAAAGAACGAGTACTCCATGTTCTAAACCTTTCTCTTCGCACCAATGTGTCTGCTCCATAATTCAGAGATATTGAGCAAAACGTTATGTGAGAAAATACTAATGCATATGAGATCCAATGGCTATAATCAAATGCTTTTCATGTAGAGCTGAAACAGACGATTTTGATGGACCTACTCACAGGTACCTTTTATCCACCCCTGGTTGTTGGGCCAGGTATGGAGAAGTACTTGCCAGGGAATACTCGGATTTTGCTTATATGTCGGTACATGGCTTAACTGTTGATGCCTATTCTGTACAACATCCTGGCCAACCGAATCCACAAACAATTAACTCAATCAATGTACATCTTTCTAGTCTTTATGCCTACTTTGTTCTTGGTTCTTCAATCAGCAATCTTGCTAAGATCAAGGCTCAATTATCTCAGTGTAAGAAAGAATTCACATGGTTAGAGCCTCCTCATGATTTAGGAACTTTGACGATTAATGATGTTTGGCGTGCAGAAAATTCAGCACAACACTGCAATCTTGTCAAAGAATGGGCAGAGGAGGTTTTCTTGCAATGGAAGGAATTCTATCCTGTTGCAAAAAAATTGCTTGAGAAGATTTCATAAGGAACTCAACAGTTTTCTTAAATAAAAAGAAATACTTGCCCAAAAATATGCAAAGGAGCGAGAAATGAATATCAATCGTCGCATGATCATTAAACGAACCTTTCAACTGGTGGGTATCTCAACAATCTTGAGCATACTACCCACTAAAAATGCAGTTTCTAAGAAAACTCAAGAAAAAACTACTTTTGCTAAAATGCCAACTCAAAAAGACTTTATTGAAAAAGCATTTGAAATGAAACAAATTGCAATCGATACTGGTGATCAAGCCTTTGGAGCGATTATTGTGAAAAAGAGAAAAATTGTGGGATTTGGGCCTAGCAGAGTTCTCACAAATAATGATCCGACAGCACATGCGGAAATAGAAGCGATTCGGGATGCATGCCGTAATCTCAAAACAAATGACCTCACAGGATGCGAACTTTATTCTACCTCAAAGCCCTGCCAAATGTGTGAAACTGCTGGGTATTGGGCAAACATTTCCAGAATCTATTTCGGTGTAGATATAGTTGATGGTGGTATTCCTCAATACTCTTCTTGCTGACAAATACTAGTGTCATGTAAAGAAAGGGAGAATAATTCATCGAGGGTTTGTTATGATGATCTCTGTAAGGTATGTGATAGTTTTTTGGTGAAGCGGGCCAAATCAGTAGTAGCCACTGTATTTATTTGTCCATAGCTAGCGAATTGAGCTATCGTTAATGTAAAACTGAGGTATATATGAAAGGTGGTTGTCATTGTGGAGCAATACGATACGAAGTGCTAGCAGAGCCATTTGACTCTGATTATTGTCATTGTAGAGATTGCCAATTGGTGACAGGAGCACCAGTTGGTGCATGGATGGACTTTAAAGTTGGTGATGTAAGGTGGTTGAAAGGGGAAGTCAGCGAATATGCTTCATCAGAAAAGATTCGAAGAGGTTTTTGCTCTAAATGTGGCACTTCTATCAGTTATAGAAGTCTTGATTATCAAGATTATTTCACTTTAAGTATCACTTCACTTGACGAGCCCAATAAAATTTCCCCTAATTACCATATTTTTGTAAATAGCCAGCTAACCTGGTTTCAAATCAAAGACAGTTGGCCTAAGTATTCAAGAGAACGTATAACAAAGCGAGAATGAAATGACGACTCTTGTTGTAGGAGCAAGCGGAGCAACGGGTCAGTTGCTGGTCGAACAACTACTGAATCGTGGTGAGTTGGTCAAAATAATTGTACGACCAGGGAGCGATTTGCCCGAAACCGTTAGCCATCATAAAAATTTGACCACAATCCACGCTAGTATCCTTGAGCTTAGTGATGCTGAGATGGCTCAGCATGTCAAAGGATGCGATGCCGTCGCTTCTTGCCTGGGACACAACGTGAGTTTCAAGGGTATATATGGTCATCCCCGGAGACTTGTTACAGAGGCTACGCGTCGATTGTGCAAAGCTATCAAGTCAAATGAGCTCAAAATACCAGTTAAGTTTGTATTGATGAACACCACCGGTAATAGTAATCGTGATCTCTCTGAACCTGTTTCATTTGGTCAAAAGTGTGTGCTCTCGTTGATACGAACATTATTGCCACCGCACGTGGACAATGAGAAAGCTGCAGATTTTCTGCGCATGGAAATAGGTCAGGACGATAGTGAGATTGAGTGGGTAGCAGTACGCCCGGACAATTTAACCAATGAGGGAGAGGTCACAAAGTATGAGGTATACCCTTCACCAATTCGCAGCGCAATATTTAATCCAGGCACTACCAGTCGAATTAATGTAAGTCACTTCATGGCTGAACTGATTACAAATCAGGAAAGTTGGATTAAGTGGAAAGGGCAAATGCCGGTGATCTACAATCAATATCACTAAAATTTTGAGTGAGGCTGCCTGCTCAGTTTTTCGTTAACTGCCCCATTTCAGATCTTCTCCAGAAATAACAATTCATATCGAGGAATTGCTTTTCATCTTTGATTGTAGTAAATTACTACAATTGTATAAAATTAACACAATATGCAGGAGGACATATGGCAACAGAAGCTATTCGCTTGAATAAAGAATTGATCGATTCTGCTCGTGCTACTTCTAGAGCGCAGCATCGTTCTTTACCAAAACAAATTGAATATTGGGCTAGAATTGGGCAAATCTCAGAAGAAAATCCCGATTTAACTCATGATATGATTCGAGGAATTTTACAAGGAATAGTAGATGTCGAAGAGGGCCGAGTGAAACCATATATTTTTGCTTCGAAAAAATGAGGAGGCTGTTTGATTGTCAAAAAATCTGATTATTTTGAACGGCAAGAAATCAAACTTGATGATAAGCAAAAAGAAACGTTAGATGATGTTGTTTGGCTTCTTAAACAGGATCCAATCCTCGGAAATGAAAGAAAAGGCCCACTAAAAGGTGTTTGGGATTACAAATATGAAGACTCAGTTGGGAAGATGATGGTTTGCTACAAATTTACTCAGGAAACCCTGTATCTTTTAGGTGTTTTCCAAATCTCCAAAATAATTTGAGAAAAAGTAAATACTCCCTTGCGCAATTAATGAAACTTGAAAGAAAATTGCAATTACTCAAGAAATTCACATGCAATTTATTATTAGTGCTGATGATTATGGGTTATCCCAAGGAATCACCAGCAACATTCTAGATGCATTCGATCATGGTGCCTTGTCCAGTACGAGCATGATTGCTAACGGCAGGGCATTTGATTACGCAATCGAAGAATATAGAAAACGTCAAGACTTTCGTCTATCGATTCATCTCAATTTCATTGAAGGATCTCCTGTTTTACCAGCAGAGAAAGTCCCCTTGCTGGTGGATGATTCAGGAAATTTTTATCATACGTTCCTGACGTTATGGTGGCAATATTTGACTTCGAATCGTCAAGATCGTCATTTACTCAAGGAACAAGTGCAGCAGGAGATGATTGCCCAAATTCATAAAATTGCCCAATGTTTTGACAATACATTCCCGATCCATGTTGATAGTCATCTGCATTTTCACATGATACCTTTTGTTTTTGAGGCGTTGTTGGAACTTCACAATCAATTTTCGTTTTCCTATGTCCGCTTGCCCCAGGAACCATTTTTTCTTGTCAAAGACAATACTGAATCGCTCAAAAATTATTGTAGCCTGAGTCCGGTAAAAAGTACTTTGCTCAATTTTTTATCCAGAATGTATCAGAAGCAATTATCTGCAAGAAACATTGCCTATTCTCATTATTTTGTAGGTATTTTGTTTTCTGGTAAAATGACAGAATCTGTTGTACGTTCCGCACTTTCTCAAATTAATCTTACCCAAAAGAACAAAATCACAGAAATTTTATTTCACCCTGGTCATGCACTGGAAACAGAAAAAGGGTTGAGAGTGAAGCATTATTCTCCCTGGCGGCAGCGGGAGTACGAAGAAGTCACCAGTGAATCTTTCCAGGAATTGATGTGCAGCCTCCAAAAAAATCCATGATCATGTTTCGATTTGTTTTAGTTTTATTGGTCTTGTTGATTTTCAATTGGCAAGCCACTCCCAATCTCCATTTTGGAGTAGAAAATGCGACAGAAGCCTCATTTTTATGGAGTGATGAAGGCCGACAAATTCAAATGCTGGAAAATATCCAAAGCACAGGTTCACTAAAGCTACTCCAGCAAGCTTATACTGCCTTTTATGTTCACCTTTCCTATTTAACCGCATGGCTCATTGAACAGGGCACCCCAATATCTTCAAAAAGTTTTGCTTATGGTTCCAAATGGGTATCACTGGTTTCTATGAACTTGTATCTACTGGTTGGGTTTTGGATGGCCCACAAGGTGTTTGCTTCGTTTTTCTGGGCTCTCATTAGTATGGGTTTGCTGGCTGGTCAGTCTCTCAATTTGTTATTTGCGACTCGCATTCATCCAGAAGCAACCATGATTCTATTTGTGGCATTGACTCTGTGCTTTGCCACTTTTTTCTTCAGGCAAAGCCGTACTATATATTTATGGCTGATGGTTGGCTGTTCTGCCTTGGCCGTTGGTACCAAACCAATTGCAATTTTTTTGGGACCCTGGATGCTATTTATTTTTTTGTTAACGTTGTGGCAACATCGCATTACTTGTTATCGACAAATTCTCAGTTGGATAATCCAGTGCATGATTTTGTTTATTGTAGTTTTCACCATTTCTTCTCCTTATCAAGTTTTTCATCTTTCCGAATGGATTCATGGATTGATATCAGAAAATGCTTATAGTACAGGAAAATGGGCTGGCAGGAGTGGATGGGAATGGTTTGGGGTAATAGTTGGAGATTCCTTTTTGGGACCATTTTTTTCTTTGCTTGTTGTGGTATCTATACTAACTGGTATTTTGCATTTGGTGGGTAAGCATGGCCGATTGCAGGAAATTTTTTTTCGGCAAGAAGATGTTCTTCAAAATGGAAAGGTCTCATTATTTTTGTATAAAGATCAGCAAGCTTTTTTTCTTCTCAATCTTTCTTGGATTCTGCTGGGTTGTGGTTACATTATGTTGACATCTCGCTCTTTTATTGACCGCTATTTCATCCATACTCATTTTTCCTTTGTCATGCTAATCGCTTTGGGATTGTATTGGTTATTTCATTTTGTGAAACCAAATTACAAAAGGTGGCTAGTTGGAATCATCGTTATTTTAGTTTTAGCTGGAATCCAGGGACAGTTACGCCTGGTACAACGGGATATCAAACGCCGTGATCGACTGGATCAAGGATTTGTTGCCCATAGAAAATTTTTTGAGGAACTGAGGCAATATCTGCCAAAAGATGCACGTGTATTATACACTCGACGTGTTTATATGCTGCCTGAAGCCTTCCCTTTCGCTGAACGGGTGCGTGAATTTATCAATGTACCTTTAATTGAAAAAGAGGGCATTGACTATTTGATTGTCAATCAAAATGGTAGACCTGGCATGAAACAGATTGGTCTGATTCCTGTAACGGAATATGAGCACAGGGTGCAGGAAACCATTCAATTTTGGCAAAGTTTGGAAAAAAACCGAGTGGATGGTTTTTTTAAAGTCATCAAGCAATATCCTGATATACAAATAACGGTTTATAAAAAAGTGGGTTCTGGTTAAGAAATTATTAGAGAGCCAGCTATAAATAATGATCAGAAGTACTATGGAGGTTTGTCATGTCTGATTTGAACTATAAAAAAATTGAACAAAGTATCAATGATAGAAAAAAATTACACATACCCTTTTTGAAGAATGTCAAGACCTACAAGCCATTTCTTGAATTAGAAGAGAAGGCGTTTAGTGATGGGGCACTTGAAAAGAAAACAAAAGAATTGATGGCACTATCGATTTCTATAGTGACTAAGTGTGAACCGTGCATGGAATGGCATCTGGAACAGGCTTTACGAGCAGGTGCTAAAGATGAGGAAATTTATGAAACCATCGATGTCGCCATTGAAATGGGAGGAGGTCCAGCTGGAGCATACGCACGTTTTGTTCTCAAGGCTCTGGAATATTTCAAATCAAAAAATAAATTATGATGTTGGTATCCAAAAAATATTTATCACTCATTCATTTCATCACGTGTAAATCGTTGGCCAGGATTAGTATAGCTTAGCGAATTCATTATAAGGAATTTCACTTTTGTGTTATGGCGATATAGGACGATTAGTTACTAGGCGAAAACCAAGAAAAGCATGTTTAGAATCCGGCCAATCATAAACACGTTTGACCAGGCGAGAGAAGAAGGGACCATTATTCCAACCGCCACCACGCATAATTTTGGCCCTGCCTGTTGATGGGCCTGGTGGGTCCATAGAAGGACTGTTCTGATAATATTGAGGATCATACCAGTCCTGGGTCCATTCCCACACGTTGCCATGCATATCATACAAACCCCAGGCATTAGCAAGTTTTTGTCCAACAGGATGAGGTTGACTACCTGAATTATCATCATACCAGGCATATTCTCCTAAATCATTTTCATCATTCCCAAAGAAAAAAGTAGATTCACTGCCTGCTCGGGCGGCATACTCCCACTCTGCTTCAGTGGGCAGTCGATACATGGATGTGCCTTCACGGTGATTCAGTTTGTAGATGAATTCTTGAACATCATTCCAAGAGATTTGTTGCACAGGGAGGTTTCGTTCTTCCTGGGGAACGGGAGGAAGTTCCATCGTCTCTGCCCATTGACCTTGGGTTACTTCATATTTGCCAATATAGAACGGCTGGGTGATGGTGATATGGTGCCTGGGTATTTCATTTTGAGCCACATTTTCTAGATATTCATCACTTCCCATCCAAAAAGATCCTGCGGGAATCAGAATAAATTCCATACCAATACCATTGGTGAAAGAATTCTTTGACTCTATCGTGTCCACATGTTCTATTGGTTCGACCTTTTCCTCGGTTTCTAATGGTGTTTCAGGAGCAATAGAGGTTTTAGTAGAGACCGTTTGTTGTTTAGCAGGAAGGGCTGTTGGAATTTCTGGTGGAGTCACCTCTTTTGGTTCGACCTTTTCTTTCGGTTCTGATGGTATTTCGGGTTCAATGGAGGTTTGGGTTGAGACGGTTTGTTTTTCAGCAGGAATAGTTGCTGGAATTTCTGGTGGGATCACCTCTTTAGCATATCTCTCAGGAATCCAACCATATGTTTGGGCAGCGAATTCGATACGGTACCATCCTCTTTTTTCTTCAAGAACGGAGTATCTCTGTCCTTTTTTGACCCACCCAATAACGGTTCCGTGAATGGGCAAGTCTCTGACTCTGAGACTCCATGTTTGGATTTCTATTGTTTGAGCGATTCCAGAAGTAGTGCTGCTTATCCAGATAAAGAGGCAGCATAAGCAGGTATTTAGAAAAAGAAGTGGCCGCATAATAATTTGGTCTATTGTCAAAATTTCCAGGGAAACGAGTTGTTATTTCGTATGCCTATAAATTAAGGATGAGTTGCCAATTTTCAAGTAATATTGCATAATTCACTTTTTTTTGCGAAATTCAATTTATACTGCAAACGATAATCTCATCATGAAACATAGCGAACGATGCTATACCAATCCTTGCGTATCACATATAGGTAGAGATGATAAACAACTTACGAAATTATATTGAATTATTACAGACAGAAAAAGAATTGGTGACCATTGATGCACCCGTGGATGCCTATTTGGAAATTGCAGAAATTCACCGTCGAGTGATTGCAGCGGGTGGACCTGCTTTGCTGTTTACCAATGTGAAGGGGGCTGATTTTCCATGTGCGACCAATTTGTTTGGCACTAAACGTCGTGTGAATCTTGCATTTGGGAAACGACCGGAGCGGTTTATCAAAGAACTGATGCAGCTTGTTGATGAGTTGATGCCTCCGAGCCTGGAAGTGTTATGGAATCATCGAAAATTAATGATAGATGCGCTGAAAGTGGGGATGAAAACTGTGGAAATGGGACCTGTGATAGAATGTTGTGATCAACCGTCTCGGTTGAGTCGTTTGCCAATGCTGACGACCTGGATCGAAGATGGAGGCCCATTTGTGACACTGCCCCTGGTTTATACAGAACATCCAGAAACAAAACACCATAACTTTGGCATGTATCGCATCCAACGTTATGATGACCAAACGACTGGGGCACACTGGCAGATTCAAAAGGGAGCAGGTTTTCACTATTATGTGGCAGAACAGAAAAATCAATCTCTTCCGCTAACTCTTTTTATTGGTGGGCCCCCTGCCTTGATTTTGTCAGCCATTGCACCATTGCCAGAAGATTTACCAGAGTTGATGTTGGCTTCATTACTTCAAGGAGGGAAGTTAAAGCGAGTGAAAAATCCTTTAGGAGGTCATCCTTTGATTGCAGAGGCGGATTTTGCAATTTGTGGAGCAGTTCCTCCAAAAATCCGTCGGCCAGAAGGTCCATTTGGTGATCACTATGGATATTATTCGCTTCAGCATGATTATCCCATTTTGAATGTTCAAGCTATGTTTCATCGCAAAGATGCCATTTATCCTGCAACGGTCGTTGGAAAGCCACGTCAGGAGGATTTTTTTCTGGGAGATTATATCCAGGAATTGATGTCTCCCTTGAGTAAATTGGTGATGCCGACCATTGATAAATTGTGGAGCTATGGAGAGACCGGTTATCACTGTCTGTCTGCAGCAGTTGTGAAAGAACGGTACCCTCGGGAAGCGATGACCTCGGCCTTTCGCATTTTGGGAGAATCGGGTGGACAATTGGCTCTGACCAAATTTTTATTGATTCTGAACAAACCAATGGATTTGACTAATTTCAAGCAGGTCCTTGAACATATCCTGGAAAGAACTCAGTTTGAAACAGATTTTTTTATCATTTCCAATTTGGCACTGGATACCTTGGATTACACAGGGCCTGCTGTCAATCAAGGAAGCAAGGGGGTTTTGCTTGGAATTGGAGATCCTGTGCGGCAATTACCTCGCCAATTTCAGGGAGCACTGCCAGCACAGGCAGATAGTGCTGCTGTTTATTGTGGAGGATGTTTGGCCATCAGTGGACCAGAGTATGCAAAGAATCCCACGTATGCCCAACAGTTGGCTAATTCCCCTGAAATTCAGGATTGGCCCCTGGTCTTTTTAGTGGATGATACTCGCGTTACTGAAAGAGATATCGCCTTTCTCTGGAGTACGTTTACTCGTTTTGAACCGGCAGGAGATACCTATGCTGCCTCGACTCAAGTGGTGCGGAATCACATTTCCTTTACCACCCCTGTTGTATTGGATTGTCGTATCAAGCCCGGTTATCCCAAGGAGGTCATTGTGGATGAAAAAACCTCGAAATTGGTGAGCGACCGTTGGAATGAGTATTTCCCCAGTCAACAGGTAGAGGGTGTCGAAACTGGTACTGGATTGCCTGATTCTATGGTGTAATACTTGTGTGTGAATAGCGGGACAATTTGATTGACCATTGACAGGCACTACCCGGAAAGCAGTTCTGGGTAGTCATGTAAATATTCTTGACAATCTTTCATTTAAAGACTAGTCTGACTAGGCTATTTAATTTAATGAAATACGTAACTAGTGAGGTTAACCATGAAAGCGAGCTGGAAATTACAAGATGCGAAAGCCCAATTCAGTAAGGTCGTAGAGGATGCTTTAAAAATAGGCCCTCAGTATGTGACAAAACGGGGAGAAAACGCAGTTGTCATTCTTTCAGTCCAGGAATACGAAGAACTCATTTCGGATAAACCGAGCTTCAAGGATTTTCTGTTAAGTTGTCCAAAAATGGAAGCAGACTTCGAGATTGAGAGGCAAAAAGATTATCCAAGGAGTATCGAGTTATGAATTATCTTTTGGACACTTGTGTTATCTCAGAGCTTGTAAAACCAGAGCCTAATCAAAGGATTATCAATTGGATGCAGGGTCTTGCATCAGAACGGTTATTTTTGTCGTCACTTACAATAGGTGAGATACGAAAGGGATTGACCAAGTTACCAGATTCAAAAAAGAAAAACAGATTGACGGATTGGCTCAGTACGCTATTGGAAAACTACCAACAACGTATATATTCTATTGATGTAATAGTTGCAGAGAATTGGGGAATCATGCAAGGAAAAGCTGAAGAAAATAGATTACCAATGTCTTCAATAGATGGTTTGATTGCAGCTACAGCTTACACACATAATCTCATTTTAGTCACAAGAAATGAAAGTGATTTTCGAGCCAGTAATATCTCTATCCTCAATCCTTGGAACAGTGAGGACAGAGACGACTGAGGATAAAGAGTCTTTTGTGTTTTTAACAAACGGAATTATAGTGAATTATCATGATGGATGATTTTTCCATCAAAGTAGGCATTTTCCAGTTGAGTGCGTAACCATCGTTTGATCTTCATCCTGCTCTGAGGAATGAGCAGTGAAAATCCAGCAATATCGGTTAGGAAGCCTGGAGTGAGCAGCACAATTCCTGCGATCACAATGAGCAAAGCATCCAGCAATTCTTCTGCTGGCATGATTCCTTGATTCAAATTTTCACGTACCTTGAACATGGTTTGTATTCCTTGCATTCGGGCCAGGTACGCCCCTAAAAAGCCAGTGCCAATGACAATCAGAATAGTGGTGAAGACTCCTATCTGAGAACCAATTTTGATCAGCAGATAAATTTCAAGAATTGGAATAATGGTAAAGGCAAGAAATAATCGGAGCAGCATAAATTTCCTTATAAAAGGGTTTGTCCTTTTCCTCCATCAATGACGATGGTTTGTCCAGTGACATAAGTATTGGCAAAGGATAAATAAAATGTGACGACTTTGCCGAATTCTTCAGGGTCTCCATAGCGTCCTAGTGGAATGGGTTGTGTGGATTTGTGTTGTAGTTCTTGCAGTGGGATTCCCTGTTTCTGTGCATTTGCCTGATCAAGGGCCGTAGACCTAGTGGTTTGGATGCGTCCTGGTGCAAAGCAGTTTACTAAAATTTGATTGTTTGCCAATTCTCCAGATAATGTTTTTGCCAATCCCACAATACCAGGGCGTATGGAGTTGGAAAGTAATAAGCCAGGAATGGGTTCTTTTGCGGATTGCGAAACAACAATTCCAATCCGTCCTCCTTTTCGTGCCTTCATACTATCGATGACTCCTCGGATTAAGCGGATTGTACTCATGAAATTCAATTCGAACGCATAATAAAAATCATCATCGGTCAGCTCTAAAAATGTTCCAAATGGAGGGCCACCTGCGTTTGCCAGTAAAATATCGATTCCTCCAAATTGCTCAAGTGCTTGTTGTAAAGCGTTTTGAATTTCGTCGGGATGGGTCACATCAATGGGGATGGTAACCGCTTCTTTTCCAGTAGCTTCATGGATTTTTTGAGCTGCAGCCTGAAGGTTGTTTGGGGAGCGACTGAGTAGAATTACCTCTGCTCCTTCTTTGGCTAATTGAAGTGCACTGGCAAAACCGAGCCCTTGACTGCCTCCTGAGACCAAAGCAATTTTTCCCTTTAGTTCTAAATCCATTGATTCCCTTATGTCTGACAATAATTTGCTTTTTTTACCAAAATTTGATCTTTAAAGTGAGTTCCAAGAATGAATTTACTCAGATTGTGCCGGATTTTTTGAGAGCTTCAAGCGGCCCGTTGATACAGCATCACATAGGACGTATAGTGAGCTATATAACCGAAGCAATCATGCAGAAGATCGGAAAAAAGATCAGCAAGATGGGTAAATTATTTGCCGGAAAGCGCCTAAGTTTGATAAATATACTTTCTTATTTTTTATAATAGCACCAGATTAAAATAAAAGGTTGACAAAATTTGTTCAAAATATTTCAAAGATTTGCCAGATGCAGAAAATAAAAAGAATGATACTCATTGCATTTTTGATATTGATATTGATTGGGGGTTATTGTGTAGGCATGGCAAAAGAACTGAAAGTACAAGTCGATAGCTTAGGGGTGAGGACAATCCCGTCAGTAGCACCTCAGAACGATCCTGTCAATAAATTGACACAATTGGAATGGTATACCTTGGAGACGGATCATTTTTTAGTTCACTATCATCAGGGAATTGAGGAACTTGCCAGATTAGCAGCAGGATATGCAGAAGAAGCTCACCAACTTTTGTCACCTATTATGGATTGGGAACCTGTCGAAAAGGTGCATATGGTGGTCAGTGATACGAAGGATCAACAAGATGGACTTGCCACCAATTTTCCTTATCCTGTTTTAAAAATCTATCCAAATGCTCCTGATATTTCGGGAGTCGTTGCAGAATATGAAAGCCAGGATTGGTTGCGTGCCTTGATTGTGCATGAATATTTTCATGTGCTTCATTTGGACACAGTGGGTGGATATTCCAAGTTAATCCGTACTATTTTTGGCCGTCCTGGATATGCTCCTAATCCTTTGGTTAATGGTGTATTTTTGTTTTTGAATAGTCCCAATAATTTTGCACCATTGTGGCTATGGGAAGGGTTGGCTGTTTATTTTGAGACAGAGTTCACCAAGTCTGGACGGGGACGCAGCACACGTTCAGAGATGGTGTTGAGGACACATGTGCTCGATGATCAATTACTGCAAATCGATCAGATTGATTTCGACAAACCAGGCATACCAGGAGAGCATGTGCGTTATTTGTATGGAGGATATTTTGTAGATTACTGGGTTGATGAAGATACCAGGAATGTCATTCGGAGGATCAATCATAATATTGCTAGTTGGCCGCCTTATACAGGAATTTATGCCGCTCAACACACCGACGGAACTTCTCTACCAGAGCTTTATCAGCGTTTTTTAGCATACCAAAAGCAGGAGCAACAAAAGCGAATAAAGATTTTGCGTTCCCAGCCTCTTACCTCTTCCCAGTCTCTTTATTCGGGAGGATATGAGCAGAGAGGATTTGCACTGTCTCCAGATGAAATCCGTATTGCTTTTGTGGAGAGTAGTGGCGATTATGGCAAACGGTTGCGGTTATGGGATAAGAAAACAGGTAAATTTGAAACGTTACTGGAGCAGAATGCTTACTCCCTGGTTTGGCATCCGCATCAGGAATACTTATTTTTTACGGCTACGGTATCACAAGCGGTTTATGCTTATCGGGATTTATTTGTATACGATTTCAAAAACAAGCAGGTGCATCAGTTGACTCACAGTGCGCGTATGGGGCATATTGATCTTTCTTCTGATGGGAAAAAATTAGTTGCAGTGGAAAATGGCAAAGGACATCAAAATTTGGTGCTTTATGATTTAACTGCTGCAAAAACAGGGATTATTCCCTTTGGGGCTAAACGAGAAAAACAACTCACTCATTTTCAATATTCTCGGGTTGCCATGCCCCGTTGGAATCATCAGGGAAATCAAATAGTTTACTCTTTCACTGATAGAAAGGGAATGACGGCCTTGCCCATTTTGGATGTGTCGACACAGAAGGAGGTATTGCGGATTCAGCAGGGACATTTGCAGTCATCTCCCATATGGGGAGCAAACGATCAATCGATCTTATTCAGTTCAGATCATTCTGGAGTAAGCAACATATACCACTTTGAGTTGCAGACAAATATTCTACGGCCTGTGACTCATGTATTGGGAGGGGCCTTTTTACCAATTTTGGCGAAACAGTCCAAACGATTGTATTTTCAAAATTATGTTTCTCAAGGATTTGAGCTGGCTTATATGCAATGGGATGAAACGAAGGTTCGCTCAGAGGCTTTGCCTCATATTTCTTCCACCTGGTTTTTTAATCAGGAGTTAGCACAACAACGTGATGAATCGGTGGTCCCTGTTATTCAATCCTCATCAGAAACTTATGACGATCAGGAAAATCTTTCTCCTCAATTTTGGTTCATTTACGGAGAAGAGGAGCCAGATGGGTATGCCTGGGGAGCGATTACGGCAGGAGAAGACCCTTTGCTCCATCACTCTTATTTTGCGACAGTGACAAAAGGAAAGGAGAAGTTCTATCATCAGCTTTCTTATACCAATGACCAGTGGCGCCCTACTTTCACTTTTAATTCTTCTCTGCTGCCTCGGCGGTATCCATTTGGATTAGGAGTTCCCCGTCTTTGGGAAACAGTACATAATATGTCAGCTTCCTTTTCCTGGAAAATGGAAGAATCATTGGAGATGGGTGGAGGGTGGCTTTATCAGTACCAGGAACCTTTTGAGGATGATGATTTTGTAGATCATGTCAATGATCAATTGATGGGACAAATTGCAGAGAATACCAATACATCCGTCAGTGATTTAGAGCCTCTTTTTGAGAGCACTCGTGATTATTATAACACTCGTACTTTCATTGGTAAGCGTCAAGGAATTAATCTCTTTGCCACATTTTCTAATTTTTCCCATCACCCGCTTTCCATCAGTGAGGCAAAGGGCTATTCCTTCACTGTGGATTTTACTTATTTTCCTGCCCATCATGGTTCTAATCCGAGAATCGAAGTAATAGATATTGACGATTTTGATGATACCCTGGAGGAGCTGCAAGGAGATTCTGCAGGATTAACAGACGCCCAACAAGAAACATTCCTGACTCAATTGCATGATAAGAAAAAGCGGCTTTCCAATGAATACACCCTCCTCTCTTTGAACTATACGAAATACCAATCTCTTTGGAGCAAGCACCATGTATTGAAATTTGACTTCAATGGAGGCAGTACGCTCGGACAAAATGAATTACAGGCATTTTTTATTACCGGCTATCACCTCCCATTGAGGGGCTATCGAAATTATACTGAAACAGCAGAGTGGTACTCTGCTTATACCTTGGAATGGCGTTTGCCATTATTCCAGGTGTTTCGGGGAATGGGGCGTTTTCCTATCTATTACCGACAGTTTCACACCAGCTTATTTTATGATTATGGTATTTTTGCCGGGGATTACCAAAATACCAATGTCACTGTTGGAAACCAGGTATTCTATCTGAGAGATACTCTTGGTGTGCAGACTCGAAGAAGTGTGGGTATTGAGTTTAAATTGTTGACTCATCTTGGATATCGTTATCCTGTTAATCTGGTTCTGCGCTTGTCAGATGCCATTGATATCAATGAAATTTCAGGTAATGATGATGTCAAACGGTTTTGGGCAGAACTGGACTATGATTTAGCTTTTTGAATTATGACCTTTTCTAACATGGTTTCTACTTGCTCCGTTGTGTATTTAGGTTGTCCTTTCGCTTTCAATTCTGCCAAATCCATTTCGGCATTGATCAGAGCTATTTCCAGTTTTTGAAAATTTTTTTTGTTAATGGGGATCATATCATTTCTATTTTTTTGCTGTGTTTTCTGCAATTTGTTGGAGGAGATCAATGGATTGATCATATTTTTGGTTGAGTTCTGTGAAACCATGTTTTACCACAGATTTTAACTCTTGAAGATCTTGGCGTGTGTTTTGTTGTTCCTGCCGCATTTTTTGTTGTTCCTGCCACATTTTATGTTGCTGCTGTCGCATTTTTTGTTGTTCATCTTTGATTTCATGGACAGCTTCAAGCAATTTTTCATCCCGTTGAGCTAGCTCTTGTTGCAAGGTTTGGATGCTTTTATGGTCATTGAGAATGACTTGGTTAAGTAGGCGAACAGCTTCTACTACATTGGATTGGTTGATATCTTCGGTTTTGAGTAGTTCCAACATAATTGCTCCATAAAGATGATATTATTAGAACCTGTTTGAAAAAGATGGTTTGTTGTGAAAAATCGATCTCGTTGAGCGGATTTTTGACAAAATTTAAGGCGAATAGTGAGCCTATTTAACGAAAATTTTCTCAAAATAGACGCCAATGAGATGGTTTTGCAGCAGAATTAGGTTTTTTAAACAGGTTCTTCAGCTTAGCAGAATATTTTGCAGCAGACAATTTGGATATTTTACTTGGTTTCCATAGTATCAACACCATCCCAGCCATCAGGAGGGGGGGTGTCAATGAATGTTTGGCAGCGTTCAATGTAGAGCTGAATGAGCTTATCTTCAGGCAAAACCGTTTGGCAGGAATACATAGCAGCCAGCGATTCCTTCCATTGTTGGGACTGGTATAATTGTAAAGCATGATGGTAGTCATCCAGTACTTTCAGTTTTCTTTCTCTCAATTCTCCAATATCCTGATCAAATACTTCATAGATGGTCGTTGCGTCTTTTTTTCCCATGACACGAACCCGATCCACTTCACGAAGTAGAAAGGAGTGATCGGAAGGAAGGGATTGTCGTGTTGATTCGGTAATAAGCAAATTGACTTCATACCGCTTGGTCAAATTTTCTACTCGTGAAGCGACATTGACTGTATTTCCGAGTACTGTCGAATCCATTCGTGAAGCCGATCCCATTGTACCAAAGATGATGGTGCCGGTATTGATTCCCATTCCAATCCGGACAGGAATTTCCTGATTTTCGTTGAATCGATGCAATGCTTCTAAGATACCTAATGCGGCGTGAACAGAAGGAACGGCTCCTTTCAGCCGATTTTCTGGATCCATTTCTTCTTCAAAAATTGCCATGATCGCATCCCCAATGAATTTATCAATAAATCCCTCTTGTTCAATGGGGGCACTGATACTATGGAATAAGTTGTTCAAAAAATCCAAGACTTCCTGGGGCCGCATTTTTTCGGTACGTGAAGTAAAGGCACGAATATCGAGAAAGAGGACTGAAGCAATTTCCTGTTGTGCGTTACCCAATTGTACATTTTCAATCCCATCATGAGCAATATATTTAAGAAACTGGGAAGGGACAAATAATTGGAACGTTTTGAGCATTTGGTGCACCAGAGCATGTCCAATTTGTAAGTCATTCTGCATAGAACTCACGGCCTCTGCCAAATCACCAATTTCATCTTTGGAAGTAATTTTTATTTTTTGTTTTAAATTACCAGAAGCAATCAATTTGACAGTATGCACCAGATTTCGCAAAGGACGGGTCAGATTTTGAGATAAATACGCTCCAAAAATCACACATCCAATGACGGACGCAATGGCAACAAAAAGCAGCACGGATAGAATTTGTTGGGTCGTTGCTTCAATCAAATCACGTTTGAGCCAAATAATTAAATGCCCCTGTGGAATGGAACGCAGGTCGTATATTGGAGAAAACAGTACGGTATAAGATTGGCCGAGCAGGGTGAGTTGTTTGATCGGCTTTGGTGTGACGTTATGAGATAGAACATTTTTAATTCGCTCAGGCAGTTGCTCCATTCGTTTTCCCTTTGGTGTCACAATCGTCGTGGCGATACGTAAGCTTGTATTGGCTACAATCGTCATATCTTGAATGGAACGTCCACGGACACGGTCGATCCAGTTTTGATTCATGGGAAAACTCACGACTAAAACCCCTAGAATATCAACAGTCTCCCAGTCTACAATGGGAACAACGGTTTTGAGGATCAATCCTGCTGGAAGTGCTTTTAATTCTACTGTAATTAAATAATCCAGGGCTTTGATAATGCTGTTATCAGTAGGTTGAGTTAAGTATGGCTGGATTTCTTCAGTTTTTTTATTAAGCCAACGATTGGTCATCAGTCGTTGAGATTGGGAGTCAAACACTTCTAAAAGAGCATATATTTCAATTTCTGATTGATTGTTCAACCACTCTTGTAATCCGTTTGTGTCCTGTTTTTTAAGAAACTGATGGAGTTCCTGGTTCCCTGACAACAACTCTGCAAATCGTTGAGTTTGTTCAACGTCATTACGAATACGTTCTTGAATATTTTGTACCAGATTTTCTCCAGTTTGCAGCAAGCGTTCATTGATTTGTTGAGTAATTTGCCTGATACTGACCATGGTTACGATGAATGCAACCAGCAGGGCAATAAAGATATTCAAACCAATAATTTTGAAACTAATCGAAAGACGCATTATTCCTTTTCCATCCAAAGATTTTCTAATAAAACCCTTCCCGTTACAGATATTTGTACGTTATGCACACGGCGATGGTGGAGGTAGGAAGTATTGGGGATCATCAAAGGAATCCAGGGAGGGTTTAAATAGAGATGGTCTTGAATTTGGTGATAGATTTTTGTTCGTTGTTCTTCATCATCGGTTTGTTGTGCTTGCTCAATTAAACGATCCAAGGTTTCATTTTGGTAATAGGACAGGTTTGAAAGGTTGCCTGGATATGCATTTTTTGAATGCAGTAATGGTGTAATGAATCCATCAGGATCTGCATGATCGGTTGCCCAACCAAACCACACCATGTCATAATCTTGATCCTGGATAGCTTTTAAATAATCTCGAAAGGGAAGGTTATTGAACTGAATTTCGATACCTACCTTTTGACAGGCGATAATGAAAGCTTTGAATAAGCGGGGCCAGGAAGGATCACGGCGAACTGGAGCTAATAATTTTATCGAAAAACCGTTGGGATGTCCTGCCGCAGTTAGTAATTGTCGGGCTTTATCAAGATGTTGTGATGGTTCATTGAATTTTTTGAAGCTCCAGTTGTTGGGAGGAATTGGAGAGCTGGCAGGCACCGCATTACCCTGCCATAACCAGCGTACCAATGCTTTTTTGTTGAGAAGATTATGGAAAGCCAGGCGAATCTGCCTATCTTGAAATATTTTACGTTCCATGTTGAAGGCAATGAAGTTGACTTGGTTGGCAGGGGTTTGCTTGAGTTTGATTTCAGTATCTCCTTGAATCCATAATAACTCTTGTGGGGTGACATTCGAGGCTAGATGAAGATTTCCCTGGCGCATGGATAACAACATGTTTTTTAAAAACTTGGCAGGCTGAATTACAACACGATCCAACTTTGGTTTCTTTCCCCAGTACAACTCAAAGGGTTCTAGTGCAAAATCACGCTCTGTCCACTCTGCCACCTGAAATGGCCCTGTACCGACAGGTTGGCGTTTAAAATTTTTAGGATTTTTTTGAAAAGCGGTTGGTGAAATAATAGCTGCAGGAGGCATGGTGAGAACATGAAGAAATGGACTATAGGGCTGAAGTAATTCAAATTCCAGGGTATGCGAGTCAACGGCATGAATTGATTTAACTTGGGCAAATAGTACATCTTTGTATAAAAAATCAGGGCTATAAAAAGGGTGTTTGGGATCTTTTTGACGAAGTAAGGAGAACAGAACAGCTTCGGCATCTAACAACGTTTTGTCATGAAAATATACATCTTTTCGCAGGAAAAAAGTCCAATGGAGGCCATCTTTAGAAACTTTCCAGGAGCTTGCCAAAGCGGGTTCAATTGTTGCTGATTCTCCTTGATATCGAACCAATCCCTCAAAAATATTTCCTGCAATGTTGTAAGTGAGACTGTCTTCAATCAGAGGTGGGTCCAAAGCTTGGATTTCGTCTGTTGCCCGATAGATCAATGTTCCACCCATTTGAGGAGTAAGAGCCACTGTTGGCACAATAAAAGAAAACCAGTAGATGATGATGAGTAAAAATCTTTGCAACCATTGATATCGTAAGATTGGATTCATCATGGACATTTTTTTAAGGGGTCGATAAAGGCTCAAAATTTAAACATTGTGCTACTTCTTTCAAGAGTTCTTTTTCTTCTGAGTTGAGAGAGGCAGGTCTCCAAAATTGTCGACGTTTTATGAGCAAAGAATGCAACCATTCATACAATTCGGCTTTTACAGATAGAACAATTGTATGAGGAAGTTCTTGTTCTAGCAGGGAGGCTCCTTGTTTTAAAATCTGCAAGTTTTTGTGTGCTGTTTCAGAAGTCATTTCTGCAATGAGCTCTTGATGATTTAGTGCTTTTCTGAATAAGGGATAGGCCAATGGTTTTGTCTTGCCTGCGTAAGTTTCTAAAAAATGAGATAGTGCGTAAGGAACACACCTTGAAAAATAGGGTGTCATCTTTAGATAAGCTAGGATATTTAAGGGAAGCAGAGCAAGTTGGTTGAGTTTTTCTTCATCCATCAATTGATCTAATCGGTAGGTATCAATTTCAATGAGGTACTTTAAATGCTGAAAATTTGTATAATCTAAATCAAATTCTGCTGAATAGGTCCACTGATTCATGTGTTTCCCCATACGAAGAATGTGTGCTAATAAACGGAAGTGGCTTTTTAAAATAAGAGCAACTGGTGTGTGTGTAGGAAGACGAGCCTTACAGAAAAAACTAAATCCAGACATAGAGATGTCTTCAAAGATGATGGGTTTGTGGATGTTTCGGTATTCAATGGTGGCAGGATGTGGATATTCAATACGTTCAAAGCTGCGTTCATCAAGGAGACCCGCTTCTTTTGATTCGATTACGTGGATATAAGGCAGACGAGCCACATCATATTCTGAAGTGGTTAATCCCAAAGCTTTGGCAATGCGAGAAAGCATAACGCAACTGTTGATAGAAATGGTGCGATCAGCAGCAGCCATTTCAAAGAATAGTCGTAAGTGTGCGTTCTTTTTCGCCCGTTCACAGTGTTTTTCCAAATATTCTTGAAAAAATTGTCTCTCTACAAGAGTAATATGTATTTTTTGATCAATGAGAGTGTTGATAAAATGTTGTGCTACTTCTTTGGAGGTTCCTAATTCCCGGACAATATATCTTTTGTAAAAAGCTTCTTCAGTCGGAACGATTTCGTGATCGATCAGAGCAATTGTAGTCATCAGTCCTAACACGGCCAGTGAATGATCAAATTCGTTGCCAGAAAGAGAGGGAAAATGCTTTTGAAACTCCTGAGTGAATGCAGAGGTGTCTGGAGAATACAAATTTGGTGCTTGAGAAAAAAATGAGAATGACATTTTTTATAAATGGGACTTTGATGTAATAGACTTGTGATTTGATAAGAGGACGATTTTTTATGCGTCAATCCATGTTTGTATGGGTATATGGATTTTGCCTACGTACTATTATTTATTCTGGACAATTGCAAATGAAAATCAGTCTGTTGGTGAAATCTTTTGTTTCGGATTTAAATCGGATCTTCCTGATAGGATATTTAGGCCTATCTAAATCTCGCATATATTTTACTTTTTTTTGTGTTTATTCGAAAAATCTGATAAATAATATGCTTTATCGGTTCAAGGAAGATCTATTAGAGAAGTCATTATGCCAGAAAAGGCAGTTGTTATTATTCCTGCGGCTGGTCGCGGAAAACGGATGGCTGCAGAGAAAAATAAACTATTTTTACTATTAGGCTCGCAAACTATTTTACAACATACACTCAATCTTTTTTTGGAGCACCCACAGATTGATCGTATTTATCTAGTAGTTGCAAGCAATGATCAAGAGACTTTGACCCCCTTACTGGCATCAGAAGAAAAAATCACAGTAGTTACCGGAGGAGCTGAGCGGCAAGATTCTGTATGGAATGCCCTTGAGTTGATTCAGCAAAACAAAGTGATGCCTCGCTGGATACTGGTTCATGATGGTGCCCGTCCTCTTTGTCCTCCTATCGTGATAGAAAGAATTTTGAAACAATGTGTACTCAGTGGTGCTGCCATACCTGTGGTTCCACTGGTCGATACAATTCGGGAAATTACACCACAACACACTAAAGTTCTGAACCGATCCCAGTTGTTTGCCACTCAAACGCCTCAAGGGTTTGAAGCTCAGTTACTCATAAAAGCTTATCAACGTTGCAAAGAAGAAGGATGGCAAACAACCGATGATGCCTCTGTTGTTGAACGTTTTGGTCATTCTGTTGCGACAGTGGATGGAGTGGTCAATAATCTAAAAATTACAACTCCTCAGGATTTGCAGTTTGCGAAATGGTTACTACATCGGCAAGAAAACGGTGTTGATTTTTAAAATTTAGCGAGTGTATTTGTATTAAACAGGAATTTGAATGAAAGTATATTGGGAACAGACGAGTGTATGGATAATTGTGGCGCTGACATTGTTTTTTTCCGGAAATGTGTTTGCACAAGCGGAGAAAGAAAATTCAATCAATTTGCCACCAAAAATTACCCTTGAGCAGTTTATTGATATCATTTCCCGAGAAACAAACACGATGTTTGTTTATAAAAAGCAATTACTGCGCGGGGAATTGGCCATTACATCTCCACCTAATTTCAAGGTTAAAAAACAGGATATTTTTGTAATTTTTGAGAAACTCATTTCTTCACAAGGTCTCACCATGATACGTCGGCAAGACAGTAATGTGGTTGAATTAGTACGTGCCAGTGATGCTCGATTTGCAAAAATACCCATTCAGCAAAATGGAGAATCCAGTAAGACTTTCTCTACAGACTTTGTCATGCATTTGCGTCGAGTCGAGTATGCCGATTTGGGTAAAATTAAGTCAGCCATTACCCCAGTTTTCTCAAAGTCAGGGACTTTGTTGACTTATGATACCTTGCGTCTCTTAATCATCATTGATGCCCAGAGCAATATCGACCGGATTTCAGAAATTATTGATGTACTGGATGTCGATGATCCTGATGAATTGCGTCAGATAGTTACATTTTATCCAATGAAACACACAAGTGTGCAAGATACTCACAAGATGGTTTCTTCCTTATATTCCAATATTTTGCACAGTGGACGTCGCGAACCCGTAAAGTTTTTAATTGAACCCCGGCAGAATGCTCTAATCATCCTAGCAAACCGAGAAGCCACAGAAGAAGTCACAGGATTGTTGCAGTTGATTGACGTTCCCGAAGAAAATGGGGCTATTTTAACAATCCATGATTTGACTTATGCCACAGCAAGCAGCATTGCTCCTATCTTGTCTCAGATTTTCACCCAGAAGCAGGTACCCACCGTCAAAAATAAAAAGAAAGGTGAAAGTGGTAGTGCTGCCTCTCAGATTCCCGTTAAAATCATATCATTTGAGTCCCTCAATGCTTTGATTATTATTGCGGATCCCTCGACGACCCAGGAGATTATTGCATTGGTGAAACAACTCGATGTGGAAAGAGGTGATGTTCAGTTGCTGTTGCATCCTCTCAAATTTGCATCTGCTAAAGTGTTAGCTCCTTTGTTGTCTAATATATTTTCAGACCAAATTGTAGCTGGGAAAGGAAAAGGAAAAACCGCCGCAAAAAGCCGTGTGAAGATAATTGCGGAGTCTCGTTTGAATGCGTTGATTATTATTGCAGATGCCTTCACCGGTCAGCGTATTATTAATCTGGTGGATCAACTGGATGTGAGCGAAGGGGATGCCTCGTTTACGATTCACAAACTTGAATATGCTTCTGCGGAACGTGTTGCTAATCTGCTCAATTCGATTTTTACAAAGCCTGCGGTCAAGGGAAAAGACGAGAATTTATCTCCACAAGATGTGTTAATTATCTCGGAAAAACGCCTCAATGCTATTATCTTGTACGGCAATCAGGCTCAACAAGGACGGATTTTGGGTTTGATTAAACAATTGGATATTCCTGGTGAAAGGGAAGATGTTAGCAGATTTAAACTCTATCGATTGCAGCATGCGGTGGCAAAAGATGTTGCTACACTGTTGAAAGAAGTAACTGGAAACATCATCGAAGTTGCTAAAAGTGAAACCTCAGATGAAGATGATGCAGAGAGTGATGAGGGAAACAAGGAAGAGGGTAAGGATAAATCTGAAAAAGATAAGGCCGAAAAAAAAGAAGGTAAAGAAACGGAAGAGACAACAGAAGACAGTGCATTGAAAGTTTCCATTAGTGCTGATGAATCGACAAATGCACTGCTAGTGTTTGGACCCGGTGAGTTTTTTTCAACATTGGATCGAATTATTGAACAATTGGATGTGCCAAGAGTGCAAGTTTTTATTGAAGCTCTGATCATGGAAACCAGCCTCAGCAGAAGCTTGAATTTTGGAGTAGACTGGAGTGTGGCAGGGCCCACTCAAAAAGGGGATGCACTGGTTACTGGAGGATTCCCTTCAGGAGCACCATTGACTGCAGAAAGTGCTGCTCAAAAAGCGGCTTCTCATTCACTGGGTATAGTCGGAGGAGGCTCATTGCAGTTTGAAGGAACCACGTTTTTAAGTTTTGGTACCTTTATCGAGGCGGTTGAAAATGATTC
>JANQHV010000423.1 GCA_028282505.1 SAR324 cluster bacterium | reverse complement strand
TCAACTAACTGCATGATCAATGCGGCAGAGAAAGGTTTGGTGAGAGAAGCAATGTGATAGGCAGTGTTTTCTGTCGCAGGAATATTTTCCTCAAGATTTGCGTGTCCGAAACCACGTGAGTAAATAATTTCTTGGTTTTTAACAATAGCAACTGAGATACCAGGGATTTGCAACTCTTTTTGCAGAGTATGTATCTTCTTTTCAAACTGAAGTACTCGTTGCTTCAAATTTTGTCCTTCAAAAGGTTTCTCGGAATCAAATAAAGAATTTTTTTCTGCCTGAGCGACAGCAACAATTGGTATCATAAAAACAATGATACCCAGCAGTTTTAAGAGGCATCTACGATTCATTTATTTCTCCCTGTTAAATTTTTATGTTTTTCTATGTTTTAGAACCTGTTTGAAAAACCTGATTCTGCTGCAAAACCGCCTCATTGGCGTCTATTTTGAGAAAATTTGCGTTAAATAGGCCGGCTATTCGCTTTAAATTTTCTCAAAAATCCGCTCAATGAGATCAATTTTTCGCAACGAACCATCTTTTCCAAACAGGTTCTTACATCTTCACCCCATTGAACTAAAAATATAACAAATCGAAGAATATTAAAGTTGAATCAGATCGGATCAAATTAGAATGTTCGCTATCCCCTAAGAATATTATTCAGAGTAAATTCAAAACTAACTTTTCGGTTGTCGTCGTCAAAATTAACATAACTCAGATTTTCATTAGAAAGCATAGAAAAAGTCAGCATTTGACACACATTTGGCAAATTGATAGTTTCCAAATCCGTTGCAAAATTTCTTTGTAAGAAAGGAGGTACACCATGAAAACGAACCAAAAACAGACAAGCCGTTCCTCCCGATGAAACCCTTGAAATGATCGAAGGAAACTTACCAAAACGTTCACAGAAAATGATTAGAGAATGGGCAGTGGTCAAACCAATAAAGATGGTGCAGGCAGCTCGGCGATACCGAGCGCCTAACCTCCAACACAGTACCAGTTATGAGATAAAGCATTGTTACGATCATGAATTGGGAGCCACAAAATTAACCTGTTTATATAGGTAGCGGATCATTGTCAATCAAAGAAAAAAGAGAGTGTCCAAGGCTGGAAATAGGACCATCCCTGTCAAAGAAAAACTTTAACAGGGAAGGAGAGCGTGTGAGAATATGAAGGACAGAGGAAATTATGATTGCTATTGTGAAGGCTTTCTCAGTGCCACTGATGCTTCAAAGAAAACGGAAGCACAAATCACCAAAATGGCCATTATTTGCCAGGTGGTGAGGGATTGATTCAGGAAGAAAATGGCCAGGAGTGCAGCAATCACCGGTTTCAGGAAAAAGAGATAACTGCCACGGGTGATATCCGGTACAGCAGCCAAACCACCAATCCAGAAAAATTGGGTGATGGTCGTGTTCCACAGGGCCAGGGTCAGCAAAGAACCCAACTGTTGGGGCGGTCGATCAAACAATGTCAAAGGGTTGACCCAGATTTGCCAGGCCAGTCCCACCACCAGCCAGAGACCCACAGCACCAATAGACATGGTGATTGCCGTGATGCGCAAGGCACCAAATTCGACAATCACTGGTCGAATTGCCACGGTGTACGCGGCTACCGTAGCGGCACAGCCCAGTGCCATCAGAACCCCGACCAAACTTTGTCCCGAACCCGTCAATTTGTCCAGATAACCATCCGTGATTAACAGTGCCACTCCCACTAGAGCACATAGTCCTGTTACCAGTTTTGTTTTAGAAAAGGCCTGTTTGGTCAGCCACAGATTCACCAGCCCAACAAATATCGGAATAGTGGTAACCAGTGTGGCGACTTGAGGTACTGTGGCATAATCCAGGGACCAATGGAACAGCAGGTATCCGATAGTCACTCCCAGGGCGGAAAGGTATACCATGCGCAATCCAGCCTTTCGAAATGGTTCGATCAGGTTGCGACTGGCCGGGAACAACAGCGCCAGTCCAATCAAGCCCAATCCGCCAAGCAAAAAACGCCATACCGACAGTTCCGGTCCTTTGACCTGGGTTAAGACTGCTACAAATTCGCTGGAAGCATGACCCACCACACCTAATAATACAGCCAGATAGGCCACCGATGCATGTTGGTGCCAAAGTCCTGTTTTCATAGAACCTCCTAACCTTTATTTGAAATTGGCAAGAATATCAACGAGTTTCTCAGGATGTTCACCAGGAATCAAATGTCCAGCATCTGCTATGTCCAATCGTTGTCCCTGGGGAAGACGGGCAAACAGTTCCTCTACCACGCTATTTTCCAAAAAGACATGATCCTGGAGACCTGTGATAACCAGGGTGGGAAGAGTCAGCCGTTCATAAGGTAGATCCCAATCAGCACTGGGAGCAGCCTCAGCCAAAAGTTTGTAGGTACCACTATCCGTTGACAATGGTTCATAAGCAGCCGGAGTTGCTAAAAAATTACTTCGATTTGCTTCCAGCCATCCTTCATTCATCAACAAAGGCAAAAACATGTCACGAAACAGTGGCAACCCACCGATTTCCACAGCACGCACCAAAGCATCACCGATCCATTGCAGCCGAGGTCCGTCATGGCGTAAGGTGTTGATCAAGACCAACTTGTCTGCGGGAGCACCAGCTAACCACGCTTGGGCCGCATAAAGTCCACCAATGGATAGTCCTACAAAAACAGGATTATCAGGCTGGACACTTTGCAGTAAACCTACGGCATCACTCACAATACCTGGGGATGTCAAACCGCTGTCTGGAGCAAACGTACTTTGAGTCTGACCTCGATAATCAAAACTCAAAGTACCAAACCCTTTTGCCCTGAGTTCAGGTGCAATGAGGGCTTCCCAATTATTGGTATCACCTGTGAGTGGATTGAAAAAAACAAAGGTTGGCAACCCTGGAGTCTTGGCCGTTGTATGTAAATAAAAGATACTGTCGGTCTCTGAAATTTTGTACTGCGGCATAATTCCTCCTTCAAAATGAATGGTTTTTGGTCAGGTGGTCAGGCCAATTTAACACTATAAATGGATATGTCAAGTATATTAACTCATGTGACGTGAACAGTTCTTACACTAGGAGTTGCTCTTTTAACTACGTTCTCTCTTTTTGCAATGCAAGCAGAAGGCAGAAGGAGTCTACAGTAAATCATTTGAGAGCAGTTTTGAGGGTCACGCGGTTCAGGTGATTTCGCATGAGTGCACGGGCTTTTTCTGCATCACGGGCTTCGATGGCTTTGAAAATGGCCTCATGGTCTGCCAGCAAATCATCCTGGTCTTTGTCGGACAGAAACAGCTCCTCATGAGAGATCCGGGCGGCTTGTGTATAGAGGTGCAAAATAGTGTTAGCCACGTGATAGTAGATACCATTGTGGCATGCGCGGGCAATGGAGAGGTGAAAATTCGCATCGAGTTCATCCACAGGTTTTTTCTCGGCACGGCGTTTTTTCATGGCATCAATGATTTGACCAAGACCAGATAATTCATCAGGCTCAATGCGTTGAGCGGACAGTCCCACGGCCCACACTTCAATGGCAATGCGGAATTCATAAACTTCCCGGTAGCGTTGGTCAGAACCATGAATCAAAATCTCCAGGGGATCGGTGAGAGTTTGTTTGCCAATGTCCCTGATATAAGTGCCACTCCCTTGCAAAATCTCAACAAAGCCAGTGTGTTCGAGCACCTGTAAAGCTTCGCGTACCGTGGGACGACTGACACCAAGCTGCTGAGCCATTTCACGTTCCGATGGCATCCGATCACCAGCCTTGAGTTCACCTCTGGCGATCTGTTCACGAATCTGAGAAACGATTTCTTCGGTAATTCGTTTTATCTTTATTGTTTTTAGCATTTTCTTTTAAGAACCTGAATCAAAAGACTGGAGCGAATCGTTCAGGCCAAAGTACCTTTGGTAGAAGTCGCCTCTTCTCGGCGAGGATCGATCTGGACGGCATCATATAAAGCACGTGCCAGGCTTTTGAAGAGTCCTTCACAAGTATGGTGATCATTCTTTCCATACACGATGGCCATGTGCAAGGTAATGCGGCTTGCCATTGCAAAAGATTTGAAAAAATGGGGAATCAACTCAGTCGAGAGTGCTCCTAAGGTTGGCTGTGTGAATTTTCCCTGAAAATAGAATTCTGGCCGACCGGAAACATCCACCACTGTGCGAAGCAGTGCTTCATCCATGGGAATATAAGCATGAGCGTAACGACGAATTCCTTTTTTTTCCCCCACTCCCTTGAGGAATGCTTCTCCCAGCGTCAGCGCAATGTCTTCAGTGGTATGGTGACTGTCAATGTGCAAGTCTCCTTTGCAGTGAATTTTCAAATCAAACAAACTGTGGAAAGACAACTGCTCCAGCATGTGGTCTAAAAATCCAATGCCCGTATCAATGTCATACTGGCCAGTGCCATCCAGATTGAGGGTTAACTTGACAGAAGTTTCTTTCGTTTCGCGACTGTGTTCAACTAAGCGGATCATGATTTATATGGTGGTATGTTAAATGAATTATCAATTATTTTACAGATTGCATGCATTATTACAAGAGACCTCATTGCTGCTCGAAATTTTTATTCTGCCTGGGCAGATTCGCTAACTCTTGAATTTGCTGGGCCACTTCTTCCACTAATTCGTCACGCCTTTCAAAAGTATACTGAGTGGCATCAATGGGAGCACCAATATGGATTTCTACATGCTTGCCTGAGTGAATGTTCCAGCTATCGGGAGGCATGATGTCCCGGGCTCCCCGAATTCCCATTGGAATAATGGTAGCTCCTGTTTGCAAGGCCAATTTGAATCCCCCCTTTTTGAGAGGTTGTAATTCTCCAGAGCGCGAACGTGTTCCTTCGGGTGCCAACCAAATAGTAATGCCACTCTCCATTTTTTGACGTGCATTCTCTAAATCCAGAAGCGCTTGCTGCCGATTGTTGCGACCCACTGAAACAAATTCTGAGGCCCTCATTCCACTTCCCCAAAATGGAACCCGAAACAGTTCTTTTTTAGCCAGCATCCGAATGCTTCCTGGCAATCCAATATACACCAACGGAATGTCATAAAAACTGCCATGGTTACTCATGATAATATAAGGTTTTCCCGACTCCAGTTTGACTTGAAATGGATTAAAAACCGTATAAGACACTTTCGTGATCTCCAGGAGTTTGGTGGACCACCAGGATAGGCGCGAGTCAGCAACTTCACGCCGATACTGGCCACGATACGCTTCATAGACAGTCGGCATGGTCACACGCATGGTCGTGACCAGCACCTGTATAAAAATCCAAAACGTACGGAGTATCATAGGGAGATTACTTGATTCCTTGACGATTTAACGGTGATTTGTTTTGGAAAATCAGCAAAAATGCAGACATTCAAGAAACGTTCAGGAGGGCAACAAAGTTAGATATCATATTGATTTACAAACAACAAATCAAGCTTTCAATTTTCTACTATGGAGACTTATCAACCAGCCCGGTGGCTGCCCAATGGACATAGTCAAACATTATGGACTGCTCTGTGATGATCCTTTCATGACGCCTGAAGCCATTCCTCAACCAAAAGAACTGTCTGCTGCCATCACAATGGAAACTTTCTCGGCAGGAGGCCATGTTGGATTCATTAGTGGCAATTGGCCTTGGCAAGCCTATGTTTGGTCAGAAAAACGAATCATGGAGTACTTCCAAATGGAAGGACTGGCGTGATTTCCAGACTCAAAAAACTGATTTTAAAAATAGAAAACTTGACAGTTTTTGAGAAAAGAAGAAAACTTTTATAAAAAATGACGCGGGGTGCGTAATGCTGAGATGACACCCGCCGAACCTGATCTGGTTAATGCCAGCGTAGGGACGTCAATTCGAAGTTGCAACCATTGAACCAGCTGTTCAAGTGTTGTTCAGTAATTTTTAACTCTAAAAATTACTTCCAATTTTCCCCTCTGGCATTTCCATCTCACTTTTTTCATTAGTATTTTAAGCTACCCACTTAAATCAAGACAAGTAAGATGGGCCGGGCTGCGATCAGCTTACCCATCGAAAAAGCTATGAGTTTACTGATTGGCGATGGGTAAGCTGATCCTACTGAAATCATTAAAGTATTCATTTTTAAGAGAATAGCTGTATTTTTTTAATCCATCACATGAACAGTTTTTTGTTCATTGTATAGTCCTCCAGAAAAGTTTTTTCAAAATCCCCCTGGCCCCCTTTGAAAAAAAAGGGGAACTCCAAGAAAAAACTTTTCTGGAGGACTATAAAAGCTGAGTAGCAAATCATACTGAAGGAACAATATGTCCATAGAAGGTGTTTATCTGGTAGCAGGATTGCGCTTCCACCGTTCCATTCCTTCTTTTTTAGAAGCGATTGAGCAGGCGTTTCTTGGAGGCATTCGCCTATTTCAATTGAGGGTCAAGGACGATCTTTCGGACAAAGAGCATTTAGAATTGAGCTTGCGGGTTCGCCAACTGACCCAGCAGTATCAAGTCACTTATATTCTGAACGATCGTCCTGACCTGGCAGTACAAAGCAAAGCCGATGGAGTGCATCTGGGCCCTGATGATATGAGCGTCCAGGAAGCTCGGTCTATCGCAGGTGACATGATGATTGGAAAATCTTCCCACTCCTACTCCCAGGCCCTGGAAGCGTTGAAGGAAGATATCAATTACCTTTCGGTAGGGCCGGTTTTTGAAACCGATTGTAAAGAAGTGCCAGATCCTGTTGTTGGCATAGACTTGCTCAACAAAGTACTGGCTCATGCGCAAGGATTGCCCATTGTTGCCATTGGAGGCATTCAAAAGGACAATTTACAACAGGTGGCCCAAACGGGAGTGCATTGTTTTGGTCTCATCCGTGGAATTATGCAAACAGACAATATTCGTGAGGAGGCTGAAAAATATGTTCATGAATTTTCCAAATATTTAAGTACAGCTAATCAAAAATAAGTGTCCCCGTTTTTGTTGTTGCACTCTTAATTCTTATCGTAATCTTAATCTTTTGAAATTTCGCGATTAAGAACCTGTTTGAAAAACCTGATTCTGCTGCAAAACCGCCTCATTGGCGTCTGTTTTGAGAAAATTTTCGTTAAATAGCTCGCTATTCGCCTTAAATTTTCTCAAAAATCCGCTCAATGAGATCGATTTTTCGCAACGAACCGTCTTTTCCAAACGGGTTCTAAGAGAAAGATTTAAGATTATGAATTGATGCGATTTATTGTGAATACCTGTACTAAACAGAGAAACATGAATAATCCCCCCGTCTGTATGACCATTGCGGGTTCCGATAGTGGTGCTGGTGCTGGAATACAAGCAGACCTGAAAACATTTGCCAGTTTGGGTGGCTATGGAGTCTCTGTCATTACGGCGTTGACCGCACAGAACACGAGCCAAGTGGCTGGAATTTTCCCCGTTGCTGCTGATTTTGTTTCTCTGCAAATGGAAACATTGTTCGAAGACTTTCAGGTGGATGTCATCAAAATAGGGATGCTCTATCAGGCTGAAATCGTCACGGCGGTTCAACACAGTCTGAAGTCGTTTCCGGGCAAGTGGATTTTGTTGGACCCCATTTTTTATTCTTCTTCTGGCATGCCATTGCTCAGTGACGATGCATGGCAAACCATGATTGAAAAACTGTTTCCAATGGTCACGCTGCTCACTCCTAACCTGGCAGAAGCCAGTTTGTTAGCAGAAGCCAAACTTGTCTCCAGAAAGGACATTGAGCAAGCCGGTAAAACAATTATAGAAATGGGGCCACAGGCTGTTTTAATCAAAGGAGGACATGCCACAGGCAATCAATGCAGTGATTGTTTAATGGCCAGAACAAAAAACGGGGAATTGACCATCAACTGGTTCAGTCAAGAAAAAATAACAACAAACAATACCCATGGTACCGGTTGTACACTCTCAGCAGCCATTGCCACTTATTTGGCAACAGGTCATTCACTGGTAGATGCTATCCAGCAGGGGAAAAATTATCTAACCCAGGCATTGTTGGCAGGCAAAGGCTGGAAAATAGGAAGAGGGAATGGTCCCTTATCTCATTTTTTCAATAGGGATCAACAGATAATTTCATAATTTAAGAACCTGTTTGGAAAAGATGGTTCGTAGCGAAAAATCGATCTCATTGAGCGGATTTTTGAGAAAATTTGAGGCGAATAGCCGACCTATTTAACAAAAATTTTCTCAAAACAGACGCCAATGAGGTGGTTTTGCAGCAGAATCAGTTTTTTCAAACAGGTTCTAAGTAAGACAGCATATGGATTTATATATCAATGAAGAAAAATTTGAGGTTCAAGCTCCCTGTACGGTGGAGCAACTTCTTATAAAAATTGACAGAAAAGCTGCCAAATATTTAGCATTGGCCGTCAATGATGAGGTGGTCCCCAAAGCAGAATGGACCCACAAATTATTGGAACACAATGACCATGTTACCATCATCACCCCAACACAAGGAGGATAAAATGGATGTAGCAAACCGCTCGAATACTCCAGAGTCACACGAACTCACAACAAAACCCTTCCCCAATTCAAAAAAGATCTATGTTCCTGGTACCATACATCCCATCCAGGTAGCCATGCGAGAAATCAAGGTCTTTGAGCCTGGAATGGGAACTGAAAACCAGGCCGCCCCTAATGGGATGACTTTGACTGTCTATGACACGAGCGGTCCTTATACCGATCCCGATATACCAACAGACGTAGAGAACGGCTTAAAGAAACTCCGTGCTCCATGGATTCAAGCGCGACAAGGTAACGGCTCCCAATCCGGGAACAATGTCACCCAGATGCACTATGCCAGACAGGGCATCATCACACCAGAGATGGAATATGTGGCCATTCGAGAAAATCAACAGATCGAAGAAATGCGCAAAAAGTTTCCTGAGTTAGACATAAGACACAAGGGAGAAAGCTTTGGAATCAAAATGCCGGCTCCCACCATCACTCCGGAAATAGTGAGAGAAGAAGTAGCAGCGGGACGTGCCATCATCCCCAGTAATCGCAATCATCCCGAAACCGAGCCCATGATCATTGGCTCCAAGTTTTTGGTTAAAATCAATGCCAATATTGGGAACTCTGCGGGCAATTCCACGATCACAGAAGAGGTCGAAAAAGCCGTCTGGTCATGCCGATGGGGCGCCGATACGATCATGGATCTTTCCACAGGAGATAACATCCACGAAACCAGAGAATGGATTTTACGCAATTCTCCTGTCCCCGTGGGGACTGTACCCATCTACCAAGCATTGGAGAAAGTAGACGGAAAACCAGAAATGCTCACATGGGAAATCTTCAGAGACACCTTGATCGAGCAAGCAGAACAAGGAGTGGATTATTTTACGATTCATGCTGGCGTTTTGCTGCGCTACATTCCTTTGACGGCAAAACGTCTGACGGGCATCGTATCGAGGGGAGGCTCCATCATGGCCAAGTGGTGCCTGTTCCATCATAAAGAAAATTTTCTCTATACGCATTTTGAAGAAATGTGTGACATCATGAAAGCCTACGATGTGGCTTTTTCTTTAGGCGATGGATTACGCCCCGGCAGTTTGGCAGATGCCAATGATGAAGCACAGTTTGCTGAATTAAATACCCTGGGAGAACTGACTCAAATTGCCTGGAAACATGATGTGCAGGTCATGATAGAAGGCCCAGGCCATGTCCCCATGCAAATGATCAAAGAAAATGTGGAATTGGAGCAACAGGTGTGCATGGATGCCCCATTTTATACATTGGGTCCAATCGTCACAGATATTGCTCCGGGTTACGATCACATTACTTCCGCTATTGGTGCAGCACACATTGGATGGTATGGAACTTCTATGTTATGCTATGTCACCCCTAAGGAACACCTGGGATTGCCCAACCAAAAAGATGTCAAAGATGGTGTCCTGGCCTATAAAATTGCGGCACACGCAGCAGATTTGGCAAAAGGACATCCAGCCGCACAATTGAGAGATAATCTCTTGAGTAAAGCCCGGTTTGAATTCCGTTGGAAAGACCAGTTTAATCTCTCACTGGACCCTGATACGGCCCAGGAATTTCATGATCAAACGCTTCCGGCCGAAGGAGCAAAAGTCGCTCACTTCTGCTCGATGTGTGGACCTAAATTCTGTGCCATGGAAATCACTCAGCAAGTTCGTGATTTTGCCGAACAGCAAGAAGGGATGAAGCAAAAATCCACAGAATTTTCCGAAGCTGGAGGAGAAATTTATGTTCAGGATTCTGTTACCCCTTGATCGAACAGCAGGAACTAAACAATAAACGCTAAAGTAATACATTCTCTCAGTCTCAATGGCTAAAGATATACCAATTGAAGGAAAAGTTGATCATGCTCACAATTCAAGGAAAACAATTAAATTCCAGACTTTTTTTAGGGACTGGAAAATTCTGTTCAAATGAGGTCATGCGAGATGCCCTCCTGGCATCCCAATCGGAGTTGGTCACTGTGGCACTCAAACGAGTGAAACTGCAAGGTTCCAACGATTCGATGCTCGATTATTTGAATCTGGAAAACGTCAATCTGTTGCCAAACACCTCAGGAGTACGCACCGCGAAAGAAGCGGTTTTTTTAGCGGAATTGGCCAGGGAAGCCCTGGAGACCAACTGGGTCAAACTGGAAATTCACCCAGATCCACGATATTTACTGCCAGATCCTTTGGAAACTCTGACTGCTACTGAAACACTCGCTAAAAAAGGGTTTATTGTTTTACCCTATATCAATGCAGACCCGGTTTTGTGTAAAAGGCTGGAAGAAGTTGGAACAGCAGCAGTCATGCCATTGGGTTCACCGATTGGCAGCAACCAGGGATTGGAGACCAAAGCCATGTTAGAAATCATTATTGAACAGAGCAATGTTCCCGTCGTTGTAGATGCGGGCCTGGGAGCCCCTTCTCATGCGGCTGAAGCTATGGAAATGGGGGCTGATGCCGTATTGGTGAATTCAGCTATTGCGGTAGCCAGAGATCCAGTTATGATGGCTAATGCCTTTCGACAGGCTGTTCTTGCAGGAAGAGAAGCATTTGAAGCAGGTTTGGGACCTGTCACTAAAGAGGCCAATGCGACGTCTCTGACAGAATTCTTAAACGTTTCCTAGTATTTCATCAAATTTGAATTGTTGGGCAGGGTGGAATAAGGAGCTTGCGACGTTTCCACCGATTAGCCACTTAGTAGCAACAAAAAACTAAACAAGGTAGAACCATGAGCTTCCAGGAGATTTTTGCACAGCACCAATGGCAGGAAATTTCTCAGCAAATTTATGACAAAACAGAAACCGATGTCCTCTTTGCTCTACAAAAAAAGGGAAAACGGGATTTAGAGGATTTCATGGCACTCCTCTCACCTGCCGCAGAACCTTTCTTAGAAGAAATGGCCGTTTTGAGTCAACGGATCACTCAACGCCGATTTGGCAAAGTCATCCAGATGTATATTCCTTTGTACCTTTCCAATGAGTGTCAGAATATTTGTACCTATTGTGGCTTCAGCCTGACCAACCCTATCAAACGGCTCACACTGACGCCAGAAGAAGTGTTGTCGGAGGTGGATATTATCAAAGGCTATGGCTTTGACCACGTCTTGTTAGTGACTGGAGAATCCACCCATGTGGATGTCTCATACTTCAAGGAAACTCTCCAATTGATCCGGCCTTTTTTTTCGCACATCTCCATGGAAGTTCAGCCTCTCGAAGAAACCGAATACCGTCAGTTGATTGGTGAAGGTTTGAATACTGTCTATATTTACCAGGAAACCTATGGGAGTTTGTACGATTCCTACCACCCCAAAGGGAGAAAACGTAACTTTGAGTATCGTTTAGAAACCCCTGATCGCTTAGGCAAGGCTGGAATACACAAAATTGGACTAGGGTGTTTACTAGGATTGGATGACTGGAGAACCGATTCCTGGTTCACCGGCCTTCATCTGGATTATTTGGAGAAGCAGTACTGGAAAACCAAGTTCTCAATCTCATTTCCGAGAATCCGGCCAGCAACAGGCTGCATTGAACCAAAAGTGACCCTGACCAATCATCAAATGGTACAACTGATTTGTGCTTACCGTCTCTTCAATGAAAATGTCGAATTGTCTCTCTCAACCAGAGAAACCGAAAATTTTCGAAATCATGTAGTCACCCTGGGCATTACCTCCATGAGCGCCGGTTCCAAAACAGATCCAGGCGGATACAGCCTTCATCAAGAAGCTCTTGAACAATTCACCATCGAAGACAATCGTTCTCCCCAGGAGATCGCCTCTATTCTTCAATCCTCTGGATACGAACCTGTCTGGAAAGACTGGGATATGGCGATGGACATGACGGCTTGAGCTTTTGATGAAGTGCTCCAGAAAAGTTCTTTCCTGAAGTTCCCTCTTTTTTTCAAAGGGGGGTAAGGGGATTTTGAAAAAACTTTTTTGGAGCACTATAGATCATTACAATTATTTTGCAGATAAAAAATCATCAGGAGTAATACTGGCTTGTTTGAGAATAGCTCTTAATGTGCCTTCTGGCATATCTCCAGGGTGATTGGGAACGGTTGTGTATCTGTTTGTTTTCGGGTTATACCAGATCTCGTGACTTCCTGCTGCCTGACGGTCAAAAATGAATCCAAATTTTTTTCAACTTTTTTATGATTTGGCGGTAAGTAAATCCTGCTAATCTACCCACCCCTATGCACCGATAATGAGGGGATAATCAAATTGCTCCTCAACAGAAGGTAATTGAGGGGATGTTTGCCTTTCTGATTGGGCTTCTAATAGTTTTCTTGCTACATCACGAGCAATTTCTAAGGTTTCTACGACTGTTCTACCCTGTGCAACAAGTCCAGGAATTTTTTCTGAAGTGGCTAAATAAACCCCCTCTGGCAGTCGTTCAATATGTAGATTTAGTATTCTTTCCATCAATGCCTCTCTAAATTTAACACAACTCTAATTGGAAATGACCTTTTTCTTTTTATCACATTGACAGATTGGAAGGAATCAATTTTTCTGTGAACTGCCCCATCGTTGGAGTAGCTTGGTCAGTTGGTGAGGAATAAAACGGGGAAGGTGTCCCATTTTTTGAGAATATCCGGGTAGTGAGGCCAGGTAGGCTTCTTCAGTTTTGAGTCGTTGCCATATCAAAAGTGCATTGAGACCAGTACCAATCAATGCTGTCAGGTAAGCCGTGTGAATCATAGGAATGCAAAAGATTTCGATGGCGACAATCACGTAGTTGGGGTGTCGTAAGTAACGGTAGGGACCAGAAGTGACAATGTCTTGTTGGGGATTATAGACGATACGGACATTCCAGGATGCTTTCATCGTCCACAACATCCAGAGTCGTCCTGAAAAAGCCAGCAACCAGAGAAAGAGCATTGGAATACCGAGGGCTGAAAAAAAAGGACGGTTCAACCAATAAACTTCCACCAGACAACTGAGCAACCAGCAACTGTGAAAAGCGACCATCAGGGGATAAATAATTTCTGGGATACTATGAACATTTTCCTGGCTCTGAGCCATTTGCAAATGTTTTTTGGACAGACGTACCTCATAAAGGCGGGAAAGGGCAATACCGATGATGAATAAGACATACAGAAACACGGTTTTATCCTAGCTGTCTCTGGTTACAGAAAGAACTTCCTCGATGGATGTTAAGCTTTGCAATACTTTTTCAGCACCATCCATTCGGAGGGTGACCATGCCTGTTTCCAAGGCCACTTGTTTGATAGCATTCTCATCGCTGTTTTCCAATACCACATTTTTGATCTGGTTGTTCATCAGCAGTAACTCATGAATTCCCATTCGTCCGTGGTATCCACTCCCTCGGCACTTCTCACAACCTTTTCCTTTTTGCAGTACGCCCCCAACGGCTTTCAGTTGTTCTTCAGAAATACCAATTTCCCGGAGTTGCTCTTCATGAGGGGTGTAGGCTTCTTTACACTCCGAACAAATCTGGCGCACCAGCCTTTGGGCCAACACGCCAATGATGGTCGAAGAAACCAGGAAGGGTTCGACCTGCATATCAATCAGGCGGGTAATAGTCGCAGGCGCACTGTTGGTATGAACAGTACTGAAGACCAGGTGCCCCGTCAAGGCCGATTGAATGGCAATTTGTGCGGTTTCGGTATCACGCATTTCTCCCACCATGATAATGTCAGGATCTTGCCGTAGGACCGAACGCAAGGCGTGGGCAAAGGTCAGTCCAATTTTCTGGTTGACTTCAATTTGACTGTAGCCCGGAATTTTATACTCAACGGGATCTTCGATGGTCACAATATTTTTGGCATGGCGGTCCAGTTTTCCCAACACGGCGTATAAAGTGGTCGTTTTTCCACTTCCAGTTGGCCCAGTGACCAGAATGATTCCTCCTGTTTTACCGATCATTTTGTCAAAATTCGAACGAATCTTGGACCCGATGGCTAAGTCATCCAGTTCCATCAGTTTTTCACTTTGATAGAGCAATCGCATGACCACTTTTTCCCCATGAACCGTCGGTACTGTAGAAACACGGATGTCTATTTTTTTTCCGGCAATCAACACTCGGGTGCGTCCATCCTGGGGCAGTCCTTTTTGGGCAATATCCAATCGTGACATGACCTTGACCCGGTTGATGACGGTGACATGGGCTTCTTTGGGGATCGTGGAAATATTGTAAAGCACACCATCAATCCGATAACGCACAGCTGTTTCTTTAGGGGACGGGTCCAGATGGACATCACTGGCATCTTCCCGAGCTGCCTGCCACAGGATGTTGTTGACCAGACGCTTAACAGGCTCCTCATCCACCGCATCAATCAGATCTTCGGCTTCATCTTCCAAAATGCTTTGGAATTGATCGGTCTCCAAATCATCCACTACCTGTTCTGTGGAACTGGTTCGCTCGTAAGCATCATTGATTAAATTCAGAATCGTCTGATGATCGGAGACAATGGGGATGACTCGGCATTTCAACTTGCGGGCCACATCATCAATGGGCTGGAACTGAGAAGGGTCTTCCAGGGCAACTTCAAGATCAAAACTTTCCTGTTTAACCGGAAAAAACATGAATTTCTTGGCATAACGGATGGGAATGATTTCCGTAAACTGCTCCAGATTTTCGATGTCTTCAAAATGATCTCGGTATTCCAGTTCATAAAACTGGGCCAGTGCTTTTTGATAAACTGTGTCTTCGACTATCTTATGCTTGAGCAAAACTTTCTTGAGTGCCATCAAATCCATCCGGCTGGCAATCAACTGTTCCTTATGTGGCAAAAATGCGTCTGCTGCCACACCAAACTGCTCTACTAGAATTTTAACAACAGGATGAAATTCAGACATACTTATCAATTAAGAATTAGGAATTTTATTTTTAGCCACGAAGCCGAAAGGTCGGCCCCCCACGAAGGACGCTAATAGAGCTTTAGAGGTATTTGCTTTTCAATGGATTCATCAATCATTGCTTCTTCATACACTGATTCCAGAAAACCAGGACCAAGTTCTTTATGTACTTCAATGGCTGCTTCGATTATTTGATAAACTTCTTCTTTATAAAGTAAGTTACTGTTCATTTAACCTTAGTGTTTCTTGGTGTCACTTGGTGGCTAATCATTTTTTAACGATATCCTCCATGCCCAGGCACTTGGGCAGACGAATGGAGCCATCTGCCTGTTGTCCATTCTCGATCAAGGCGATCAGTGTTCGTGATATCGCAATAGCAGTTCCATTGAGCATGTGCACAAAGCGATTTTTTCCACTTCCTTTGTCTTTGAAACGTATGTTCAAACGACGGGATTGATAATCCGTACAATTGGAAGTTGAAGTGACTTCCCCCCATTTTCCTCGTCCAGGCATCCAGGCTTCGATGTCATATTTTCGGTAAGCGGGCCCTCCCAAATCGCCTGTACAGATATCCATCACCCGGTAGGGCAGTTCCAAATCCTGGTAAATTTCTTCTTCCAGCGACAACAGTTTATCGTGCATGGCATCCGATTCGTCAGGATGACTGAAAATAAACATCTCAACTTTAGTGAACTGGTGTACCCGATAAAGCCCCTTGGATTCACGACCTGCCGCTCCTGCTTCGGTTCGGAAGCAATGAGAAACACCAGAATGAAAGATGGGCAATTGTTCTTCTTGAAAGATGGTATTGCTCAGCCGTCCCCCCAGGGTGATTTCGGCGGTCGCAATTAAGCAAAGGTCTGAATCATTCACAGAATAAATTTGTGTTTCTTCTCCTCGTGGATTGAAACCAATGCCAGCTAAGATATCCTGTCGAGCAAGATCAGGTGTGATGAAAGGCGTGAAGCCAGCCGCAATCAATTTTTTCAATGCATATTGAATCAACGCAAATTCCAGCAAAACGGCTTCATTTTTCAGATAATAAAATTTTTGTCCAGCAACTTTAGCGCCTCCTTCAAAATCGATCAGATCTAGATTTTCCATCAATTCGACATGATCTTTGGGTTCAAAGTCAAATTCAGGAATAGATCCCACTTCCCGGATTGTGTGATTGTCCTCATCAGTATGCCCGATTGGACTATCGGGATGGGTGAGATTGGGCACTTGAGACAGCAATTCTTGACGGGAACGATTGGCTTCTTCATAAGTTTCTTCTTTTTCAGCCACTTGCTGTCGTAGTTGTTTGGCTTCTTCAATCAAGGGCGCTCTTTCTTCTCCGGAAAGAGGCCCCTTCATTTGTTGGCTAATTTCGTTTCTTCGCTGCCGAAGGGTATCTAGATCACTTTTGAGTTGACGGGATTGTTCATCAAACTCCAATAATTGAAGAATATTCACATCCACATGACGATTTCGACAATTTTCAATAATGTCGTCACAATGGTTACGAATGTATTTTATATCGAGCATAAAACGTTTTAATTGATAATGATGTGAGAATTAACTGGATGGATTCATCCAAAATAATGAGATTGCAGAGGTTTTGCTTCTTCCATGTACAAAGAAAAGATTTCAGGCACCTGGGTTTCCAACTCGTTTTGGCAAATGAGCATCTGGTCATAGTCTCCTGCGGCTTCCAACTGATTGACCTGCAAAATCTTGTAATAGATTTCAAGGGCACCAAAGTGTTCCAGGTCTTCTCCATGAATTTTAGGAAGATTGAGAAGGGGCATATCCTGGTGTAACCATTCATAAATGGGGGTCATGTAAGGGCCTTCTTTCCTCATCAACGATGAAATTTCCTGATCTTTTATGGCAAGTGCAGGTATCTCAGTTGGAGCAATCAAAAGTGCCTTGATGTAATAAATCTTTGCCTGACGTTTATTGTTAGCTTGCCACAATGTGTTGGCAAACAGCACCAGTAAACTGGGCTCATGAGGGTAGTATTCCAAAAGAGATTTGAATGCGGAGATGGCTTTAGAAAAATATTTCAACTCCGAAAAAATTTGTCCAAGACACAATCCTGAATCACTGAAGAAATGGGTGTCCATTTTTTCAATAGCAGCTGCTAGCATTTTCAAAAGGGCGTTTCGTAACGTGACCGCCATTTCACTCGTACCAAAATTGTATTCATGAATGGCATTCCAGAGAAATTCACAGGCAATGATCTTATTCAGATGCTTCTTCTTTTTCAGAACATATTCCCAGTCATTACAGAGGCGCAATCCATATTGAGCCGTTGGGTGATTACTGATTTTGTTACAAATGGTCTGAAGTGCTTTTCTGGCACCGGAAAAGTCTAGTCTGGCAAGAGCATCCTGGCCTTTGGCTAATAATTCACAATCCCAGGAAAATAGATTTAACTGAACGACGTCTTTCATTGATACAAAAAATTTTGTATTTTTTACAAAGCGAATTAAAAAATGCAGAGCAACCCTATCAGAAATAAAAGAAAAGCAAAATACTGTTCTGTTTTTAATTTTTGGCAGAACCCATTTTGGGATCCTCAATTTCTTCCAAACCAAGAGTCAAAATGGATTCTTCCTCTTCGATAGCAGTGGGCTGCTTATAATTAGAAGCAGGAGGAGATTTCCGTGGAGCTTTCTTTTTTTTATCCTTGATGGTCGGCGCTAAATTCGGCAAAGTTTGATCTTGCAGGGTTGAAGAAAATTCTGAGATTTTTGGAGTGCTGGCTGCCGGTACATATCGCAGCAAATAACCTAAATTGATCACACAATTTGCGTATCTATTCAATTTGTGTGATTCTGGCTGTAGCTGACGATCTATCCCTTCAATCAGTGCATTCAAGGCCACTTGACGTTTGCACAAGAGTTCAAAGACATATTTATCAGAGATATGCCAGCGTAATCCCTTTTTTCCGTTAAAGTGTAATTGAGTCATGAGTTCTGAGGTTAATATCGATTGATCAAGATGTACCTTTCCCAGTTGAAATGATAAATTTTTGATAACGAGATGAGCTGCTTGTAGTTTGTTAAAAATACGAGTCCGATCCGAAGTATAGTATATGGTTTTACGTGACTCCTTGGTTTGTTGTAATTGGTCCTCAATTTCATATAGAAGTTCCTGCAGGGTGGCCCGTGAATTTTCAAGTGCTTCGATATCGGCAATATAATTTTTATCACCGGGAGATATACTAGTTTTGACAATAGCCAACGCACTTTGACGAATACAGTGTCTCAACTCTTTATAAGCACGAGTTAAATATTCCTGGGCTTCTTTAGACTTGTACTGGCTGGCCTGAAGCTGCTGATAACGTTTGTAGGCGTCATTGGTCCGAGTCCATTTGATATAACGGAGCCAGGTTGGTTGATGCCGCAAATATTCCTGGAGATGCTCCCGACGAGTGTCACTCAAATTCAAGCTGTATTGGATCCGATCCAATGCCAAACGTACAATAAATAAAGAATCTTTGACACCTGCCGGGTCAATGCTGACCACTTCTGATTTAATCACCGACATAGTGTGTTTGACGGTTTCGATGACTTTTTTATAATTGATATAGTTGATGGTAGTGATATCAATTTTTGATAAATTGGCAGGAAAGACGTCCCCTTGAAACCGGAATAAACTTTGAATGGTGCCTTTTAAGTTTTCGGTATGAGGAACAACCTCGGTAGGTGAGAGTTTGCCTTGTTGAATCATTCCTGTTCCTTTTTTAACAGAATGTCCTCCTGGATTTCTTCCTTAGTACAGCTCATCACAAATAAGTATTCAAATTCTTGTTGTGACAGTCTTATTCTTAATCTGAATCTTAAATCTGTTAGAAATTGGGGAAGTAAGATTAAAAATTGGTGTACTTCATTATGAATATTTGCATTTAGAACCTGTTTGAAACACCTGATTCTGCTGCAAAACCGCCTCATTGGTGTCTGTTTTGAGAAAATTTTCGTTAAATAGGC
>JANQHV010000343.1 GCA_028282505.1 SAR324 cluster bacterium | reverse complement strand
TGTCCTTGCCTTGGACAAAACGGTCTATCCGAAGCATTGGCAGGGAGAACGGGCAATGGTTCTCAATTTCCTGGGGCGCTATACTGAGGCGATTGAGGTGTGCCAGGAGGCATTAGACCAGGCTCCTGATGATTATTATGCACTCTACAGCAAGACTGTGGCTGAATACTACCACTATGGTTCTGACAAGACGATGCAACGGCTAGAAGCAACGCAACATACCTTACAAAATTACCCGAATGCTTCAGAATCATGGGCAATTTTATATCGATTGGGGGGAATCTCGGCTCTTTTGGGCCACCATGACATGGCTTTGGAGTACCTGCAAAAAGCGGGCTCGTTACATCCAGAACCACTGGAAACGGCACGCCATGACCCGGTCTGGCAAAACCTACGCCAACACCCATCATTTCAAAAAATGATCACCAATCAATTCGGTCAGTCTGCCTTATTGTGATTAACACCTATCTGGGCATCTCTCACTCTCTTCTTTTCGGTATCTTTTTTTATGGAATAAATGTTGCAGAAGAAAAATAAAACAGCTTGAGCCCTTTTATAGCAAACTCTAGGAGATTACCTGGAAGAATAATATTCAGGATAAATGAGAGGGCACATAAAAAAATTCTCCGTGTTCTCTGTGACTCTGTGGCAACTATCTTTTGGTTCTGGCTGGGACAGGTTAGGAATTAAATGTTGGAAAAATATCCCTCAACTGAAGCAGAATGGAATGACGTTCTGCAAAATTATCCTGACTTGTCTTGGGGGTGGGCTCATCGAGGTGAGTTTTATTTGCAAAAGGGAGATTATCCTGCTGCCTTAGCCGATTTCAATCAGGCTCTGAAACTCAAACAAGATGATTGCTGGGCTCTTGTCCATCGAGGAGAAGTTTTGCGCCTAATGGGAGCCTATGATCAGGCAATTACTGATTTTGATCGAGGGTTGTGGGAAAAACCTGACTATCCCTGGGCTTTAGCCCATCGAGGTGCGGTATTTTTTCATTTAAAAAAATACCAAAGTGCCGTGTGCGATCTCAATCAGGCTTTAAGCTTGGATCCAACTTACAGTTGGGCTTTGATTTTCCGTAGTAACGCGCATGTGGCCATGAATGCCCATGAAAAAGCATTGGAAGACATTGATCAAATCATGGCTCTCCCTGTGGTCGTTCCGCCAGACCAATGGCTGGGAGAAAAAGCTATGGTACTGAACTTTCTTGGCCGTTTTGAAGAATCTATTCAGTGGTGCCAACAGGCATTGCACAAACAACCGGATGATCATGTGGCCCATTACAGTTTAGCAGTGGCTCAAAATTGTTGGTCAAGTGGTGCGAATGCTGGTGAGTTTTTAAATAAAGCACAAGTCGCTCTGGAAGCACTTTTGCCCCATCCATCTCCTTGGGGAATTCTTTATCGCTTGGGAGGAATTGCCTGCCTGCAAAAAAAAGAAACACGGGCTTTGGATTACCTCCGTCAAGCATGTGAACTGAACTGGGAGCCAGGGTTATGGGCGGTTCATGATCCTGCCTGGAATACCTTACAGAAAACCATTTCTTTTCAAGAAATTATCACCAACTGTTAAACGAATAATTATAGGAGACAAATGGAGACAACACAGCAACAGAAAGATTCCAAACAATTTCTCAAATTTTTGATAGAAGCCGGTTATACTTATGAACAGCAGGAAAAATATGGTGAGGCCAGTCAAGATTACGCGTCAGCACTAAATTTTATGCAGGGTGAAAATGAGGCTCTGAGGCAGGTGCAAGCATTTTTGCGGCAATACGGAACAATTGATGACAATTGGCATTGGTTAGAATTCTTGGCTTTTGTCCTAAAGTACAAGCTGGGCAAAGAACCCAATAAAAATGGGCTTATCCAAAACAAGGGCCTAGAAATCCTCCAGGAATTTTGTAAAAAACATGCGAAAGAGGAAGATGTAAAATGCTTTGAACAACTGATCAAAGACGATAACGCCAATAAATTTTCTTGGTTGTATGGCCATCACGCATCCACCAGCTTGCAACATTATATTCTACCCAAACCAGTAGGATTTTTGTTCAGTGAAGCGTTATTCAGGGAACAAGAATTTGAGTTGATCCTCGCCATCCTTTGCAACCCTGATAATCTATGGGCTTATGCCGCTTTAGGGGATCTTTATCGATACATGGCTATTGGAATAAAATTATCTTTCAGTAGAGAAGAACTGGAAAGAAAGGTCTTTCATGCCCAATCCCTCATTTGCTTTGAAATTGCGATTCAGAAATTTGGAAAACCTGATATTACCCGAGAAAACCACCTGAAAGATTTCTCATCTCTCTCAAACATTTCCTCAGGACAATACCGAGAGGTCACACATTCTCCTGTCCACAAACAGCAAGAAGCCTGGATTCAGGCTCATGCTGGAGCTGCGATCTGCAATGCACGACTCTATCCGGAATATGAAAGGGCAATGAGTTTTTTAAACCTTGCGATGCTGAATTATAGTCAGGCTTTCCTGACCCCAAAAAGATATTACTGGGCGATAGAATATTTAGCTACGGCAAAATTACTGGCGGGCATTTCAGGTCCTTTTGATCAGTTGTCATCAGTCAAGAATCTCATTTCGGCATCTGACAATTTTGCCAATTCAATACCGTGGTTGCCCGATCCCTTATTCAAACGTGTTTCCCCTGTAGGACAAATATTTACAAATATGCATCTTGGCATGATAGACCTTTTATGGAAGAGGATCATTAAAAAAGATCCTGATCCTCATGTTTTAGATGTAGGGCAAGCCCTTTGTACCATGTTTTTAGATAGCTATTTGAGCAAAAAAGGAACCCCGTTTAGATATCCTGATCTGGATATCTTATTTTATTTGGCCCATGTGGGTTTCGTCGGTGCAGCTGTTGTTTCACAAAAGCTTCAGCACGGGTTAGAATCGGAGAGTATGGAACTGAAGAAGTGGGACGAGAGTGCAAAACATTTTTTGGGAGAAATCATGGCCATCCTCTTGAAACTGGTTGTGGCTACAGGTCCACTCGCTTATACCTGTGAGAGTTATCTGGGAGAACTTTATGCTCAGTGGACAGGAGATTTTGGGGATCGAGGTGAGGAAGAACAAATTCTCTTAGTTGCAGAAATTAGCCAGTATCTGTTGGCCATTGACCAATTGCCTTTCATCAATACAAAAGATCTGCATTATCCAAACAAAGATGCATTCCTTGATGCGATTTATGACAAATTTCAACGAGCAGACGTTCCTTTCGAAGAACCATTTAAAGCTGTTTTGAAAACACCTGAAGGAGGAAAACTGATAGAAACAGTCTTTGAGCGGTATTATTCCCATTCAGTGCTGGAGGAAATTGGTGCGGCTTGTAAGAAATGGCGCTATTACAGCGATCTCATCAAATCTATTTTAGATGATAACACGTGGGCTGTTCAATTCTGTGATTTGTACCCTCCAGAAGAGGAACGGGCCAAAAGTGATTTTTCGAGGCGAATGGCTTTTTTTAGCACTTCATCCATTGGGCACATTAATTTTTGAAAACAGCGATGTTGTTATTAAAAAACTATGATTCTTTGCACTTTATAAGGAGAAAACAATGAGCACTTTATTTCATTTTTTAACAGACCTTTCTTTGTCCCCGGCGAAACAAGAAGCTTATCATGCCAATGCTGACGAGCTTTTGAGAGGAGTCGGCATTGATACAAAATCACAGGTTCATTTATCGGATCAGGTCCAACAAATTTTGCTGGTAGAACTAAAAACAGAAGAGCTGGTATCAATAAGTGCAACGCTTTGCTCTGTAGACCCTGGGCCGGACCCTTCTCCAGATCCTGACCCATTTCCCTGGGGCAGCCTATAATCTCCTATGGTAACTGTGAAAAATCCCCCTGCCCCCCTTTCAAAAAAAGGGGGAACTTCAGGAAGAAACTTTTCTGGAAAGCTATAGCTGCAAGGAACAGCAACTTTCAGAATCACAGTAAAGGAGTTGATAGTTTTTCTCACTGCAACCCATCTAAATACTCTATCTCATTCTGATTTTCTGGTATAGTTCTCCAGA
>JANQHV010000666.1 GCA_028282505.1 SAR324 cluster bacterium | reverse complement strand
TGGGCATACTTTGGGTTCTTGCATTGGAAACGGCAGTACGCAATCGTGGGTTGGCCTCTGGGTCTCCTCCGCCCAGTCTTGCTGCAATGGTAATTTCTTTGATCAATTTTGTAAAAATTTTACCACGTTTGGCGTCTTGTGCTCCTTTTCGATGTTTGATGGTACTCCATTTACTATGTCCTGACATAACCTTCCTTTTTTATAAACTCGAACTAATCCGGCATTACCGGAACAAAACAATTGGTACCTTTCAGAATTGCAGTAAAGCAGTTGACAGTTTCTCACATCTGTAACTAAAATTGAAAGGTCCCAAACAATTTAACAAAATCTTCTTCTACTGTTGGAGCGCACGTCCTACCAGATCATAGGGATGTGCTTCTGTAATTTCAACCAGATTGAATTCCATGGGCAATGCATGGCCTTCATTGATATAAACCAGCCCATCAATGTTCGCTCCCTGGTATTCTGTGCGGCCCTGCAACAAGAGATCGCTTTCTTGTGATACTCCATCGACCAATACCTTTAGTGTTTTGCCGATATGCGTTTTATTTTTCTGAAGGCTGATATTTTGCTGTATCTCTAAAAGTTGTGCTTTTCTCTCTTGTTTTAAGGCATTGGGAACAGGGTCCCCCCATTTTTTGGAGGGGATGTTGTTTTCGTGAGAATAAGTGAATACTCCAATGTGATCAAAATGGCCTTCTGCAACAAAGGCAGCAAGTTCTTCAAAGTTTTCTTCTGTTTCTGTGGGAAAACCAACGATAAAGGTAGTCCGCAATGCCATATCAGGTATCTGTTTTTTGATCTGGGCTATTTTGGCATAAATTTCTTTTTTTGTGATTTTACGATTCATTTTTTCCAAAACAGCATCGTTGATGTGCTGAAATGGCATATCCAAATATCGGCAAAAACGGGAATCGTTGGCCATGATTTCCAACGCCTGCTCAGAAAATGTGTTGGGATAGGCATAGAATAAACGAATCCAGTGGTTTCCGTCGATTTTACTGATTGCCGATAGTAAGGCTGCGATATCCACCTCTTCTGATAAATCCTTGCCATAAGAAGAAGTATCTTGAGACAGCAGGTTGATTTCCCGCACACCCTGGTGGATCAATGTTTGTAATTCCTCAACGATAGAGGAGATGGAACGACTGCTGAATCTGCCACGTAAATAAGGAATGTTACAAAACGAACACATATTGGAGCAGCCTTCTGCAATTTTTAAATAGGCAAAATGGCGGGGAGTGCTCTGGATTTTCTCTTGTTTTTCGTATTGAGTATAGTGTGGCTTTTTATTGATTAAAATTTGTGGATGGTCAGGATTGTCATATATTTGTGAAATGAGAAAAGGTATTTGGTCAAAGTTACTGGAGCCCAGTAAACCATCCAGTTCTGGAATTGTGGATAAGAGTTCATCTTGATATCGCTGGCTTAAGCATCCCGTGACTACTAGTTTTTCGCACTGGCCTGTGGTTTTGTAATCGCTTAAATCTAAAATCCGGTCGATGGATTCTTCTGTCGCTGCGGTTAAGAAAGCACAAGTGTTGAGCACAATGACGTGAGCCGATTCTGCCTGATCGGTGAGTCGATAGTCTTGTTTCTTCAAAGCTGCCAGCATGATCTCCGAATCCACTCGGTTTTTTTCGCACCCCAATGTTTCTAAATAAATGTGTTTTGACATACCCGCTTGAATTGTTCTTTGGAATAAGGAAATTTCAGAAAATCAGTATTCGCATAATACAGAGTGTTGCCTAAAAAATCCATCTTTCTGTCACCAGGAAGTGGTTAATTTTTTTAATCATTCTTTTGTTTTTTGGTCGGGCAGCAGCACAATGAGCTCAGTGAATTCTCCTTCTTGACTTTTCACTCGAATGGAACCGTGGTGTTCCTGAGTAATGATCTCATAGCAAAGAGAAAGTCCCAGACCGGTTCCTTCACCAGCAGGTTTGGTGGTAAAAAAAGGTTCAAATATTTTATCGATCTTTTGTTGGGGGATACCGGTTCCATTGTCCCAAATTCGAATTTCGATCTGATTGTCCAGCTGTCGGGTATTGACCTTCACCATTGGGACAAAATCTGTAGGTTGTTCATGAAATCGCTGGCGTGCGGCATAAAGTGAATTATTCAAAATATTGAAAAATGCACGACTGATGTCTTGTGGAACCGCTTTGACCAAACCAATGGAATCATCAAAATTGGTTTTGAAGGTCACATTGAAGGTCCGATCGGTTGCTCGCATGCTGTGAAAAGCAAGGTCGGCATATTCTTGCAGGAGGAGGTTCACATCCACCAATTGCCATTCGCCGCTCGCACCTCGTGAATGGAGAAGCATTCCAGCAATGATGCTATCGGCTCTCTGGCCATGTTTGTTAGCCATTGCCGCCGATTTTTCAATCACATACAAGGATTCATCCATTTTTTCCTGATTCCAGTGTGGAGATCCCTTTTTCAATTCCTGTTGCAGGTCCCTGGCCGCGATCATACATTGTTCAGCAAAGTTATTGACCAAATGGAGTGGATTTTTCAATTCATGGGAAATACCAGCCACCATTCGTCCCAAAGATGCCAGTTTTTCTTGAACAATGAGTTGATTTTGTGTCTTTTGCAGGATTTCTACTGATTCCTCTAACTGCAATGTTCTTTCTTTTACTCGTCGTTCGAGTTTTTCATTGAGTCTTTTGATTTTTTCCTCGGCGGCTTTGCGTTCTGTAATGTCTTTGGCAATGGAGGCTACTGCTGCTTTTCCCTGATATTCAAAAGGAATGGCTGCTGCTTCCACGTCAACTACAGTACCATCCAGGCGGACGAATTTTAGCTCCAGTACTGAAATTTCTTGGCCGCCCATGACTTGTTGAATTCGCTGTTTGGAAATGGCCCGATAATCAGGATGGACGATCTCAGCAATAGACTTTCCTAATAGAAGGTTAGG
>JANQHV010000339.1 GCA_028282505.1 SAR324 cluster bacterium | reverse complement strand
GAAAAGCCTGGATCAAATTCTTCCACCGGATTTATCCAGTTCCCCGGCCGCTTATGCACAACTGATACAGAAACACCAATTTGGTTTTAATGAACGTATTGTGCTGTTGTTGGCGTTGATGCCTCATATTTGTCCACAAGCGTTGGATCTCCTTTTTGTCAAGAATCAAAATTTTGATCGGGGATACACCGAGTTTGGTGGAAGAAAAGGCCATACACATGGTGGCTTTTTGCCAACCTGTGAAACGGCGGCTTTTATGTTAGCAGGAACTGATTTAAGCAAACGTTTTGAAGTCGTTCGACTTTTTGAAGACGATCATGTTTTCACAACACATGGCATTCTTCGTTTGCAACGTCCGAGTTCAAATGAACCGTTTTTTAGCAGTGCGTTATTGATCAGTCCGGAATACCTCAATAAGTTGACTACGGGTCTGGATCAAAAACCAGACTACAATATTCATTTTCCCGCAAAACGGTTAACGACTCCGCTAACCTGGAAGGATTTGGTATTGCCTTCAGAAGCTTTGGAAGAAATTGAAAAAATCAAAATATGGCTCCAGTCTTCTCAGACCATTCTCCATACCTGGGGCCTGGTTAAGTCTTTGAAACCAGGGTATCGCAGCCTCTTTTACGGCCCTCCGGGAACCGGAAAGACATTAACGGCCTGTTTGATTGGAGTGTCGGCAGGGGTAGACGTTTACCGCATTGATCTGTCCTCTGTGATTTCCAAATACATTGGAGAAACGGAGAAAAATCTAGCCAATGTATTTGATCAAGCTCAAACCAAAAACTGGATTTTATTTTTTGATGAAGCCGATGCACTTTTTGGAAAACGGTTTCAAGCCACTAACTCCAACGACCGACATGCTAACCAGGAAATTGCTTATTTACTCCAGCGAGTGGAAGATTTTCCAGGGGTGGTGATTCTCGCCAGTAATTTGAAAGCCAACATCGACGAAGCATTTTCTCGACGGTTTCAGTCCATGATTTATTTCCCCATGCCAGATGCCAATGAACGTTTACAGCTTTGGCAAACCATGCTCAATGGCCACATTCCTTTAGATCCCGCCATTAGCCTGGAACAATTGGCCGAAAACTATCAATTGTCGGGAGGGGCCATTACCAATGTGGTTCGCTACGGAGCGATCAGTGCTCTGCAAGCCAAGAGAGACGGGATTTGCCAACAAGATTTGATCAAGGGGATTGGCAAAGAACTGCAAAAAGAAGGAAAAACGTTTTAGGAAAAATTATGAACAATGCACGGTTTTCTAGAATCATGCGAGGGTTGATTCCTCAGAGCATGCGATGGATCATGCTTTTCATCGTGGCAGGTTTCCCTATGGTGGTGTCAGGGGCGGAAAATAAATCCAATGCTTCATTAAATTCTCACTATTTGCTAACTTTCGATGATTTGGCGCAACTGGAAGCTAAACACAGCGCGTACCAGCAATTGGAAGAGTTGGTGGATTTGGATTATGAAAAGAAGACCGAATTGAACAACGCTCTTAAAAAGATATTGAAAAACATCACTGACGACCAGAATCAGTATCTTGAAGAATTGGTAACTGAAGATCCTGGTGAAAACGAAGCTCCTAAATACCGAATGACTAAGAATTCCTTAAAAAAACTCTCCGACCAATTGGGACTCAATATCTTTGCTGAGGAACAGCTCAAAGCCTTGAAGTCCCTGGAAAACATTGTGTTTTTGGAACAAAGCTTGTTTGGAACCGCTTTGGTTCGGTTGAAACTTTTCATGCAGGATGATTACAAAATGCTCCTTGATTTGGCACACAAACAAGGACCAATTCCGCATAACGTCCTACCTTATACTCAATGGGAAAGTGGAGATTGCGGATGTGCGGATACGATATTCAGGGAAGGGGATTCACCCAAGTTTATCATAGGGATGTATCCCTATTGGGATAATGGTGAAGTACAAACCCTTGATTTTAGTATCTTTACCAGAATCAACTTTTTTTCGCATGTATTGAATGCCAAGCATAAACTGGTTCCTCCTCCTAACTGGAAAAATCAAAAACCTTATTCCTTGTTTGTGGATCGCACCCATCAATATAAAGTGAAATTAGACATGGCGATCACTCAGGATTTTCCTATGACCGATGCCACTTACTTTACACAAAACCTCATTGACCAAATTGATGCAGCTCTGAAAAAAAACCGGGAGGATTATCCCATCAATCGTCTCAAACCTTTTCTTAGTTTTGGAACCAGCCCTACCCGGTCAATGGCAGATGGCGTGTCTTTAAACTTTAACCTTCGGACTCTAACAAAACCGTCTGCTCAAAAGGCATTTGGGGCATTTGTCAGTCAGCTAAAAAAGCAACTCATTGGAACTAAAACCGCTAAAGTGACGGATCGATTTTATCTCAATCTCATGATTCCCGCAGATGCGCTGGTGAACTCACAAGGCTTTTATACCTTGGAAAATTTAATAGCCATTGCTCCACACATTAATCTATTTATTGTGTTTATTGACCCGCTCGTGCCAACACCCAAAGAGACTCTAGATTCCTTGGTGATCATGAAACGAGTGAGGAAACTATTTGATTCTCCTTCTGATGAACTTGAAGCAAGGAAGCTTATCCAAAAAATGGTACCTATGATTTTTCCAGATGGGTACGAAATCAAGGAAATGAACCATATTTTGAATTATGCTGAATGGAATTATGCTGGGGTCGGTTTATGGCCTGTCCCAGTGTCTGCTGAAGCGGGTCAAGCAGTCAAACAGATTTTTTCTCTGGAAGCGAATTATTATGCCTGGGTCCCACAACCTGTGATTGATGCCTCGGTTCGGATTTGCAATTTTTTATGCCCGCATCGCTGGATATCCCGAGTCATTTTATTTTTCCTATTCATGCTGACTATTTTGTATATTGGACTTTCGTTTATCTTTTATCGCCTCAGGCTTCTCTACAAAAAAAAGTATGTTTTAGTTGGTATTCTAGTGACCATTGTATTTTTGATGCTCGTATTTCTCTGTGATCCTTATTGGAAACAGCATCGCCAATTGATTTTATTTTTCTTTTTTCTGGGAGGAGTACTCTCGTTCATTGGAATACGCATTAGTAAAAGCCAGGCATCTACGTTTCCTTAGAGCCCATTAGAGAATTCACAAGAAAGTACACAAATTCTTACTCTTAATCCCTCAATTTCCAGAGATTAAGAGTAAGACTGTGATAACAAGAATTTGAATACTTAGGAATGTTCCAAAAATAACTTACACATTTACTTGTCTTTTATTCCGATTTCCTGCGTTGACGCATCGCCTACGTAGTTCGACTACGCAGACGATCCA
>JANQHV010000338.1 GCA_028282505.1 SAR324 cluster bacterium | reverse complement strand
TGGATCGTCTGCGTAGTCGAACTACGTGGGCGATGCGTCAACGCAGGAAATCGGAATAAAAGACAAGTAAATGTGTAAGTTATTTTTGGAACATTCCTAGAGTGGTTCAGGTTAACCATTCAGAGACTATAGCCAAGCGGATCGATTTGCTTGAGCAAAAGAAGTAAATGTAACAGGTGACCTTCCTGCAAGCTGCTCTACCCAATCCGTAGTTCTATTTTCTGATCCTGAAGCAATGAGTGTATCCAATGCTGCTAATCCATCTGCATATTCTTTGGTCAAACCATTCGTTTGATGAAATTGGCTCAGTTGCCCTTCTGTGAGTTTTTCATGTTGGATATGTTTTCCTGTGCTCTCACTAATAATCTGTGCAACCCTGTTATAAGAAATCGCTTCAGGCCCAGTAATAATATAATCTCTGCTCTCTAAGCTTGGATCTGTAAGAAGCCTTGCAGCAACCGCTGCAATATCATCTGCACTAATGAAGGCAACATTTGCATCAATAGTTGCAGAATAAATTTTTCCTTCATTTCTGATTGTGGGTAGGTGTTGTTGCTCAGTGAAGTTTTGCATAAACCAAGAAGGACGAATTACATGCCAATGAGACGCATTTTGTTGCAGATATTCATGAATGGCCCCCATTAGCGCTCCTCCCATCTCTAGTGAAGAGGCACTCAATAAAACAGGGATGATATCTTGTGCAAGAAGTTGATCAATAAAGGGTTTCATCGCTGGAACTAGGTCAAATACCCCGGAAGGTGCCACAAGATAAGCCGCATCTATGTCCTGCCATTCTTCTTGAGAGAGTCCCAAATCATAGGAAGATGGTTCATGCCAGTCAAAATAATACTTCATTTCTTCATTTTGATATGTTTTACCAAGTTGATAGACTTGATGGCCTGCTGCTTCCAGTTGAGTTGAGATTCTACTGCCGGTTTTTCCAGAAGCGCCTGTAACAATTACTTTTTTCTTTTTCATAACTTTCTCCTTTAGATAATGATCGCCTATCGGCGTTTGGTTGAAATAGATCTATGGGCCGGATATGGCTTCTTCATTTGAGCACTAAGAGGATTTTTATGTATGTGCCTGTTAGTCACTGAGTTTCGTCTCCCAATTATCCTCCAAGCCTTTCTGAATCACTTCTGGATTCCAATAATCTTTGTAATGAGTAATCTTTCCATCAGCAATCGAAATCACTGAAATGTACTTTTGATTATAAGGAGCCCCTGTGGGAATGAACTTTCCATGACAGTGAAATTCAAGAATGGCGGTCTGTTGGTCCGCAGTGAGATAGGTATGATCATGAATGAATTCATCAATATCCAAAAGATCACCGACCTTGGCAAAGTATTCCAGCATTTCTTGCTCTCCCTCCAGCTTTGCCACTCCGCCTTCAGGTGCATAAGGAAATTCCATCACGCCATTCTTATCGAAAAGCCCGATAAATCCTTCTCCCGGGGTGAGGATGTCTCCCAATTCTCGCAGAATGAGTTCTCTTAAATAAAAAAATGTTTTGCTCTCTGACATACGCATTTACTCCATAGTATAGATTCATATAATGTGCTTTTAAGTGGAACGGAACAGTTCCGTTCTGTTATTCGAAACGAGACTGTATCGTATCGTTTCATTTTTGTAAATAAAAAAATGAAAAATAATGCATTTTTCAACAATAGGCGTATTTACTCGTGATATGGATAGTGCGCTTTACAAAATGGTGATTATCCACTGATAAGGATATCGCAACATTTCAATCTTGCATTTTATGGAACGATCCAGTATCGTTCCACTTATTTATGAATAAAACATTCAGCGAAAAAGGGTTTCACTATGAACCAGCTTCAGAAATCTAAGAAGGGGCGACATTCCTCTATGAAAGTGGAAGTTACAGATGCATTGACTCGTGCTCTATTTGAAGAGTGGGCAGTCAGAGGACTGTCAGCACTGAGTTTAGAAGCAGTTGCTCGTCGTGCAGGAGTAGGCAAAGCAGCCCTTTATCGTCGTTGGTCTTCTAAATTGGATATGGTAGAAAATCGGCTCTATGCGGTGGGTCTGACCATCACAGAGATTGATGATCACGGTTCTCTTTATGAAGATATTGTTGCGCTACTGCTCGTAGTTAGACGACTATTGCGCCATCCTCTACTCAGAAGGATCGTGGCAGATATTCATGCGGAGCAAACACGGAATCCAGCCGTCAGAAAGATCCTAGAGGCGTTTCAATTAGAGCGTAGAAATCGAATGGAAATCGTGTTGATTCGGGCGATCCAACGGGGTGAATTGAGAGAAGAATCGAACTTAGAATTAATGAAGGACATTCTGATCTCGCCTCTTTATTGGCGTGAGATCGTTTTACAAAAAAGATTGCATAGAGCAGATTTATACTCTTTGGCCGATGCATTGTGTGTTGCATTGAAAGTTCTTTGAATAAAGATTATTTTATTAAAAAATAAAATGATATCAATATGTTATGAGGATTATTTCATTTTAGAAAAAATTATAAAATCAATGATTTGCACGATTTCATCATCAAAATTGAGGGACAACCGTTTTCAGTTGACTACTACACATTATGCCCGCCAAAACTCGATAGCACCATCAGGAAGCATTGCAAGAACCTGGTCAAAAGCCGTCTCATCAACATGCTTCCTCAGAGCAACCGCAACATCTTTTATTGCTGAATCAGGAGCGAAGTTATGATCTGCACGTAATTTTTGAACTTCTTTAGTCATAGTTAGGCGGTCTTCAAATAGACGTTTGGGTTCGTCAACATTCCAGTCAGTCACGAAGAGGGCTCGTAGCATAGGTGGAAGTACGTTAGCGAAAAGGATGGCTTCCTTTATATCTAATCTACGGCGAAAAGTCTGCAAAACTCCTTGTACCATCGTATAGGCTTGATGAGAACTTCCCAACATTGAAGCATCTCTTGCATCCATTAAGAACCTTTTAAAGTGTTCTGATGCTCTCTCATATTCTGCGGGGAATGGCATAGCATGTTCCTTTATAAGAATTTCATTGCAAAGGTGTTCGTATTTAATGCACCCAACGAGGTTGTAGAGTAAGTGAAAAAAAACAAAAAATCTCCAAATTTAAGGTGCCTCGAATTCATTGACCCAAAATGGTCGCTCTACGGGCAAGAAGGTTGTTTTTTGCTGATAATTTCTTACTTATTTTACAGCCTCAACGCCCGTTTTGAAAATTTAGAATTAGGAATTTCTATATCAAACTCAATATCATGAATCAGGATTTCAGTTCCTTTTCCAGTTTTGAACGCATCTTTGAACCACATTTTTCGAGGATACCACCGATCTTTGGTACGAAAGACCTCTCGTATTTCTACTGTTTTTAACAGCTTACCTTGTTTGGTATACAACTCTTCTTTTAAGGGAATGAAGCGCTCCTGATCTACCCAAATTTTGCGGGCTTGGTAGGCAATGTCAGCCGTTTTCGCTTTTAGATGGAGAATCCAACAAGAACGATCCATAAACTCTCCAGTGCCTTCAACAGTTGCATCATAGGCGTCTTTCACTTTCACTTTTTCCATCATATCTTCGTAAGACAAATCAGAGCCCATCATGGGTTGCCGCAGCATGTGCCCGGCAATCTTAACAATCCGATCAGCCCGGGGATAATAGATCCAAAGGTTGTCGGCGACCTTCAACATTTTTGTCCCTTTTTCACGTGCTGGAGCCAGGTACTCTGTGAAGGAATGATCGGTGCCTCGAATCCAGCTTTGAGCTTTAATGCTGCGAGAACCACGGGGGCCATGAATTACCAAAGAATTCTTGGAAATCATGCTTTCTCCTGTCATGTTCTGATCAATTCGATCCAGGATTTCGATTGCCGATGGATTATTGGCCCAAACCAAACCAGGAATGAAAAATCCTGTGATCAACATCAATATCGTTTTCATATTTCGAGTTCCTTAAACAGTTCAGCAGTTTGACGTTGGTAAATGGCAATGCCCGCCATCAAGGTACCAACACCAGTGGCTAAAACACCAGGGATGAATCCAATCCAGAAGGTCATGGAATTGATTTGTGCTCGCATGATGGTTGAAATGAGAATGGAGGAGGTGGTGGATCCCATCATGCTGCTGATATCAAACCCCACTTCCTGTAAATAATAGGCAGGGATTAGTCCCACCATTGTTCCTAAAATAGAGCCGATAATCCCCACAATCAGTGCTTCCCCTAACATTGTGAAATAAATGTGGTTCTTCGTTTCTCCCATTGCCAGGCGAATTCCGATTTCTCCATAACGTCTGATGCCGTTCATGATTCCAGAGTTCCACAAAACAATGGCCATGATGAAGACAAAGATGATTAGAATAAAAGCAAGATAACGGTCCATGAAACCCATCGCCTGCCCAATGTCTCCGTCTAGGAAGGTTTGCATCACCGGAGAAAAAGGATCATTGGGTTTGGAGTATGCTTGATTAAACATTTGAGAAATTGTCATGGCTTGTTGTTTCAAAAAACGACCTGCTTTGAAATATCCAAAAATTTCGCTGGTGGCATCAATCATATTCAAGGCTTCCTGAACATCTGATACATCAGCGATGATCGCACCACGATCCAAACCAGTCACCCCAAAATTGATCGTTCCTACCACTTTGAAAGCATGGACGGCCATGCCTCCATCCATTCCCACACTGATTAATGTAGCACTTTGTCCAATTGACAGATGGAGTCGCTCAAAAAACTGATCTGTGACTAAAATCTCACCAGGATTTTGAGGAAGTGTTCCTTTGACCAGAGCAGAATTGAGATTGAAATATTCCTTTTCTTTGGAATCAGGAGACAACAAATCAATCCCTGTTCCCGCAACAGGACCTTGAGCCATGGTCTCACCGTTTTCATCGGGAAAATCCAGCAATCCTCCAAAATAAATTCGCATTTGCCAATTGACGGAAGGATACTTCTGACGTAAAATTTGCAACCAGTGCTGAGTATCCGTGAGTGAGAGATCGAGGGGGTATTGACTTTGTTGTTCCGCATAACTACGAGATAGCACCTTGAGATGCCCATCCTTAAATTTAGCATTTGTTTCGATTATATCTCCCACTGCCCCAGAAATCCAAGCCTCCATCAAAACGGTAAGTGCGACACCTACTGTCACTACAAGGAATGGGATTAAGCTGCGAGAACGATCCCGCAGTAAGCCTTTGCATAAAAAGTAAATCATGTTTACCTCCCTCTCAATGCATCACTTGGCAAAAGCCGGGAGATGTGTCGAACAGGCCAATAACTGACAATGACTAAGAGCACCATGACAAACATGAAGGCCCCTGCGAATAGGTTGAAGGTATAAGCAGGATAGAGGATTTCGCTCAACGCCAATCCGTATTGATCGCCTGATACAGAAAAACGAATGCCATATTTGTTCATATACCAGAAAATAGGACCTCCCCAGATAGCAGTGACGAATGCTGCAAAGAATCCTTGCATCACTCCTTCGAGTGTGAAGAGTCCTAATACTTTTTCAGGTGTCATGCCCAAAGCCATCAGGGTTCCAATTTCTTTACGCCGTTTAAAAATAGACAAAGCCTGTGTGTCCAAAATGGCAATCATGGCCAAAAATAACAACAAGCTGAAAAAAATACTGCCACCTGCGTTTTTGGACTGTACAAACTGTTTGGTATCTGCCAGAAGTGTCTCCAAGGAGTGAAAATCCCATTGGATGTTTATCTGCTGTTTTCCTGCTTCCTGCTGCATGATGATAATGGTGGCATGATCAGAAACATCGAACATTTGCTGCAAGTGTTCCAATGGTAACCAAATTTGTCCAAAATCTACTGCTGGTACATCCGTTTTGAAAATGTGGGCTAACTCCAATTCAAGTGCATCAAATGCCCCATCATTGGTTCTCCATCGTGCCGTAACCGTATCCCCAATTGCCAAATCCGTTTGTTTGGCCATGCGCTCCCCCATCATGATTGGAATTATTTCTTGCATGGATGATTGCATTTCAGAAGTAGGCAACTTTAAAATAGTTTGGTTGGATGGAATCCCTTTCAAGACAACCGATTGAAGTCTTCCTTGGGGATAAATAGCTGCTGGCACCATCAGAACCGGAACAGCTTCCTTTTTTTGAATATAAGGCTGGATGGCCGATGGGAGAGGGGCATGACTCTCTTCAAGGGTGAGAGGATCAAACGGATCATAATTTTTATGCCAGTATTGTCCGTGCCCGAGTTCATCGTCAATGCGGACTCTGACCATTTGTTCATACATCCCGTTATACATGCCTTGCAGAAAAATGATCGCAAAAAAGGTCAAGGAGATGACAAAGGTGTTGAGCCAGGTTCGCAATCCAGCAGCTTTGATATTTCTGAAGGCTAAACGGAACAGTATCATCGGTTTCACCTGCTTTCTTTCAGTTTGTTCACGATTTCATCTTGAGTCACTTTTCCGTCCGTTAACGTTATTTTACGAACCAAATATTGAATGACTTTTTCATCGTGTGTTGAAAAAATAAATGTCGTTTTGAGTTCTTGATTGAGTTTCTTCATGGTTTTCAGAATCATGTGTGAATTTTCAGCATCCAGGTTGGCAGTTGGTTCATCCGCTAAAACGATCTGGGGACGTTTCACCATCACACGTGCAATAGCAGCCCGTTGACATTGTCCTCCTGAAAGCTTGTTTGGTTTACTTTTCCATTTGTCCGTCAATCCTACCCACTCCAAGGTTTCCATGATCATTTTTTTTCGTTCACTTGCCGGTGTACGCAGCAAAAGCAGAGGAAGTTCAATGTTTTCATAAACCGTATAGACTGGCAACAGATTGTGGGTTTGAAAAATGAATCCAAGTTTTTCAGATCTGAGATGAGCTGATTCTTTAGCGCGAAGTTGGCTCACATCTTGACCCAAAACAGAAACTCTACCTCTCGAAGGTTTGTCCAGAGCTCCAATGACATTCAACAGTGTTGTTTTTCCGGAACCACTGGGACCCACCAGTCCCGCAAATTCTCCTTCTTCAAAATTTAAATCAATTTGTTTCAATGCGTAAAATTTTCCATCTCCTACTGGAAAGACCTTGTCAACCTGGTCTAAGGAGATAATTGATCGTTCTGTCATATTTCCTCTTCATTATTCATCTGTAACCCTGTGATTTAGATTATCTTGGCATAATAAATGCCGTCCCCCTGAGCGGAGTCGAAGGGTTTCACAAAGATGCTTCGACTACACTCAGCATGACAAATTTGAGGCATTTTTGCCCTTCAGCAACGAAATTTTGTTTCAGTGGTTATATTGAATGAGAAACTTCACTTGCTGTTCATTGATAGGCTCTGTTGCCTCTACTATCATGCGATCATGCGAGGTGTTCTCCTGGTGATCTCTGATAATGAAACTTAAATTGAATAAAACATCATCATAAGTGCGTTGCCATCCTGTTTGTATTGTAGTCACCTCATTTTCAATATCCCATATGCCCAGGAATTGTAGATGATCCACGAAGTTCAAGGGATAGCTGCCATTCAATGCCGTTAACCATGTGGCCTGGTTTTCCAACTGTTTATTTTTTGACGATGTCATCATTTTCATCACTTCTAAGGATGAATAAATGCCGTTGCCCGCATCGAAGGTATAATCCACTCCTAATGTTCCCATTGTTTGTTCTTCAGGCAAAATAACAGGTGGTTCTAATGAAAGATGAGTCATTTCAAACCACAACCCAATCCCCACATCCCAATATCCATCAACCCCAACTCGCTTTTCATTTTTGGGCTCTTCAGCAATCTGTGGAACGGTTTCACCAAATACCTTATGGGAATCGACAGTTCGATAATGCACAGAAACACCTGCTTCACCATTTCCCATTGGAATTTGAAGTCTTCCTCCAAATTCTGGACGATTCTCTCTTGAGGCAAAAGGAGAAATCCCTGTTACTTCATCATTGCCATAGAGAGTCCACACCCACACATTGGAATTGTTTTGAGCATAATACCGTAACAAGATACCTGTCACGCCTTCTGTAAATTTTGTAGGATCTTGTGGATCAATTTGATCAAACCATTGGAGTGATCTTAAGACCTTTCCAGGGCCGAATGTAATTTTCTGCAACCCTATGCGTACTTCAAATTCGTCTGTAAAGATGCGTCCCCATGTGCGATAGGCTTTGATTTCTCCATCAGTGTTTGTTTGACCATTAGTATTGTCTTTCCACATGATTCCATACAAATTAGCTGAGATTTCTAGATCTAACTCCAAGCTCTCTCCTAATAAGGTATGTTGCTGGAAAGAAGGCAGATAACGGATGCCATTTGCTCCTTGTTTTGGTGCATCTCTTTCTAAGGTGATCCAGGCATTCAGCTCTCCATTAAATTCACTTCCCAATGCAGCCGAGGGAGCACTCATTGATAAAATTAACAGTAAGCCAATATAAAGATCTTCAACCAGAGTTTTCATAGTTACCTTAATGGTGCTCAGGAGATGGCATAAGGCCATATACCAACCAATAAGATAGTTCTTTGACTCGTTCACGTGGATTGGGGATGATTTGAGTCAGCTGTGGATCTCTCACTATTTGTAAAGAGTGATTCAGCATGAATAAAATAAACTGTGGTGCAATCTCCTGCCGGATTTCACCTTGTTTTTGTGCTTCCATAAAAAAATCTAAAGTATGTTGAATATGTTTATGCTGTTGTTCCAATACAAACTCTTTGAGTTCCGTTTCGAGATCCATCAACTCTGTGAGAAATTCATCACTCATTTTTTCTAACATTTCCATTTTCAACTGGAGCATTTTTTCAACCTTTTCCACAAAAGACATGGGCTGCGCACTTATTTCATCAAACCACTGTTGGCCTTCTTCATAGATATCCATCACGACTCTTTGGGCAATGTCTGTTTTGTTTGAAAAGTATTTGTAAAACGTCATTTTACTGATTCCTGAAGTTTTACAAATTTCTTCAATAGTCACTCGCCGGATACCATGACGCATGAAGAGTTCACGAGCCGTTGCTTTTAATTGAAGGGCTTTCTTTGGAAGTTCTGTTTGCTGAATTTTCATGAATCTCTTTTTTAAGTTTTGCTGAACATGCTTATTGAAGAGACAACTTGAGAGCTTGTTCTCCACTGTTGACTACAAATATCATTTTTAATATGAAAAAATTAAAAATTTACGAAATAAGTAAAATTATAAATTATTCGTAAATTTTAATCAATGAAAAAATAGACTAAAATATAATTTAATTACGATTTATGTAAAAAAATATAAAATTAGTAAAAATAGAAATCAGGGGACATAATACTAATTAATGTTTTCTAAAAAATATTAATTAGTATTATGTCCCCTGATTTTAACCAGAAGTTTATTCCTTTACACACCTATTTTCAGATGTTATCGTTTATGGATCTTGATGTTCTTGTGTTGAAAAAGTGAATGCTAAAAATGTAAACAGATGAGTATGGAAGAATTCCTCTATGAAGGGCAACAGTCGTTGATTTATCGGGGATGCCTGGATTCCTCCCAAATACGTTACATCATCAAATTACTCAAAACAGAGTATCCTTCTCCTCAAGTGATGGTACGTTTTCGCCAGGAATATGAATTGCTCTGTCAGGCACAGGGTCCGGGTGTTGTTAAGGTTGAGAAGTTTGACAATTTGCAGAACCACTGGGCTATCGTCATGGAAGACTTTGGTGGGAACGCTTTGAACCAGCTGGTGCAAGATGGTTCTCTTCCTCTGGTCACTTTTTTTCCACTGGCATTGAAAATCTGCGAGGCCCTGGATCAGGTACATCAACAACAAATCATTCACAAAGACCTCAATCCTTCTAATATTGTTTATAATCCTTTCACGCATCAAGTGAAGCTCATTGACTTTGGTCTGGCGTCTCGCTTGAGTCAGGAGAATCCTCGTTTTCAAAATCCAACCCTTTTGGAAGGCACTTTGCCCTATATTTCGCCTGAGCAAACAGGTCGTATGAACCGTATGGTGGATTACCGTACGGACTTCTATTCCCTGGGTATCACTTTTTATGAACTATTGATCGGGCAACGTCCTTTTGCCGCCGATGATCCAATTGGCTGGATGCATATGCATCTGGCACACATACCCACCTCCCCTCATGAGCTCTGTCCTTCCGTTCCTGCCAGTTTATCACAAATCGTTCTCAAGTTGATGGAGAAAGATGTGGAATCCAGATACCAGTCGGTTGCTGGATTGAAGTATGATTTGATCCAATGCCAGCAACAGTGGGAGGCTACAGGCCGGGTGGGAACCTTGGAAATTGGTCAACACGATCACTCTCCCCATCTTCAATTGCCTCAAAAATTATATGGTCGGCAACACGAAATCAGCACCCTGTTGTCAGCATTTGAGCGAATTGCTCAAGGGCAAACGGAGGTGCTTTTCGTCCGAGGTTACTCTGGTATTGGCAAATCAACCTTAATTCAGGAACTCTACAAGTCGATCACTGAGGCTTGTGGGTATTTCATTACAGGCAAGTGTGATCTTCAACATCGAGATATTCCTTATGCCCCCTGGATACAGGCCTTTCGGCTTTTGATTCAGCAATTGTTGGCCGAGAGTAATACCCAGGTAGCTCACTGGCGTCAGCAACTATTAGCCGTTTTAGACAACAACGGTTCAGTAGTGGCAGATGTCATTCCTGAGCTCACCCTGTTGATTGGAGAACAACCAGAAGTGTCCGATTTACCAATCATGGAAGCACAGAATCGTTTCCATCGAGTATTCCAGCAATTCATTCGTATTTTTCCACAACCAGAACACCCCTTGGTACTCTTTCTTGATGACTTGCAATGGGCGGACACAGCTTCTTTGAAATTGTTGGAAATGCTGGCGACTACTCCTGAATGCCGTGCTTTTTTTATCTTGGGGGCCTATCGTGAAAATGAAGTCCATGCCACCCATCCACTTGCTTTGAGTGTGGAACACCTGCTCAAACAAGAGACGATTGTCCATCAAATCACGCTGCCACCTCTTACTTTGGAGGCAGTCACTCAATTTGTGCATGATGCTCTCACACCAACGACATATGATACCGCATCGTTAGCTGAATTGATTTTTCAGAGGACTGGTGGAAATCCGTTTTTTATGAATCTCTTTTTAAAATCATTATATGAAAAAAAACTCTTATGGTTTCAACCAGAACAGCAGTGGCAATGGGATTGGGATAAGATTCAGACTCAGCAGACGACGGACAACATGATTGAGTTGATGCTGCCCAGGCTTCAACAATTGGAACCAAACACTCAAGATGTTTTAAAGGTTGGAGCCTGTTTAGGACAACAATTTGCGTTAGACATGCTGGTGATGGTTTGTGAACAAACAACCTCAGCCGTGTCGAAAGCCCTCTGGTCTGCGGTGGAGGCAGGAATAGTAATACCTCTGGGCGATTTTTTCCAACAGACCTTCGATGCTGATCCAACAATCTCAGAAGATGCGAACATTGTCTGTGCCTTTGCCCATGATCAAATCCAGCAAGCCATTGTCTCGCTGGTTTCTGAAACCGAGCAGCAAACTCTGCATTACCGCATTGGCACCTTTCTTTTGCAAGGTATTTCCCCAGGCGAATCACAGCAGCAAATTTTCTCAGTAGTCCACCACCTGAATCGGGCCATATCTCAGATAACTTCTCCTGCTGAACGTAAAGCACTCGCTGAGTTAAATTTGCAAGCTGGACAAAAGGCCAAAGGTGCTGTGGCTTATGATGTGGCATTCCACTACTTGATGACTGGTATGACACTCTTAGGAGAAGATGGATGGTCGCACCATTATTCACTTATGTTAGCACTGACCACCACGACAGCCGAGATCGCCTACCTTAGTGGAAATTTTGACCAATTGGACACATTGCTCCAACAAGGTTTGGCACATGCCCGGAATGACATTGATAAAGTTCCTCTTTATCTGGTGCAGATAGATACCTATAGTGCTCAAGGTCAGCGTATGGAAGCGGTGCAGACTGCTTTAACCGTTTTGGAATACTTTGGTATTTCTTTTCCTCTGACTCCCCAAAAAGCCCATATTGTTTTCAATTTATTGAAAACACGATTTCTGTTAAAAGGCCGATCCTTAAAGGGGCTTCAGTCATTGCCCGCAATGGAAAATCCCCGCTCTTTAGCCCTTATGGAGATTTTAACGAGAACATTCTCTCATGCGTATTTTGTCGCCCCCCAACTGTTGCCTCTGGTGGTATTTAAAGTCATTGAACTCTCGCTCAAGCATGGCAATGCTCCCATCTCCGCTTTGGCTTATGCGGCATATGGTTTGATTTTGTGTGGCAAGGTTGGTGATCTAGAGTCCGGATACCGTTTTGGCGAATTAGCACTGTCCTTAATGCAACGTTCCTCCACGCCAATGCTCAAATCGAGAATTTTAACAGTTGTCCATTTGTTCATTCGTCATTGGAAAGCCCACGGGAGTGACTCATTGGAAGCGTTCCAGGCGGCTTATCAAAATGGATTGGAGGCTGGGAACTGGGAATATGTGTCTTACGCGGCTTCGGCGTATTGCTATCAATCTTTTGTGGTAGGCATGGAACTCACACAGTTTGAAGAAGAATTAGCCTCCCTGAGCCAAACCTTGCAGCATTTACATCAGGAGTCGGCTCATTATCAGTTGCAGCTTTACCGCCAGGTGGCCTGGAACCTGCGTCACAGGTCTGAAAACTCTTGCAGCCTGGAAGGACAATATTATCAGGAGGCTCAAAGACGTGCTACTTTTCTAGAAGCAGAAGATAAGCGAGCACTTTACCACCTTTCTGTCCAAAAGTTGTATCTGGCTTTTCTTTTTGGCAACTACCGAGAGGGATTGGAATATGCGACAAGTGCCGAAAAGTATGCAGACGGTCTGGTCATGATGATCTTGATGCCTTTCTTCTACTTTTACGATTCCCTCACCCGCCTGGCTTTGTTTGACGCCTTCTCTCCCTCAGAAAAAAAATACAACCTGAAAAAAATCAAAGCCAATCAAAAAAGAATGAAAACATGGGCATGGCAGGCTCCCATGAATTATCTCCACAAATGGTATTTGGTAGAAGCTGAATGGGCACGGGTGGAACAGAAAATTTCTGTGGCGAGAGAATGTTATGACCAGGCAATTGTACTTGCTCAAAAACACCAGTATCTTCACGAAGAAGCACTAGCTCATGAACTGGCAGGCCGTTTTTATTCCACCCAGGACTTTCCCCATCTCACCCATGCTTATTTCAGGAATGCTCATTATGCTTATCAACGGTGGGGGGCTTGGACGAAAGTCCAGGACTTGGAAAAACACTACCCCCATTTTGTTGACTCGGTTTCTGATCATTTTCGGGAAAAAGATGGAGTGACTCAATCCCCTTTTTCCCATTCAAGCAGCCATGAATCCTATATTTTAGATTGGATGAGTGTCAAAAAGGTGTCTGAAGTGCTGTCAGGAGAAAGAGTATTTGCTGAGTTATTGCACAATTTGATGGACATCGTGTTTGAAAATGCAGGTGCTCAAAAAGGTATCCTGTGGTTAGCCAGACAAAATCAGTTATGCACCGCAGTAAAAGGTACTTCAAAAGATATTCATATCCTCCAGGCAGAATCACTCGAAGACAATGATGAATTGCCCATGTCCATTATTCGTTATGTCGAACGTACTCGAAAAGAATTGGTTCTTCTCGATGCGGTGCAGTCCGAATTATTTGCTAGCGATCTTTATGTTCGTCGCCTGCAACCCAAATCGGTTTTGTGCTTCCCCATGATGCATCAAACTCATCTTGTGGGGGTTTTGTATCTGGAAAACAACCTCACCCCTGGCACATTTACTCCGGATCGTATAGAAATTTTGCAACTGCTCTCCACTCAAGCGGCTGTTTCTATTGAAAATGCCAGCTTGTATGCTCAATTAGGTCAATCTTTTTCCGAAGAGTCAGCAGATGCAGAACCATTTGCGGAACCTCCAGTTCCCATGTCTCCTTCACCACAATCTCCTGATCCCGAAACGTTGTTTCGACAATTATTGGTGGATGTCATGCAAACATCGCTGGAGTCTTGGCAACAGACCACCCATACTGATAAGATCGAGTTGGCTGAAAAGAGCAAAATTTGGCGGGTACATATCGATGATGGTCGTTTGAGAGTAAGGGCTATGGATCGGTACCTGAGTCCTGAGAAGTTACCTAAAAAACCCCGCTGGCGTGAAGTGGTGCGTACTGCTTATTACGTGTTGTCCCATTGTGACTTGGATGTTTCTGCCAAGCAGGAGCTGGAAATGCGCTTGAACCACTTGCTCAAGCAGGTTCATCAACGAAAATCGACTTAAGGTTTTTCTGCTACTCCATTCTTATTATTGATCTTTTTTTCTATTTCTTCCCGGAATCTTCCCGGTTTCTTCCCCATTTCACCCCCTGAAATCCAGGTTTTCATTGAACAATTTTCCCTGTTCCCAAAGTCAAAGGGACAAGATTTCGATGTGATGGTTTTTGTGAATATCAAAAATTGTCATCGTGGTCTTACATAATTTTTTATCCAATTTTGAAAACTGATAACCCAATGATTCAAGTGAGGTTCTTATGAAAAAAAATATCGTTGGCTTGTTGGCAATTACCCTATGTTGGGGAACCCTCGTTGGAGGATTTCCAGAGGGGGCAATTGCTCAATCCCAGGTTAACTTACAGCAATACAAAATCCCCAAAAAGGCTGATGTCCAACAGAAAAAACAGCAAAAGCGTGCTGCTGTGCAACAACGAAAAGCACAAAAAAAAGCTGCCGTTCAGCAGAAAAAACAGCAAAAGCGTGCTGCTGTGCAACAACGAAAAGCACAGAAACAACAAACGTTTCAGCAACAAAAAGCACAGAAGCAAGGAACTTTTCAACAACAACGAACGCAGAAGCAACAGACGTTTCAGCAACAAAAAGCACAGAAGCGAAGCACCTGGCAACAGCGTAAGACTCAGGTGCGCAAACTGAAGAAATGAGAAGTGAGTGATGAGAAATGTAAATAACAACTTAATTTCAGGAGAAGCATTATGAAACGGATTTATCAATGGAGTATTATTTTATGGATCGCTATGTTTGGGATTCTTGGTTATTTTGCATCAGTGTGGTCACATGATGATGGTTTGAGCCCGACAGAACAAGATTGGTTGCAGGAAGGGGAAACATCAGGAGGAGGATCACAAGTATTACCCCCAGTGGATTTGTTGGTCCACGTTCCGATTAATTTGGAACTCCCGCAGGCACCTCTGGACTATAATTTTGTCAGTGATACCAAAATCATCACCATGCGATTCGATGGGGCTCAAATTCAAGTTCAGGGGTCCGACGGCATTATGTACCAAACCTATGGCCATCGGATGCGGATCTTTGAAAATCAGTATGGCGTTTATCGTTGTGAACGGGGTTCCGATCACCTTCTTTATGATCCCAATCCGGATGTTGAACAAGGAGAAGGGTGGGCGGATCTGGGCATCTATCTTTGGTCCGAGAATGCCAATTGGGGCAATAACCGTGGCCCAGGACCAGATAGTTGTGGAGATCCTGCGACGGATAGCAATCACAGCCACTATGATCGTTTTATCTTTCCTCCTGATCCTAAAGAAGGTTGGGTCTGGACGGCAAATGATCCAGTCAGTGGAATCATCAAGCGGTTCCAGAAAATGTGCTATTCTGAAGGGGAAGTGGTGCCTTGTGCTGACTTGAAGGACGATATTACGACGGACTTTCGCTATGATTATGAAGGGGGATACACGATTGCCGCAGGATGTCAGGATTCAGGAGATTTGCTTCAGAACCGGGGAGGACACAGAATGGCAGTGAGGACCAAACATGTAGATGTTCCTGGAGAAGTATGTGGCCAACCGGGTGTTATGCTAGAAAAGCACCCGGTCTTATTCATTTCCGGTTGTCACACCATACGGGTGAAAAATGAGAAAACAAATGATCTGGAAGAAAAATGCAAAACCCCTTGGAGTGACGGGTTAATGGCCATTGCCATCCCACATCAAGGTCAATGTGAAAACTCTCCCTTAGCTGGATTCAATGATGATGCCACTGTCTTGGCAGAGGATGATAGTTCTCCTGAAGACCACATTGCCTGGTATTCTACCGAGCCGATTCCCCCTGAAAGAGATCCTGGCCTATCCTTGAGTTCTTGCCGAGATTTCTTTTATGAGATCCATCAATGAGCCATTTATGTAATTGAACTGGCAATGAGTTAACGGCAATGCTGCCTTACAGGGCGGTATTGCCAGCAGAACCTTCCCTTTCTGTTCGTACTGCCCCTAATGTCAAAAATAAAGCCTCTATTTTACGCCACTCAATGTTTCCATTAGAACCTGTTTGGAAAAGATGGTTCGTTGCGAAAAATCGATCTCATTGAGCGGATTTTTGAGAAAATTTAAGGCGAATAGCGAGTCTATTTAACGAAAATTTTCTCA
>JANQHV010000321.1 GCA_028282505.1 SAR324 cluster bacterium | reverse complement strand
GGGATCTACGATCCCCTGCACCCCTTATTAGCCTGCGGCGCTGGCGGGCTGAAGGAAAAAAATCTTTATCAATTGTCTACTTTCACTTGACCACTACATGCTGTCATCATTCAAATCAACTCCATATAGAGAACAATGATGGAAGAAAAAATTTCGATAAACCCTGATATTTGTAATGGAAGGCCTGTGATAACGGGAACTCGAATTACTGTTCAAACAATCTTAGAGTTTTTAGGTGCTGGAGACTCAATCGATGAAATCTTAGAAGAATACCCATCTCTTACCAGAGAAGATATACACGCTTGTATGCAATATGCCTCCAGATTGATGGCAAACCGTTATGAAGTGCAAAAAATCGCATGAATGGATTTTTATTTGATGAGAATCTGCCCTTCAATATCCAATTTACTCCTTCTTTTCCATTGAATCATGTTTCTATTCTTGGGGAGAGCCCAAGTGATACTCAAATCTGGAACTACGCTCAGGAAAATGATTTGGTGATTGTAACCAAAGATGTGGATTTTTCAGATCGCATTATTATTTCATCTCCACCACCAAGAGTGATTCACCTACGATTTGGAAATATGAGAAAAAGGGATTTCCACACATTCTTAACTGGAATTTGGCCTCAAGTTGAGGAGTTGATAGCTGGGCATAGATTAGTCAATGTGTATTTAGATCGATTCGAAACTGTTGAATAGGTGTATTAGAAAACAAAAAAATCGTCGAATCGGGTAGGAACACACTGTGTTCACTGTTAGCTGGCTAGTTTCCCGCCAGTGCCGCATGATGGTTCCGTGGATAAGGAAGGCAGTGGTTTACCTACAGGGGACTGAACGGGAACGCCCAGTCCCCATCAGATCTCGCCCATGCTGGGCGCACACAAGTAGATCGAGACTGATTTGTGACCCACGCTTTTTTAGAAAGATCAACCAAGGTTTCAGGTTCGTTTCGATTTCAAAGCTCAGTAGAAGGTCACAAACAGCTCATCATAGCGTTAGAATAAGAAAAAAGGAGGAAATCAATATTTTGGCAGGTGAAGCAATAGATCCAGGCATAGCTACTTAGCCTCTTCTAAGAGACTATTTTCTTTTCTGCCGCCTATCCTGCGCCTATCTGAGAGAAATTTAAGAGAGTTGAAAAGGGCCTAACCAGTTGAAATAACTGGTGGGTCGGCAGGGAATCGAACCCTGGACCACCTGATTAAAAGTCAGATGCTCTACCAACTGAGCTACCGACCCATCAAAATAAACCAAAATTATAAATTTGATATCGCATAATGTCAATCTAACTTTGCAAATTTTCTACCCATCCGTCACCAATGACGAAGCGATTTCAGTAAATAAAATCGGGGTCATCAGCGGGTCTGGTTCTCCAGCGTCGATGCATCCAGAAATACTGTTCTGGATATTTACGAACAAAATGTTCAATCCGATCACTGATGGCTTGTGTGATATTGATCTGGTCTTGTGTTTTATCACCAGTTTTTTGGTAATTGACCCGTTCGAAGTGAATTTCCACCCTATTTTCCACAAAGGGGCAGTAACAAACAATAATAGGGCTTTTTCTGGCTAGGTGGAATCCTGCCACACTGCGTGTGACTGCAGCAAGCTTACCAAAAAAATTAACAAACATATCTGTTTTTCGATCATTTTGGTCAACCAGCATAGCCAAGACATTTTGTTTTTTAAGAATCCGCATGAATTCAAACCGAGCAGATGATCCACGGTCGATAGTTTTGGCTCCAAAGCTTGCTCTTGTTGTGTTATGCATCGCATTGACTAAGGGGTTGCTCTGCTCACCAACATAGATATACATTTGATAGCCCTTTTCTGCCAGGCTGGGTACAATCATTTCCCAATGCCCAAAATGCCCGCTTACTAGAATGATTCCATTGTTTTCAGTGAGTGCTTCGTCCAATACCGTTAAGTTGTGGAAAGAAACATATTCGGCGGTTCTATTCTTCCATCGGTCCATCCGCAGAATTTCGGTGGCGACCTTAGCAGTCCATTGGTAGTTAGCACGAATTAATTCTTCTCGTTGAGGGTTTTTCAGATCAGGATAAGCAATGTTGAAATTCATATCGACGACTTCCCTTTGCACCCGAAAAACATGATACAGCAAAGAGAAGATAATAGCTTGGAGGCGATTCAATGATTTTTCTGAAGCTCGCAATGCCAAGCTTTTCAAGTGTTCCACAATGAAGTATTCGAATTTATGCTTAAATCGAATTTTTGATGGTTTTTCTTCTGACATTGCTAAACCCCTCTACTCATTTTGATCCCTTTTTGTTCGATCAACTCTCTGGCTTTTTGTTGCAATATACTGACAAATCCCACCGCATCGTCATCGTTCAGCACAGTAAAATCTTTTTCAGGAAGGCCCTCTATAACAGAGGCCAAAGCATCAACCAATACTGCCTGATACTGTGGTGCTTCCTTGTAATGGGTGGGAATGGCGATTTCTTTAAATTGGTGTGATTTATCACTCAAACTAAATTCTTTCAAAACAGAAGGCACTCCATACTTATTCAATCCTTTGGATAAACTGCCCTTCACAAACAGACGAAAATATGCGGTTTGTTTGTTCGGTAGTTTCCCTAACTTTTTTCCTTCTCCCATTTGTGTCACTCCGAGTACGAGAATTACCTCTTCTTTTATTTTGAGATAGAGGACTTGTTCGGAAAAAGACTCAACATTCACTCCAGAAGTGTATTTTTTCTGGATTCGTTGAGTCACCTCTCCATAAGCGTCAAGAATCATTCTGACGGTTTCAGCGAATTTCATGAAATTTTTATTAATCTCTGGCTGATTGGATTCATTGTCCAAGTTGAACATATTAATGATGTATTCTTGTTCCAATGGAGCTACACCGGCCAAATCATCTGAGTTATTAAAAGAGAGATCCTGTTTTTGTCCTTGTACAGGATTCAGACAATCTCTTTTGGGTAAGGGAAAGCACGGTGCAATTAAAGTTCCTGTATGCCTCACTTCAATAGAAGGGGGTGGAGGAGGTGGGGGTTCAGCAGGTCCGGCAGATTCTTCTGATGCAGCAGGACGTTCTGTGGTTACCATTTTCTGAGCTTTTTTATTATCCACTCGCTTGGAAGCAATTGAAAAAACTTTGGTTGCTTTCTTCAGTCCGACTAGCATGCTGGTAAACTTACTTGCCCTTTTACCAGCTCCACCACCTGTAGCTTCGAGTTCTTTTACTTTTTTGGCAGTCTGAGCAACCATATTTTGTTTATCCCAGGTAATGTCTCCACTGGAAGACAGCGCTTGTGGTGCCAGGGGCATATTTTGGGATAACAATTCATCATTTTTATAAAATGTATAAATTTTCAATAACAGCGCATAAAGTTCATCTTCAGTAAGGGCATTTAAACTATTTGTCTCTGCTTCTATCACTTCTGCATTATCTAAATTTTCACGTTGGGCGAGTTGGTCTAATATCGTCTGGTCCAAAGACAGTCTTTTAAATTTTGCATAAACAGCTGCTTTTCCTCCTTGATAGAAGTTGTCTGCTTCTTCTCGATCCTTCTCTCTCAAACCCTGAACGAGCCAGTGGATCAAATATTTCCTTTTGATGTGTTGAAATAAGAAAATATTAGGATGGATCTGAGTTTGCTGACTCACTTTAGTCAATTCATCGACCAGAATAGAATAGTCATCACTACCCAGTTCTCCAAATAAATCAGATGAGGAATGCCGCATCATCAAAATCAAACCCTCATAATACAGATTGGAGTCCAACGCCTTTTGGGCTGGAGAAGGAACATCAATTTCGAGTTCATCCAAGAGGGTTAAACAACTTTTGCTCAGGTCATTCACAAATTCTTGCAGCAATGACAACACGGTTTCTGAAGCAGAGAGAGGCTCTGAAAGATTACTTTTCTCTGCAAAGATAGCAGGAAATTGTTCTGCTAACTGAGTTTGATTTTCTAAATATTGATTTAAGAATTCTGTGTTGTTGCTAATTGTTCGGACGGTATCTTGTGTTTTTATCAATTTGGATACTAAAGTGCGAAAAGCAATCTCTTTTTCATCAGGTGTTTTACCACCCGCAAAAAAACGAACCATTTCCAGAAAAGCAACGGTGTCAAACATATATTTGTAGCTTTGCTGAAACCAGATTAATGGATCGGGATAGATCAGGCGAATTGGATGAGTTTCCTGTTGCAACTGTTGGTAAAAATTATCCATTTCGTCAAACAGTTGGGACATGTTTTTCAAACTGACACGATCAAATAATTTTGGTTTATTTGGCTCTTCTACAACATCTTTTACTCGATCCAGCAATTCCGCACGTGCTTTGCTATCCAAATACGAAGTGGATATACCCTCTGCTTGATCTAAAGCATTTATCTGTTTTGCCATGAATTGGCTTAATAAAGCATTAAATGTTAAATCTTCTTGAGACATAATCTGCTTCTTTCAATGTTTTTCAATGGGTATTATGATGCCATTCACCATTTTCAATGGCCATCTTAGACACAACGGGCTCAAGATAATATTTGATCACTCGAACAGCAAACAGAATGCTTCCAAAAACCGAATATTTCAGAGTAAAATAGATGCTTTGAATTATGTTATCGCTACAACGTACCTATCCCGCCTGTCATTTACAAGGGATTTTAGCACATGCATGAAAAGGAAAAAAGAGGGAAGGGAATAAGAAGAGAAATAGAGTTGAACCGCTCATTACTCAAAAATGGCGGTTCGCTACCAATTAATGAGATGCTTTTTTTAAGGTCACGACTCCACCATTTCTGCCGGGAACCGCACCTTTCAACAAAACCAAATTTTGATCTGGAAGGATTCTGACAACCCTCAATCCCGATACTGTTACGGTTGCGTTTCCATACTGACCAGGCATTTTTTTGCCTTTGAACACCCGCGCAGGTGTGGCACATTGGCCAATACTTCCGGTACGACGATGTCCACGGTGACCGTGTGTTGCAGGCTGTCCTCCAAAATTATGACGTTTCATGGTACCAGCAAATCCTTTTCCTTTGGATGTTCCTGTTACTGCAACTTCTTCACCTTCTTCAAAAATGCTGCTATTGAATACCTGACCTACTTCGATTTGAGAAATATCATCTGCACTGAATTCTCTCAAAAAAGTCTTGGGTTTTTGATCTTTGAAATGTCCTGCTAACGGTTTGTTGATTTTACGAGGATTGAGATCTTCAAATCCAACTTGTACACTGCTGTAGCCGTCTCGTTCCTCTGTCTTTTTTTGGATTACCGTGACTGGACCAGCCTGAACAACGGTTACAGGAATAGCCGTTCCATCTTCCTCGAAGATTTGTGTCATTCCAATTTTACGGCCTAGCATCCCATTTAACATGATAACCTTTCTTTAAAATCTCAGTGCGTCGATTAAGTTGAATAAACCAAAATTTATAAACCTTTATGAAAAATATTTCAAGTTCAAATTTTTTAATAATTTCAATCAAGTTCAAACTCACTTCTCCAATCATGTTGCTCTGACCATTCAGGTTGCTCTGGTTTATACAGAACAAAATTTTCTAAAACAAGGATGTCCATTTCTGTCCGCATGAAACAACGATACGCATCTTCAGGAGTACAGACGATGGGTTCTCCACGTACATTGAAAGAGGTGTTTACTAACACAGGACAACCAGTCAGTTTATAAAAATTAGAAATCAATTCGTAATAACGTGGATTGGTTTCTTGATGCACAGTTTGGACTCTGGCGGAATAATCAACATGGGTAATGGCAGGAATCGTAGAACGGGGGATATTGAGTTTTTCAATTCCCCACAGGTTTTGCTCTTCTTCAGTCATGGCAATTCGGTGTTTTTGAGCAACTGGTGCAACCAACAACATGTAAGGACTGGCACTGTCGAGTTCAAAATAATCCTGGACATGTTCATTAAGAATAGATGGAGCAAACGGACGGAAGGATTCTCGATATTTAATTTTCAGGTTCATGACAGACTGCATTTTAGAACTTCTTGGATCACCTAAAATACTGCGTCCTCCTAAAGCTCGAGGGCCAAATTCCATGCGACCTTGCAGCCATCCAACTACTTTTTCAGCCTGTAATTCTTCAGCAATCTTCTGAAAGAGAAGATCATTCTCCAGTTCGTGATAAGGAATCTTTGCTTTTTCCAAAAATTGGCGAATGGAATCATTAGAAAAACGAGGTCCCAGGTAAGATCCCTGCATGTGATCAGAATCACTGGTCTTTCTTGGTTGGTTTTGAAATTGATACCAGGTTGCTAAGGCTGCCCCAATCGCTCCACCGGCATCTCCTGCTGCTGGCTGAATCCAAAGTTTTTCAATGGGGGTTTCTCGTAAAATGCGTCCATTTGCCACACAATTCAATGCCACCCCACCAGCCAGGCATAAATGAGGGATCTTGTATTCTGAGTATAAACTTTTGACCAGGCGCAGCATCACTTCTTCTGTGACTTCTTGGACAGAACGGGCCAAATCCATTTCTTTTTGACTCAGATCGGTTTCAGGCTTTCGAGGGGTGCCGCCAAATAATTTATTGAAGGCCGAACTGGTCATCTTTAAGCCCGCACAATAATCAAAGTATTTCATATTCAGAGCAAAGGAACCATCTTCTTTGAGATCGATCAGATGATCAAGGATTAATTGAACGTACTTTGGCTCACCATAAGGGGCTAAGCCCATCACTTTATATTCTCCTGAATTTACTTTGAAGCCTGTGTAGTATGTAAACGCTGAATACAATAAACCCAGTGAATGAGGAAATTTTATTTCTTTGATAAGTTCCATTTGATTACCACGCCCGATGGCAATAGACGCTGTTGTCCATTCTCCCACTCCATCCATGGTTAAAACCAGTGCTTCTTCAAACGGAGATGGGAAGAATGCAGAGGCCGCATGAGATTGATGATGCTCAGTAAACAATAATTTTTCCTTATTGTCTTTCCATTCAGGATCAATATTCGACAAATGTTTTTCAATCAAGCGCCTTTGGAATAATTTTTCCTTTAACCAGAGTGGCATGGATTTGAAAAAAGAGGCGATTCCTTGTGGTGCATAACTCAAATAGGTTTCTAATAGTCTCTCAAATTTTATAAAGGGTTTTTCGTAAAAAGTGACATATTCCACCTCACTGAGTTGAATTCCTGCTTCTTGCAAGCAGTAACGAATGGCGTGCTCCGGAAAACTGGCATCATGTTTTTTGCGAGTGAATCGTTCTTCCTGTGCAGCTGCTATGATTTGCCCTTCTTGCAACAAACACGCTGCGCTGTCGTGATAAAGAGCGGAAATACCAATGATCATCAGACTTCCTTACTAATATGTTACCTGGAAAGCGGCTACAGACTGTTTAAAAATATCTGGAGAGGCTAAAGTGGAGGAAATCGACTTTCTCCAGATTACCAGAGAAAGTCGACTGAAACAGTGGCTTACTGGAGAGAATTAATATATGCGGCGATGTTATTGGCAATCTCGTCTGTTGCCACAGTCATGGCCATTGGACGCATTTGTTGTCCATAGACATCTTTGGGATTTTGTCCACGGATGCCTGCTTTAAAATTCTTAATCTGCCTAACAATGTACCAATCATGCTGCCCTGTCAGACGAGGTGCATTCAGTGCTTTATTTCCTTCTCCTTTGGCTCCATGACAGGCAATACAAACAGCATAAGAAGCTTTTCCAGCGCCAGCGTCCCCTTTAACGGTTTCAGGAACTGCCTTTGGTTTCAAGGAAGCCGTATAAGCAGCAACATCGGCAATTGCCTGATCAGTTGTCAAAGTCATAGCCATAGGACGCATTTGTTGTCCATAGGTGTCTTTTGGATCACCTCCTCGGATTCCTGCTTTGAAATTCTTCAATTGCCGCTCTACATACCATGTTTCCTGTCCTGCAATTAAGGGAGCGTTTAGTGCTTTGTTTCCTTCACCCTGTGTGCCATGACAAGCAATGCAAGTCACAAAAAGAGCTTTTCCTTTTGCGGCATCTCCTGCTGCGTTCACAGTCATGGTTATTCCCAAACCTAATGCTAAAGCGATTCCTGTAGTAATCAATTTCTTCATTTCCTACTCCGTATATTCAATTGATTCAGATTGATAATCTATGTAACACACAACACACATTTCACGATGTTATATCCAGTGGATTGGTACATGGAAGCAATCAAGATCTTTAGATCAATTTTAAATATTTAAAGCCAATCCGTTCCAACAACGTGCTGATTGAGATGACCACAGATACTGTGGGTTGTGTACTATGAGAATTAATGTAAAAACAAGATACGTGATCCTTGAAGAATCACCTTTTTAAACTCTGGATATAAGCAGTCACATTGCTGATCATATCATCCGTTGCCAATGTCAAGGCCATAGGACGCATTTGTGCCCCAAAGGTATCTTTTGGATTCAGCCCTCGGATTCCTTCTTTGAAGTTTTTGATTTGCCTCATCACATACCAGTCATGCTGGCCTGACAAACGAGGTGCATTCAAAGCTTTGTTGCCCTCTGCATTAGCACCATGACACGCAACACAAACAGCAAAAGAGGTTTTTCCAGCAGCTGGATCACCTTTGACTGTTGCTGTTGGTGCGGGTGGTTTCAAAGAAGAAACATAGGCCGCCACATTGGCGATGGCATCATCATCCACCATGGTCCTTGCCATCGGAAACATTTGCGCACCATTGACATCTCTGTGGTCTGCTCCTCGGATTCCTGATTTGAAATTTTTCAATTGCCGCTCTACATACCATGCTTCTTGTCCACCAATAACAGGCGCATTATAAGCCTTGTTGCCTTCTCCCTGAGCCCCGTGGCATGCTTCACAATATTGAAACAAAGCTTTTCCTTTGGCAGCATCTCCTGCTGCATTGACAGTCATGGTTACTCCTAAACTCAATGCGAAAGCTATAAGTATAGCAATCAATTTATACATTTTCTACTCCATAAACTACATTGACATTAAGTCGAAAAAAAATACTTTGTGAAAAGTATGACTGGAATCATGAAATATTTTGTCAAGTGAAACTGATGCACCACAACTTAAAGTTTTGTTATACTCCAGTTTCAGACAAGGCTAATATACAGAAGTGGGGCAAATTAGCAATCAATTTACAAGACATACCAGGGGAGTTTCATTTTCTCCTTAAGAGAATTGTTGGCAAGTGCAACTGATCCGATTTGTAGTCACCTGTTAATAGATACATCATTAAATTAATATAGAATCGTAACCGCATTTCATCATCAGGAGCATTGTAGGCTTTGGAAACAGAAGATTCTCGGAATGTTTTCCATGCAAATCGAGCACTTTGATTCAAGATCATAATAAAACGTCCATCATTTTTTAACACATAGATGGAGGAATGTCCTTGATTGAGCAGAATCCGTTTTTCTAAAAGATAAAAACTGTGAGAGAGGACATGGGCACTATTGAGCTCTTCCCAGCGTATGTCAGGATAAATAGACTTGCCCCATTCTTTCCAGGCTTCCAGAAAAGTTTGACCACAATAATCCAGATATAGTGTGCCGCCTGTATTAAAAAAGTCTCGAAAATGTAACTTATCTTCCAGAGATAATGGTGGTGGGGCATCACACATCCTCAGATGCAAGAAAGGGTATTGGCGAAAAGAGGGAAGATCATAGGAAATCCACTGTTGCTCAGGATGCATGAACATACTTGTACGCCCTTCAACCGCTTTTTGAACCGCATGGATTGCAACAGGAGTCGGTAAAGGATCGACAAAGGAGATGGTACGCCATTCAATTCGATCATGTTTCAACATTTGTGGAAAAGAAAGGGGCTTTTGTTCCTCTTGTCCCTGAGCAAATAAAGGAAGAATTGTGAGCAAGACAAGCAAAAAAAACGAATTCTGTATCATTTTCCTACGAATCGATTCAGTAACTGCTGAGCAATTTCAAGCTTTCCAATCATTTTTTGAACGGGTTTATCCTGTTCAACGAGCCATGCGATTTGTTCTCCATGAGGTCCTTTTTCTTCTCCTCGATTTGCAACGACCATGGAATATCCCTCCTTTAAACGAGCTTGTGCGATTTCTATTAATTTTTCGTGGTCAATATTTTCTTCATATTTAAAAGTAATCATGGATAATTCAGGAAACTTGTTGTGAATTCGCTGAATCACTTTTTCTGTAGGAATCAAAGTCCATGTTTGGGGCTCTCCACTGGGAATTTTTCCAGAATATATGCTTTCAGGGCGATAATCAGCGACAGCTGCTGTAAAGATACCAATTTCAATGGAATGAGTGTTTAGGATCGCTTCAATGTTGGAAACATAGTCGTCATATGTACGAACCACTTTACTATTTAAATATCCGGGGGGAGTCTGACTTCCTCTTCCTAATATAAGGTGAACATTGGCTCCCCGGAAATATGCTTCTTTGGCAATGTTGATTGCTAAAGCACCTGTAAAATGGTTGGTAATGCAGCGGATATGATCCAGATAGACGGGTGTCGCTCCTCCTGTGATTAGAATTTCTTTGCCTTGCAAATCAAAACCAGATACTCCTCGAATGGTATCTGCAATTATTTTCTCATTGGCAGCAAGATTGTTTTTTCCATACTCTTGTCTGGGAGGAATGACTTGAACCCCCATTGCGTGCAATTTTTTCAACGAATTGATTAAAATGCTATTGTGCATAGAGCCATGCATGGCAGGGGCAACAAGAACAGCGGCTTGTTTGTGCTCCATTCTCCCCAAGCCAGATGCCAGCGTTGAGGTAATCACGGAATCTGCACTTCCCGTCGCCATGGCATTGATCGTATTATAAGTAGCAGGAGCGACTAAGTACACATCAAATGGTGCGGCATCACTTAAATGCTCTGCATCTGGGGTAAATCCAGCTATGACAGGATTGAGAGAGCACCATTCGAGTGTTTCCTTCGCAACATATCGCATTCCATCTTGCGAAATGAAAACAACGACTTCTGCACCTTCTCGGCGCAATTCACGAACCAAATCAGGAGTACGATAAGCCGCAATACTTCCTGTAATCAAAAGTGCAATCCGTTTATTTTTTAAATGTGTGCCTGTTTCAACAATGTCATGATCTTTTAGCTCTGATAGTGGTGGTGGTGAAAAATCCCAATCCATATGATGATCCTTTTGGTAATTTGATGGAAATTTTAAATAAGAAAAATCAATGCTATTCAATTTCTTTATTAAGATCTATTAATTTGATATTATTGCTAATATGACGAATATCCTTGCAAATGTCAGTATAAATTCTAACTAGATTTTTGAATTTTTTTCCTTAAAATTTGAACAATGCTTGGAAATTGTCATGGAAATTGCTAAGAATTAATATAATCTAATGAAAGACTTAATGTAAAATACAGACTGCAAAAACAAGCTATGAAACGACTGTGTTTATTTAGTGTCTTTATACTTTTGTCATTGCCTCTCTGGGCTCAACAAATTCCTGAGAACCTGATTCTATATGAAAATCCCGGTTCTACAATCATTCTTGTTGATAAGTCAAAGTGTTCACTGGGTGTTTTCCAAAAATACAATTATTGGAAAAAAATCCGGCAGTATGAATGCACTACTGGTAGAAGCAAAGGAGACAAACAAGTTGAAGGAGATCTAAAGACTCCCAATGGTTTGTATTTTTTAACAAACAACTGGACGGGGAAAGAACTGGTTCGACGTTATGGAGCCTCTGCTAAAATCTATGGAATTGGTGCATTTGAACTCAATTATCCAAATCATTTGGACAAAGTTTTGTATAAAAAAAATGGATATGGCATTTGGTTACATGGAACCGACAAAGGGTCACCGTCAGCGACCCGAGGATGTATTTCCACAACTAATGCAGACTTGTTGAAAATTTCTCAGTATATTTCACTCAGAAAAACACCACTTATCATAGAAGAAGCCATCACTTATGCCCCTAAAGAGGAAATTCAAAAAATACGTCTGGAATTAATCGACTTTGTTGAGCAATGGCGAGCTTCCTGGGAAAGTGATGATACCAACAGCTATCTATCGTTTTATTCAAAAATTTTCCGAACGGATAAATTCACTTACCACCAATGGAAAAAATTCAAACACTTCATCAACCAAAAAAACCAGGATAGAAAAATTGAAATCAGCGAAATATCTATACTAAAAGCAAGAGATGTGTTTCATGTTGAATTCATCCAGGACTATGCTTCAACACAGACAAATGACGTGGGAAGAAAAAAATTATATATCACCAAAGAAAACCAAAATTATCGAATCATTAGTGAAACGTGGGAGCCCTTAGAAAAAGAGCCTTCTGACAATTCTCCCCAATACGTTTATAAACAGAATGAGCGAAAGATGTTGTAAAAAGCTCCAGAGTATCTTGATTAGGATACCACTTGTGTGCCAATCCCTTTGTCTGTGAATAGTTCTGAAATCACTGA
>JANQHV010000307.1 GCA_028282505.1 SAR324 cluster bacterium | reverse complement strand
TGTCGAAACAATCTTCAAATAGTATCCTTTGATATGCATAAAAAATAAAGAAAATATTTAAATCACTATATTTACATTTAGTGATTTATAGTATATTTTTAGAAATAGCACACACATTAAACAAATACTAATGGAAAAAATCACTCAAGCGTTGCGTGTTCTCGGTGACGAGACACGTTTACGGATCGTAAATCTGATTTCACAAGTACCGCTCAACGTCAGTGAACTCACCTCCATCTTGGGTTTGGCCCAATCGGGAGTTTCCCGGCATTTGAGTCACCTGAAAAAGTTAGGGCTCTTATGTGAGCGCAAAGAAGGTGTGTGGAGTTACTACAACTTAACGGAACCTGAGAATTTAGATGCAGAACTAAAATTATTATGGGGGTATTTACACGAACAACTGTCAGCCTTGGAAGACCCGTTTCGTGATGAAGTTCGTTTAAAAGAGATATTACGTCAACGGGAAGACAGCATTTCCGGTTTGAATGAACGGCTGTTGGAACCTGGGCAGTCCTGGCTAACCTGGTCACGGGCCCTGGGATTCTTTTTGCCGGGCCTGGATGTTGCCGATCTGGGATGTGGAGATGGCACCATCACCCTGGAAATTGCCCGATTTGCCCGTTCTGTGGTGGGAGTGGAGTATAATCAAAAAATATTAGCAATCGCTAAAGAACGAGCAGACCGGCTCAATCTCGAACATGTCACCTTCCAGGCAGACCGGATTGAAGCACTGAGTCTCCCTGAGGCTTCTATGGATTTTGTGCTGTTTTCTCAATCGTTGCACCATTTACCCAAACCAGAATTGGGCCTGCGGGAAGCAGCACGTATTCTTCGCCCAGGAGGACGAATGACCATCATGGAATTGGCCCCACACCAGGAAGAGTGGGTTCGTGAAAAACTGGGACATGTGTGGTTGGGTTTCGAAACAGAAGCTCTGACACAAATGATGCATGATGTGGGACTTCAATCCATCAAGATTGAAGCAAATCCTCCACGCTGGGGTGAATCCTTTCGTGTCATACTGGCAAGTGGAATCAAAAAACACAACAGGACATAAACGATTATGAACTTTTTAGACGCTTTACAAAATCATATCATCGTCCTTGATGGCGCGATGGGCACTATGGTGCAAAATCTGGAATTGAATGATGACGACTTTGGAGGTTCAGCCTTCAAGATGCTCACCGATTTGCTCAACCTGTCTCACCCTGACAAAGTCAAAGAGATCCACCTGGCCTATTACCGTGCGGGTGCCAATGCGGTGGAAACCAATACATTTGGAGCAACGCCACTGAGAATGCAGGACTTTGATTTTACCAAAATCGATACCACTCCATTTCAGCAGTTGCCTGCCGAGATAGATCTTCGCACACTCAGTTATGAAGAAATCGCCTATCACGTCAGTAAAGCGGGTGCCAAAATTGGAAAAAAAGCCCGTCTGGAATATGAAGCTTCCACAGAATATGATGGACGGCCCTTATTTGTCATTGGCTCCATTGGTCCTTCCAACTGGGTACTGTCCAGCACAACAGCCAACTTGAACAAAACCACCTGGGAACGCATGGAAGCTAATTTTTATCACCAGGTGCTCGGCTTAATCGATGGCGGTGCTGATGTCCTGCTTTATGAAACCCAGCAGGACATCCTGGAAGTGAAAGCCGCTATTGCAGGAGGCCAAAGAGCCATGCGAGAAAAAGGAATTTCCCTGCCAATCATGGCACAAGTGACAGTGAATGAATTTGCCAAAATGCAAATATTTAACACCGATATCCATGCCGCTCTGACCACCATACAGGACATTGGGATTGACGTTTTCGGCATCAATTGCTCCATTGGTCCCGACTTGATGATTCCTGCTGTTGAAAAAATGTCTCGCTACTGCAAACTGCCGCTCTCTGTTATTCCCAATGCAGGCTTGCCTGTTTCCGAAAATGGACAAACGGTTTACAAAGTCAGTCCGGAGGCTCTGGCCAGTCAGTTATCGTCCTTCGTAGAAAATCATGGTGTGAATATTGTTGGAGGCTGCTGTGGCACCACCCCTGCTCACATTCAGGCCCTTGCTCAAACCATGCACCACAAAAAACCTGCTTCACGGAAAATTGATACAGGGATTTATATTTCCGGCCCTCAAGATGCGGTGCTGCTCGACAGTGCCAAAGACTTGCTACGGATTGGTGAACGGCTGAATGTACGAGGCTCCAAAAAAGTCAGGGAAGCTATTGAAAATGAAGAACAGCTCACCAACTACGATGCCCTGGAAGAAGTAGTCAACGAACAGATCAAAGATCTGGGGCTTTCCATCATTGATGTCTGCATGGATTCCAATTTGGTCAGTACTTCAGAAACCTTACCCCGTGTTATCCAACACCTGACCACTGATTTTCAGGGGGCTCTTTGCCTTGACTCCTTTGATGTGGAGGCTCTGGAAGCTGCCATCCAGGTTTACCCAGGCAAACCAATCATCAATTCCATTTCTATGGAAGAATATGAAAAAGGCATCTCTAAAGTAGATACCTTGGTGCCACGAACCCAATTCCACCATCCCCTCTACATAGCCCTGGCCACAGGCCCCAAAGGCCCCGGCGTGACCGCGCAGGAAAAATATGAACTGGCTCAGCAAATCGTGGAAAGCTGTGAAAAACACGGAGTGACTCCAGACCAACTGCTGATTGACGTCAATGCCTTTCCTATTGGCTCTGAGTCAGTAGAAGGCATGAATTTTTCCAAAGAATCTCTGGATGCGATTCCACTGATCAAATCCATTCATCCAGAACTGCGCACCACCATCGGGGTGGGCAATCTGACCAATGGTCTGGCCAAAAAACCGTATATGCGCGTGGTCTTGACATCCACCTTCCTCGATGAAGCCCGCAAAGTTGGTTTAGATGCAGCCATTGTCAATCCCAATCATTATGTTCCTGTGGAAAGCCTGGATGCACATGACTATCAGTTGGGGCAACGGATCATTCTGGATCGTGACATGGAAGCCTTCGAGGAATTGGAAGAGATTGCCCAAAGGAAACGTGGCAATAAAGTGAAACGCCGCAGTACCTATGAAGATCTCTCTCCTACCACTGCCGTCTGTGAAAAAATCAAGGATGGTTTCAAAGAACGAGGAACCGGCACCGTTGAAATCGATGAGATGACTTTTACGTATCAAGACAAAATCATCCTCCAAGTCCAAGAAATCATTCGAGATATCCCACCTCTGGAGCTCATCAATGACCATTTGATGGTGGCCATGCAAGAGCTTGGCGATCAATTTGGACGTGGAGAAGTCTCGCTGCCCCATCTCCTCAAATCAGCAGATGTGATGAAACAGGTGATGGGATTTCTGGAATCTTACATGAAGCAATCCACTGGCACCGATGCAGCAGAGGCCATCTCCTACAAAGGAACCGTTGTCCTTGGTACTGTCTTCCAGGATGTCCATAGCATCGGAAAAGATCTGGTCAAGACACTATTGGAAAATTATGGATACCGCGTCATCGACCTGGGAGTTCAGGTGGATCTGGAGCAATACATCACCACGGCACAAAACGAAAAAGCAGATGCCATTGGCATGAGTGCCTTACTCGTACAAACCTCCAATCACATGATTACCGTCTCAAAGATGATGGAAGAGGCCAACTGCAATCTGCCTGTTCTCATTGGAGGCGCCCCTGTCAATCAACGACATGCCGGCTATGTGGCCATGCGTGGACAGGAGGATATCACAAAAATCAGAGATAATGTGTTCTATTGCGCCTCCGCTATGGATGGAGTGAATGTGATGAATACGTTGCAGTCGGAAAACCGACAGGCTTTAATTGCTCAAAACAAAGAAGCCTTGGAAAAATATTATTTGCGAGCAAAAAAACATGCGGAAAAAACAGAGAAGCTTTTGGCTACCTTGCCACGCCGCCAGGTCAATCTCGATAGCTATACCCCCCCTTCTGTTGCTTATGGAGTGCACACCATTTCAGTGCCTTTGCCTGATCTGCCCTTGGATACCAAAACCCTCTATGCATTAAACTGGAAATTAGGACGCAAAAGTTCCTGGAAAACTCAGCAATTCACGCCAGAAGACATCGATGCCCTCAAAGAAAAATGGATTCAGGAAGCACACCACCATCAGTGGATCGAACCCCAAGGCAAAATCGGCTTGTTTCCCTGTCAGGCCGATGGAGACGACGTGATTTTATACGATCCGGCTAACCTGGAAAAAGAATTAGCACGAATTGATTTTACTGTTGTTGTTGGCAAAGGAAGCCAGGACATTTTTTCAGCAGCACAGTTTTTCCTGCCTCGCTCCAGCAACAAAATGGATGTCATCGGTTTGCAAATATCCACAGGAGGTACCGCCGCAGCCACGGCTATTGAACAATTTAAAGAATCAGGAGACAGCGAATCAGCCTTGTTCCTGCAGGGCCTTTCTGATCGTGTGGCAGAAGACATGGCCTCCTATCTCCATCAACAACTGCGTACCACCCTTGATGTGGCTGAGAATACAGGAACCCGTTACAGCCCTGCTTATCCTGGCTTACAGAATATTGCTGTCAACCAGACCATTTACCAACTGCTCGATGCTCAGGAACAGGGTATCGCCCTGACAGAGGCCTGTGAATTCATCCCAACCAGTACCACTGCGGCTGTGGTGTGCTTCAATTCTCAGGCTTCTTATGGGTAAAATGATGATACGTCGATGTGTACCTGCCGATTATCCGGCAATGAATGAAATTATCAATGAAAGCGCCCGGGCCTATAAAGCCGTCATCCCCGCAGACCGATACCATGAACCCTACATGCCCTATGAAGAAATGGTCTCGGAAATCCAGGATGGTGTCGAATTTTGGGGATATGAAACGGAAGGCACATTGACTGGCATCATGGGAATTCAGGACCGTGACGAGGTTTGGCTGATCCGTCACGCCTATGTCCTGACAGGACAAAGACGACAAGGAATTGGAGCAAAATTGTTGTCATTCCTCTGTGAACAGAAAGATAAGCCTATCTTGATTGGAACATGGGCTGCCGCTTCCTGGGCCATCTCCTTCTATGAAAAACACGGTTTTCAACTGCTGGACAACAAACCAACCCGAGATTTACTCAAAAAATACTGGGATATCCCAGAACGCCAGATTGAAACTTCTGTGGTATTAGCACAAAAATAGAAAAAGGGGACAGGTTTATTTTTTCAACTAGTTGAAAAAATAAACCTCTCCCCTTTTTCTATTCTAACGCAGCTAGAGCTTCTGCTTCGGTATTATAGACTTTGATGACTTTTCTGATATTGGCAGCTTCCAGCATATCAGAGGCAGGACGCATCAAATCACAGAGGACAAACTCCAACTGTTTTTTATCCATTGCATGAAACGTTGATAAAATGCTTCCCAATCCTGTCGAATCGATCTTCGTGATAGCTTTCAGACTAAGCGCAAATTTTTGTACCGTTGTGGTTTCAGATAAATGGAGCATATATGATTTGAGTTCTCCGGCCTGACCACCGGCAAAACTCCCCACAACCGCAACAACACAGCTATCACCCTCCATACGATGGGATAATTTCATAACATTCCTTCAGCAATACTTACCAATGCACCCACTTTTGGATGTAAGCGAAAACAATTTTTTTGAATCAATTGAATTCCTGTAACATGACATTCATCACATACTGATCTGGAGCCATTTCAATAATAGAAACAATTTTATATGGGTTATCTTCTATTGAAATCATTCTCCCAGCAACCAATTCAGCTCTAGGTAACTCCATTTTCTTAAAGTTACAATGCCATAAAGCACCATAAACTTTTACAGCAACATCCTGATTGCTTTCTATCATCTTATTTCTCCAATGAATTTCAGGCAAGCAAAATCATGCTCTCATTTCTACATTTGATCAATTTTGCACCATTGTCATCATTTGCATGTAACCTAAGTAGAATAAATTTTCCAAAAGCTATAATAGACACAAGCTAACTATTTTGTATATTCGGAAAATTACGTAGAAACCCTAGATTTTTTTGAAGCATTGCACAAAAGTTTTAATAAATTTCTTACCCAAAACTTTTGATAGTTTTAATAAATTACTGAAGATAGTAAATTTTATTGTCATCTCGTTTGAAAGGAGAAATTTATTTAAAAAATTGAAATTATTAAATATTTTTCACTTTAGAGAGATCCGTCCAGGGAGATAATGCCAAAAACTGTTAGAACTATTAATACCATTTCAAATAAATTGGTTTAGAAAATGCACATCACATTTAAAACCTAAAATTCTATTTCGATCTAAAAATCATTTTAAAAAGGAGACATCATGTCTGCCATCAACGAAAATCTATTATCCATCATCGATGACAACAAAATTGAAAAATTGTGGGAAGAAAAAAGCTTTCAATTGAGATATGCCCGTAGCGAAATCAATCTATTTGATGTTTTGAAAGAAGGTTTTATTGCAGGAGCACATCACATGAAGACTCAAACACCACCCAATGCACAGTTACCCCATTAACATATTTTTAATTATGGTGATGTGACTTTGATTTGTTCTGGTATTATCTCTGCGTTATTTTATATTTTCCTGGAATGGCATCAAATCGTCGAACCGCTGATTTTGACTCACTGACCTAAGGCCATGATTAATTTTGGTAGCGCCGCCTTACATGGCGGCAAAATATCCACCCAACGAGATCGATTTTTCGCCACAAACCAGCTTTTCCAAACAGGTTCCAAGTCACGGTACGATATACGAATAAACTTATATAGTAGTGAGATTTTGGTTTTGTTTGGCACATTGAATGCCATGTCACCCTGAGCGTAGTCGAAGGGTCTCTGAGATGCTTCGACTACGCTCAGC
>JANQHV010000296.1 GCA_028282505.1 SAR324 cluster bacterium | reverse complement strand
ATGGAGGCACTCTGTTCCTGGATGAAATCGGCCATGCGCCTTTGGCCATTCAGGCCAAACTTCTCATGGCCATTGAAAATAAAAAGATTCGGCGTGTTGGAGGCAATCAGGAAATTGCAGTCAATGTCCGCTTGATTGCTGCCACCAACCTGAATCTGAAGTCTGCAATCCAGGAAGGGCATTTTCGAGAAGATCTGTACCACCGTCTGGCTTTGATCCACCTGCAAGTTCCTTCTTTGGAAGAAAGGCCAGAGGATATTCGTCCATTGGCCCAGTTTTTTCTGGAGAGAGCCAAGAACAAGTATAAATGCCCAGAACCATCTTTGAGTGAAAAAAATTTACAGGCATTGACGCAGTATGCCTGGCCGGGAAATATCCGAGAATTGAGCAATGAAATTGAACGAAGTGTCTTGCTGTATGATGGAAAAGGGCTTCGCTTTGATTATTTGTGTCAGTTATCCAGTATGCCTGTTGTGTCCAATAAGGCTGCTTCAGGACCTTTTTTACAACTCCCTCCAGAGGGATTGGAACTATCTACACTGGAAAAACAAATTTTAGAGCAGGCCCTGAAACAAACAGAAATGAATCTCAGTCAAGCTGCAAAATTGCTGCATATTAGCCGGGAAACCCTACGCTATCGTATGGAAAAGCATCACATCAGTCCAGAAACTTTAACAGGGTGGGCACAACCGATCCCAGTAGAAGGGATCTCCCTGGATCAAGTCGAAAAGATTGCGATTGAACATGCATTGAAGCGTACAGACGGAAACGTCACAGGAGCGGCCCGTCTTCTCAATACCAGTCGTGATGCCTTGCGTTACCGAATTGAAAAATACCAGATTGCCATTGCTGATTGAATTTCACTGCCAGGACTCCAGGTCATTGTCTAACATGGCAAGCAAATCGGCGACTTTAGGATCATCCGATCTAGACTGTCTGAGCAACATCATGGCTCGTTTGAGATTATCAATGACCCAGGATTGAGGCATTTTCAATTGGATGATTTCAGCAATGATATGAATGAAATAACGCAACGTATTTACATATTCAAGCAATATGGTTAACTCATTGCTTCCCTTTTTATAGAGTCCTCCCGATAGTCTAACCGCCTGTCCATAATAATAGTAAGTTTGTTTGAACAATTGTTGAATGTTTTTTTTGTTGACCTCAGATCGTAGACCTGCCTGATACCTGGAAAGGCGCAATTTCATTTCACTCATATGAATCCGGCCTTTCAAAAAATATCCAATCGGATTGTGTTGCTCTATTTTGAGCATAATGTCCGAAATGTCATGCACACAGGATAGCAAGAGGGTGTGGTGACGTAAATGATGCACCACTGCAGGGCCATAACTCAATAAGTCTTTTTTCTTTTTGCCTTGCCCCAACAGAATTTCTTTGATGTCTTCGATTCGAAATACCTCTTTAAACTGATATTGTGCGGTTTCTCCATCTTTAGTGGTATGTTCCAGGTATTTTTCCAGAATGGAGAGATTTCGATGAATGAGGTTTTGAAGCTGCTCCAGTTCTTTGTCTTCTTTGTCTTTGTTATGCAATTTCAGGATGCGGGAATCATGTCGGCACTTCGCCTGTAATTGCTGGAGATATGTTTCCTGAGCAGCCAAAGCGACTTGGATGCCTTGCATGGAGAACATTTTAAATGTGTGAGCGACCGTGGCTTGTAGCAAAAGAGCACGGTAAGCTTCTACGGGCAATCCTTTGGTTTTTTCAATAATGACAGAAACCAACTGAAGACGTGTTTTATAGTCCAAAGGATCTTTTTTGAGTGTTTGCACCATTTTTAACACAGGGGCAAAGGAACAATATTGAGCAATGTCCTCTCCACTGACCGATTCTGGAGCAACTTTAGTGAGTTGACCTAACGTTTTTTGCACCGTAGAACGGTTATTCCAGTTCAGGATTTCTTGTTTGCGCTTATTGACTTCACCATCCCAATGTTTGATGGTGCCTGGAATATGACCAAGATTGGAAGAGAAAACTGGAAGATGACTCAGTCCCTCCTCAGGTTTTACCTGGGACCAATCCGTATCTTTTTCTTTACCTAAAACAGTAGGCTCGTTGGATGCTTGAGTTTTAGTCGTCATTCAATTTCCCTGAGATTGCTTAAATAGTATGGTATGATTTTAGTTTGTTCTGGTATTATCTTTATCTTATTTTTTTATAAATTCTCTTACTCTTATTCCTAATCTTAATCCCAATTTTTGAGTAAGATTAGGAGTAAGATTATAATTAAGAGGAGGCGATCCTTCGCACGATATCAAGATATACCTTAGTGTAATCACGTACTATTTTTTGTTGAAGGGATACGACTGTTGGATCAAGTCTGCTTTTTTTTGGCTTCAGGTCGATGAAGGTCTGTTATATTCTGAGCCACGCAGACGTATCCACCGATTTGACCATCCACATCTGTGATGGTTGATCCGGAAAACATGACGGTCATTTTTTCTCCATCTTTTGTCAGATAAATGATTTCCACATTATTGGTAAAGCCCAAGAAGCTCAGTGAATCAATCATGCTTTCTTGAAAAAATTGATCTTTATCAATCACCATTTCATAAGATTGCCCTAAGAGCTCATCGGCATGGTAACCCAGAAAATAACAGGTGGTTTCGTTGACTTCTTTGATGATTCCTTCGGCAGTGAGGACCATGAGGCTGCTATTCATTGAATTCACAATACTTTCAAAATAAGTCTTCGAAACCGTAGTTCTGCTCAAATCTTCTGCCATTTGGTTGAAGCTCTGAGCGAGTTCACCAACTTCATCATCAGAAGAAACCTCCACCCGAGTGTCAAATTTAGCTTTGGCGATTTCGGCAGTTGCCTTGGTCAGATACATAATGGGCTTGGCAATGGTTTGGGAAATCACAATTCCTAAAGTAATCGCCACAAGAAATGTGATTGCTGTGATCATAAAAAAGCGTTGCAATGCTTCTAAAATATCACTGTGCAAATCTTCGCTGATTTCGTGAGCTTCTTCTTTTTCGTGGGAGACTACGCTATCAACTTTGCTCAAAAAAGTTTTTGCCTGACCTTCCAGTTTTTCTTCTATTTCCAAGATTTCTACACCAGTCACACCTTTCTCTTTCATTTCGACCAATTGCTGACTGAGCTGGATCAACTTCTCTCCCTGGGGTTTGATTTCAGACATGAAATCGTCATATTCGGGGGAATGTTCTGCTGCGAGGTCCTCCATTTGTTTCAAGGTTTGATAATAGGACGATATTGGTAATTCCTGGCGTTCTTCTTCCAACGCTTGCTCTGCATTGGCAATTCCCTCATTATTTCGCAGTTCTGTCGCAATCAAACCAAAACCAAATGAAGAAGAGACTATTTGTAAGGCTCGAATTTGTAATTCTTCCAATGTCTCAATCACCGGAATCATTTCATGGATCACTTCATCAAACTCCTTTTCAATATCATCCAGGGTTTGATAAGTCACCATCCCGATCAGTGCTACTAGGATGGAAACAGAAATATATCCAAGAATCAATTTAGTCCTGATACGCATGTTTCCTCATTATAAAAATCGTGTATGGAAGTTGAAGTGAATAACACGATAACGAGAATTTATTTAAAAGTCCAGGAGATTGATAATCTGTCTCCACGGCTTGTTATACCCCCAATTGTTTAGGCCCCCATCGAAAAATCTGATTCCTGGCAGGATTGATTTAATCCATCAGTCATCCACATTTTTCCATTTCCATCAAAGAGGATAACCTCGGTTCCCCCAAGACTGTTGGCAAAATGCAATCCTTGTGCAGGCCCCAACACAAAAATGGTGGTGGCAATGGCATCGGCATAGGCCATTTGATTGGCAAGCACTGTGACCCCACGGGTGTATTCCACAGGATATCCGTTTTTGGGGTGGATGATGTGACCATAGCGTTTACCATCAATGGTCAAGTAACGTTCATAGCAGGCACTGGTACAAAATGCGGTATCTCGTACAGGCATGGAAAAGGACATTCGGCGAGGATTGATGGGGTCGGGCACTCCAATATTCCAGGGGTTATGATGATGTGATCCGCTGGCGAAAATATCCCCTCCGGCATTGACTAAAAAGTTGTGAAACTCAAATTGATGGAGAGTATCGACAATGGCTTGGACGATGTATCCTTTGGAAACTCCCCCCAAACCGAGCTTCATGCCTGCCTTTGCCAGGCGTACCATACGAGTAGAATGATCAAATTCAATTTTCCGAAAATCAACACATTCCAATGCTTGTTGAATTGCCTCCTCTGCTGGCAAAACCGTATGTTCCTGATTATAATCCCAAAGATCGAGCAGTGGACGAAAGGTGGGGTCAAAGGCTCCTTCGGTCGTTTTAGCAACTTCCAGGGCCAGGTGGATCACTTCTGCTGTCTCATGACTGACATGGATTGGGTGTTTTCCGGCATGGTCATTGATTTGGCTAATTTCGCTATCTGCTTCATATTCAGACAGGAGTTTTGTCAACCGATCCACTTCCGCAATGGCGGTTTGAAATGCCTTGTGCGCACGCCTTTTGACGGCCTTGGTTTCTTTTTTTTCCACCAACTGGATTTCCAAGGGACTGGTCATTCGTATTGTTGACAATCGAATCATGTTTGCTCCTCCAGTAGTTGTTTCAATTCATCTTTCGAGGGAGGTTCTGCAGAACGATACAATTCTTGGCCTGCTGCCGATACAACAAGAACAAGAGGAAGGCTGTTCACTCCCAGTTGGGAAGCAATTTCAAAGTTTTGGTCTTTGATGTTGGGATATTGCGGACGATAGCGGCCAATGAAGGCCAGTCCGCTCTCCAGCTTTTCGTCTTCATTGATGCCCATCATCTGAACACGCCTGGAAAATTCTTGATGCAGGTCGTTCAGTTGTGGCACCTCCTTGCGGCAGGGCACACACCAGTTTGCCCAGAAAATGAGCATGACCGGTTTTTTTTCCACAAAAACCGAATCCAGGACAGCTCCTTTCATGGTTGTTACTGGAAACGAGATGGGCAGGATCGGAGTTGCAGCCAAAGAATTGTTGGCGAATGAGCCGATGAACCAACACATAATAAGAAATGGTGTGAAAAATAGTTGACGTTTCATAGGTATTCTTTCATTCATTTTCTTTGTGTATGAATCCAGATTTTAACGACCCAGCCAAAACAAAATAAGGCACCAATCAAGCAAAAAGCAGTTATATCTGGAATCATACATCCTTTTTATTTTTACTAAAAGAGAGCAATAATACTCAAACCTCCTGCGGTCCCTTGTAATCCGTTTGTACGGTCATATTGTCCCAAAAAGAGACTGATCCGCAGATCGGATTCTGCAATGAAGGATGACAAGGGAGGAGGCATGGGCAAAATGGGTTTCCAGGTCAAATTAATGGATTTATAAACACTGGCCAGTTGCTCCAAGTCACTGTCACTGGTCACATACTGTTCATCTCCGTCAAATAATTCTCCCCAATACTTCACCCCGGTCTGGGTGTGATAGCGTAATTCTCCGCCAATCTCCAAATCGTATGGAAGTTCATGGAAGATCCGTCCCTGAAATGTATGGGCTTGTACCTCAAAACTGTCCTGGTAATAACGATAAATCAGATGGTAAGCACTACGATCACCAAAAAATTGATTGTACTGAACTCTCAGTGCCAGTCGGTCCCGCACATCCGGTAACCGTTCCTGTTGACGGAGACCATTGCGCAGGGCTACTGAATTGAGTGAGCGGGCCAGATAACCTTCTTGTTTTGTCAGTTGGAGTGTGGCATTGATCAACGATTTGCGGCTCAGCAACTGTGTCCCTGAAATGCTCAAATTACTGGTTGTTTTATCCATAGTTCCAGAGGCAGCTTCTTCTGTGATACGATAGAGTTCGATCGTATCATTCAAAAGGCTATAAGACACATCCAACACAAAATTACGGTCTAGAAATTCTTGCGTTCCTCCCAAATGAATACCACCGGATTTGTAGCCATATTCTCGGCTCTGTGACAGTCCACCACGGAGAAACATCCGATCCCCTGTCAAATCACGAGTGGGGGTATATGTAATGGAGACATCCTGTTGATGGCGTGTGTCATTGCCACTGGCTCCACTGGCCGCATCAATTTCAGGAGCCTTTCCACTGGCCGCAGAAATGGTGTCTACGTCAGCTTTCAGATTGAGAGTCCAACGCTTACCAAAATTGAGATTGATCACTCCCACTGGCTCTGTGATTGTCAAATCTTCTGTTTGATTGAAAGTTTGTAGTCCTTTGCCTCCGCTTTGCTTCCACTGGAAATAATGGACTTCCAGGGCATCTGGTTGTTCCTGAGCCAGGCCCATGTTTCCAGAGAGTGCAACAACTCCTGCGATTCCTGCGGTTTTTGCCAGTTTTTTTAATTGCATCCGCATCCTCCTCCCGCCGAAGTTCCTTTGCCACCTGCTGATGCTTCTCGGGATTCAAAGATTTTTTCTTCAAAGGATTCTTTGATGGGATCTGGACTCAATGCCATGAAACGATGGGCATGGTATTGTCGTTGTATCGGAGTCACCTTGCGGCACCCTACAATAAAAGACAGAAGAGCGATTCCAATGATCAAACAAATTGTTAATTTTTTTTTCATATTTCCTCATTTTGCATACACCTCTTCTTATCTCAAGAATCTTGCCAACTTTGGAAAATAAATTATTTTCAATAATATTAGATATTTATAAGCGTAATTAAAATTAGACAGCAGGGAATGTGGGAAGAATTTGGGGAAAAAGTTGGGGGCAGAACCGGGGGGAACTAATTATCTTTAGATCATTTGATTTATATTATCTTTACCATTTTAGTTTATATTGATATCAGAATAATAATATTCGGAGTGCTCAGGATGAAATGCAACCAGTCGCTGTTGCCCGGTCTTTCTGTGCTCTACAGCAGAATGTTCACCAGGATACTCTGCATCTTGCGTGACTGGGGGGTCGCCATTGGAGCGTCAAAATATTCATTAAGACCATTGAAAAGAAATTTCTGAAGTACTTTAGGGAATTTGCATACAGCCCCTGAGAGGAATCTAAAACCCCCTGATTGGAGGAGCAGATGGGAAACATAAAAATTGGAACTAAGCTTATCAGCAGCTTTTTATTGGTAGCTGCGATATTGGTAGTTGTTGGTGTGGTGGGATATCGTAGCTTAGGTGAGATGAATCAGAAAACAACCGATATTTTGAATGCAGTGCCTTTGGCAGATGCATCGATGGAAATGCAGCTCGCCGTGCGTTCGGACATGCTCATGATCATGGAGATGCTGGAAGCTGGTAATCCTGAGGAAGTCAACGAAATATGGAAAGAGCACGAACAAAATATAAAGGACTTCGATACATTTGTGGATGGTGTGGTGAATAACGCACAGGATGCCAGATTGAGAGACATTGCCACCAAGGCTGATCAGTTTCATAATGACCAGTTCCAGCCTGAAATCGAGAAAATCCGAGAACTGTTGTTGGAAAAATTTGTCGCAGAGAAACATCAGGAAGCGTTGATGGGCAAGATGGAGGCCAGTGTGGATAAAGTCGTTACCATGGCTGAAAACCTTGAGGGAACGGTGAAAGAACGTATCAGTATCCAACTGGAAATGGGAATCCTAGCCGATGAGATTTTGAATAAAGAAATGACATGGGCCGATATGGCCATGGAAATCAAAACCATCATCGCTTTCAGTCGGATCGCTATTGAGGAATATGCCCAGGCATCTGAAGCTGAAGAATTTGCAGCCATCAAACAGGAATATACTAAATCCCTGAGAGAGTTTGATGAAGCGATCAATGCACTCTTAAATGGAGCAGTGATTGGTGAAAGAAAAACCGCGATGGTTGATGATGAGGAAATCAAGGACATGGTCCTGAGCATGGACAAAATCCATGAGGATGAGTTTCAAGTCCATAATGTAAAATTCATGGAGCTTAGCAAGCAAATTACCGATCTTGATAGCAACATAGACACAATGGATACAAAAGCCGATGCGACGGGTGAAGAAATGATTGGCATGATTGGGGAAATTGAAGCCATCAGCAATAAAATTATGGAAGCGTCTTCTCAGGCTTCTGCTCAGACGGCATCGACAGCAGAAACAACGTCAGTCACCGGTATTGCGATTGGTTTTACTATTTCAGTCCTGTTAGGTGTATTGATCACGAGCAGTATCACGGGTCCGCTAAGAAAATCGGTAGAAGTGGCCAATCGTTTGGCAAAAGGAGATCTCACCGTTGATGTGGTTGCGGATAGGCGGGATGAAGTAGGGCAGATGCTCGCTGCTATGAAAAACATGCTCACTCGGCTGCACCAGGTGATTGGAGAGGTGAAAAGTGCTACGGATAATGTTGCTGCCGGAAGCTCTCAACTGAGTTCTTCGTCCCAACAAATGTCCCAGGGAGCAGCTGAACAGGCCGCTTCGGTAGAAGAAACTTCGTCTGCGATGGAACAGATGACGGCCAATGTACAACAAAATGCAGACAACGCTCAACAAACAGAACAAATATCTTTGCAGGCTTCTGGGGATGCCAAAGAAAGCGGAGAAGCCGTATTACAAACGGTCAATGCGATGAAAGAAATTGCTAATAAAATTACCATTATTGAAGAAATTGCCCGGCAGACGAATCTATTGGCACTCAATGCGGCAATTGAGGCGGCCAGAGCCGGTGAGCAGGGCAAAGGTTTTGCGGTAGTCGCTTCGGAAGTCCGTAAGTTAGCAGAGCGCAGTCAAACGG
>JANQHV010000281.1 GCA_028282505.1 SAR324 cluster bacterium | reverse complement strand
TCCAGACGATATATTGTCGGTTTCTCCATCATTACTCCTTCTTTGAAATAGGATGGAGAATAATCTATTTTTTGATAATTTCAATTGCTCAATGTCAGTGTAACAACAAGAATTTGAATATTTATTTCTAATTAACAGTACTAAATATGGGTTTTTAGATACACCCTTTCCAATGGAATAGCTTTTACTGAAGACGACGAAATGGCTCAATCCAATTATAAAAGAAGTGAGGGATGATGAAAATAAGTTCTTTTGATTTGGACAAAGACATATTGCTTATTGCAGAAATTGGCAACAATCATGAAGGCAGTTATGCACTGGCAGAAGAGATGGTCGGATTAGCGGCTGAGGCAGGAGCAGGGGCAGTCAAATTTCAAACTATTGTTCCTAAGAAACTCGTGTCTGTCAGTCAGACAGCCAGAATAGAGCAACTGCAAAAGTTTTGTCTCAGCTATGATGAATTTGAGAAATTAGCAAAAGTGGCACAACAGGAAAATGTTTTATTTCTCTCCACTCCATTTGATTTGGAAAGTGTCCAATTTTTGAATACGCTTGTACCTGCGTTTAAGATAGCATCTGGGGATAATAATTTTTTTCCCATGATTGATGCGGTTGCTCAAACAGCAAAACCGATTATCCTTTCTTCTGGACTAACCGACTTTCAGCAAATTCGTGCGACAAAAGATTTTATTCAACAAATATGGACAGACCATCATATCGATTCATTCCTGGCGATTTTACATTGTGTAGTCAGCTACCCGACCCAGCCTAACGAGGCCAACCTCCTGGTTATTCAGCAATTGAAGCAATTGGGAGTGACAGTGGGGTATTCCGACCACACAATCGGCATTGATGCAGCTGTCCTTTCTGTGGCACTGGGGGCACGTATCATCGAAAAACACTTTACGCTCGATAAGCAGTATTCTGATTTTCGAGATCATCAACTATCGGCTGACCCTCAAGAGTTAAAACTCCTGTCACAGTGTATTCAGAACACAGTTGAGATGTTGGGTTCTTCTGAAAAATCAGTTCAGGCTAGTGAGAAAGAAGCAATCGCTCCGGTTCGTCGCTCTATTGTGGCCAAAGAACACTTATCTCAGGGGACGGTGATCTGTTGGGAACACTTATCCTGGGTACGGCCAGGAGATGGATTGCCTCCAGGAGAAGAAAAACAAATATTAGGAAAAACTTTGACGAAACATGTGCAACAGGGAGAAATGATTCTTCCTCAGATGCTCCAATAACTTTTCAATTAGATAGAATAGAAATAGATAAAAATGTGTGGGATTGCTGGTTACATTGGTCATGCAACGCTAGATAAACCATTGCTTGAGAATTGCCTGGATTTGATGAAGAGACGTGGTCCTAATTCTGCGGCATCATATCAACATCGTTTTACTCCAGATCATCATGTTTATTTCCTCCATAGCCGACTAAGCATTATCGATTTGGATGATAGAGCCAATCAACCCTTTAGATTTGGGTCAAAAGTTCTTATTTTCAATGGAGAATTATACAATTATCTTGAAATCAAAAAAGAACTCAAAGATAAAGGAAACGAATTTTTAACAGAAAGTGATACAGAAGTCCTCATACAGACACTGGCTCAAGAGGGATGGATGGGTCTGGATAAATGCGAAGGTATGTGGTCTTTTGCCCTGTATGACGAAAGCGATGGCAGTTTACTATTAAGTCGAGATCGGTTTGGTGAAAAACCGCTCTACTTGTATCAGGATACACATGGGTTGTATTTTGCTTCCGAAATAAAATTCATTTTTGCACTGTTGGGGCATAAATTAGAAGTTAACTACAATCACCTCTATCGTTTTATTGTCAACGGCTATAAAGCAATTAACAAGGGAAGAGAAACTTTTTTTAAAGGAATCCGGGAATTACCCGCCGCATCCTTACTCACAATAGATCCAGCGGGCAATGAGACCAGTCGTGGATATTGGAAGCCACAAATTGAAACGGATTATTCATTAACCTACGAACAAATCGTTGAACAGGCACGTGAAGAATTAATTCGTGCTGTCAAAATTCGACTACGTTCCGATGTGCCACTAGCTTTTTGTATGAGTGGTGGTGTCGATTCCAATTCGCTGATCAGCATTGCTAAAAACATTTTTAATTATGATGTGCATGGTTTCACCATTGTCAATGACGACTTGCGATATGAAGAACAAGAAATGGTGGAGCATGCCGTCAATAGCCTGGACATTCGCCACACGGCCATACCGGTCAACACACAAGATTTTTTGCCAAAATTGCAGACACTGGTCAAACAACATGACGCTCCTGTTTATACGATTACTTATTTTGCACATTGGCTCCTGATGTCCAGTATTGCAGAGCATGGTTACCGTATCTCGATCAGTGGTACAGCAGCAGACGAACTCTTTACTGGTTACTTTGACCATCATCCTGCTTACCTGGCAGAAGTCTATCATAGTGATCCTGCACTTCATGAAGATTCGTTATATGCGTGGAAAAAACACATTCAGCCGATTGTCCGTAATCCATATTTAAGCAATCCCAGTCTGTTTATTGAAAACCCAGCATTTCGTGACCATATTTTTCTCAATGCCGATGAGTTTTCAAAATATCTTCACTCCAATTGGAATGAAGCTTTCACAGAAACAGAATTTTGTGGTAGTTTATTGCGCAATCGCATGCTCAACGAAATGTTTCATGAAGCCGTCCCCGTGATCCTGCACGAAGATGACTTAAATGCCATGTACTATTCGATTGAAAATCGATCACCATTTCTTGATCGGCAACTTTTCGATTTTTGTCAAAAGATCCCAACAAAATATCTAATGCGAGACGGATTGACCAAGGTTGTTCTCCGTGATGCCATGAGGGGCATAGTCCCAGATAAAGTTTTGGATTCTCGCCGTAAAGTAGGATTCAATGCGCCTATTTTTTCATTTTTAGATACTAAAAATCCTGATGTCAAAAGTTACTTACTCGATCAAAGCCCCATCTTTGATCATATTCATAAAGAAAAAATTGAGCAGATGCTGGCTAAAGAGCAACTACTGAATAGTGAAAGCAAGTTCTTATTTTATTTTTTGAACAGCAAAATGTTTTTAGAGGAATTTACTTCATGAAGTACTGCACAAAATGCATTATCCCCGATACTCGGCCCAATATTTCTATCAACAGCGATGGGGTTTGCAATGCATGTGAATCTCATGCGACACGACCGGATATTGATTGGAAGCAACGAGAAAAACATTTTCAAGAAGTCGTCAAAAATGCAAAATCACGCAGCCACGGTTATGATTGTTTGATTCCCGTAAGTGGCGGCAAAGATAGTATATGGCAGGTGGTCACCTGCCTGAAGTATGGATTAAATCCATTAACCGTGACATGGAAAACTCCAGCCCGTACCAAGCTCGGAGAAGCAAACTTAAAAAAACTCATTGAACTGGGAGTGGACCATATCGATTATTCGATCAACCCAATGGTTGAAAAAAAGTTCATGCTCAAGGCCCTGGATCGTTATGGAAGCACTGCGATTCCAATGCATATGGCTATTTTTAATGTTCCACTCACTATTGCTGTGAAATTTGATATTCCTTTGGTCATATGGGGAGAAAACTCAGCATTTGAATATGGAGGCACGAAAGAAGAAAGCACCGGATTCCAACTGAATGGTCAATGGTTAAAAAAATTCGGAGTAACTCATGGTACTGTAGCATCAGACTGGGTTTCAGAAGAATTAACAGCAAAAGAACTGACTCCTTACACTGGCCCCACCGAAGAAGAATTAGAACAGAAAGGAGTTTTGGCCGTGTTTCTTGGTTATTACTTTCCGTGGGACCCTGAAAATAGTCGTTTTGTCGCCAAAAAAGCAGGATTCCAAGAGAGAGAGAAAGGGCCAAAAACCGGATATTATAACTATGCTGACATTGACGATGATTTTATTTCTATTCATCATTACCTGAAATGGTATAAATTTGGTTTTACTCGATTGTTTGATAATTTATCTCTCGAAATTCGCAATAAAAGAATCTCCCGTGAACAAGCCATTGAAATTGTTCGCCAGCAAGGAGATCAAACGCCCCGGGAAGATATCGCAAAATTTTGTCAATTTGTTGGTATCGGTGAGACCTCATTCTTTGACAGAATTGAAAAATTTCGAAACTTGGAAATTTGGCATAAACAAAATGAGAAATGGATGCTAAAGGATTTCTTAATTACTGACTGGAAATGGTTATGAAGTTCACCCCTATCGAGCCACCACGCACTTTTAGCGTGGGTAAGGATGAGTACATACAAATAGCCGACTGTGGTCGAGTCGAACTATCTCCCAATGAGCAAGTCACCTTTACCACACCCTCTGGAACCGAATATGATTTTGTCCGCAAAGAATGGGGGTATTATGCAACCCCTTCTCTCAATGGACGCTTATCTAGCTTTGGTTTACGGGCTGTCTTGGTAAAAAGTCCAGGAAACAAATTCTACATATTTGCTGTAGAACAGGGAAAAGAACCCATGTTTCAAGAATACATTGACAAAGAAAAACATGAAATCATTAGTTGGCTGGACAGTGATGATGAACTCAAAAAAGTAGAAGATCGATTGAAAGGTTGAGTGAGATGAGTCCATTAAGTTGCATGTGTCAACAAAATGATTTTCAAACCGTTCACATTTACCACAGTCCTCCTGAAGGAGAGACTCCCTTCAAGATCAACAAAAAATACCACCGAGAAATCAAATGTTGCCAGGCTTGTCAACATTTCATATCCATAGAAGAAATACTTCAGGATCTCTATCAGGAAGATTATGTTGATTCCACTTATGGCGATGATTCTGGGATTTTAAAGACATTTAATCATATCAATGCACTGCCTCCAGAAAAATCTGATAATGTACAGAGGGTCAAACGAATTCAAGAATTTGTAGCCCAACACCAGGAAGTTACAGAAAATTTCAATCAGCTCCCTACCATTTTGGATGTGGGATCTGGCCTATGTGTGTTTCTGCACAGGATGAAAGAAGCTGGTTGGCAGGGTACTGCTCTGGATCCAGATTCTCGTGCTGTGCAACACTCAAAAGATAATGTTGGGGTCGAAGCAATTTGTGGAGATTTTATGAATTTGAATGAACTGGGACGTTTTGATATGATCACCTACAATAAAGTCTTAGAGCATGTCAAAGATCCTGTGTCTATGTTAGCAAAAAGCAAACAACATTTGAATGAGCACGGAGTAGTTTATGTCGAACTGCCTGATGGAGAAATTGCTTTTACAGAGGGACCTGGGCGAGAAGAATTTTTTATTGAACATTACCATATTTTCAGTTTTACCTCGTTTACACTACTGGCAACTCGTGCTGGATTTTGGCCTCTTGTTCTAGAGAGAATCCGGGAACCCAGCACCAAATATACACTAAGAGCCTTTTTGATTCCGCAGAACGCTTGAGTAGAATAACTAAAATTATTCCATTTTTATAAAATATTAGTAGAAAGACCAAATCATGAGCAATCAAGAAACTATGAAACAAATCTGGGAAAATTCTTTTGAAGAACAAATTGCTCAACAAGCATACAATACGGCTCCTGTCGAAGCGTTAGCCAGAAGTATTTCTTACTACCTGAGAGACTATTATCCTGATGGTGACTTTTCTAATTTACATTTTCTAGAAATGGGGTGTGGTGCTGGACCGAATCTCACTTGGTTGGGAAACAAAGGAATCCATATCAGTGGTGTTGACATTTCTTCCAAGGCTTTGGAGTTATGCCGTAAAAATCTGACTCATGCCGGCTTGGAAAACAAAATAGGGAAATTGCTAGAATCTTCTGTTACAAAAATTCCTTTTGACGATCAATCGATGGATGGTGTGATTGAAGCCTGTGTTTTTCAACACTTGAATAAAGAAGATCGAGAAAATTCTTTCTCTGAAGTAAAGCGTGTGCTCAAACCCGGAGGGTTATTTGTTGGCTATATGCTGGACGCAGGACATACAATATTTCAAGAAAAACAGAACCAACAACTTTCTGATGACCCTGGTACCTTGATCCTGGAAGAAGGGAAATCTCGATTTTATTTAAGCAATATCGGCCTGAGCCACTTTTTCAGAAAAGAGGAGTATTTTCAAATTTTTGATGGCTTTTCTGTCGTTGATCCTTGCCTCACCACTTATTATCTTCCTCAAGGTGAAGCCAAAAAGCGGGGATATCCAGAATATTTGCAAAGTATGTGGACGGTTTATGCCATCAAATAACTTTTAGCCCTCCAGATTTGGAAAATATTTTCCACAGATTCTAATTTTTCAATTGTTCTCAATCTTGAAATCAGCATGGATCACAATTGTAACCTCCGCTGCGACGACCATCGGTCATTTTTAAAAATTCCAGACAATCAAGGGGCAAAACTAACCCAATTGGTCCAATGCAATCGGTGTGATCTAGTCTTTGAAGACCCCCGTCCTTCCCAAGAAGAGATTGAGGCATTTTATACAAATACTGAGTTATGGACCAATTCTACAGATGCAGAAGGCAATCCAAGAAGTTATGTTAAAGAATTACTGGCCAAACAGCCAGTCTTTCAAGATGTCGTCACACGCATTGAAAAGTATAAACAAAGAGGCCATTTACTGGACATCGGTTGTGGTCCAGGTTTGTTGGAAACGGTCTTAGATAGTTCCCGATGGAAAGTGTTGGGAATAGAAATGTCTGAATATATTGCAGAATTTGGGAGAAATGAACTTTCCACCAATGTAGTTAGTGGAAAATTTGAGCAAATTGATTTACCAGAACATCATTTTGATACAATTGTGATGAAATATGTATTGGACCACATGGAAGAACCTTTTGAAGCCTTGCAAAAAGCCCGAAAGTTAATCAAGCCTGATGGCGTACTTTTAATTGCAGACTTGATCAATATTGACAGTTTTTGTGCCCGTTATTTTGGAGCAGGTCACCGCTTAATTCATCCCATGCACTTCACTTATTTTTCTCCTAAAACGATCAAATTTCACCTGGAAAGGGCTGGTTTTCAGACCATCAAAATCGAATATCCTTATTTCCAGACCCCTTATTTTAATTTTCCCAATCTCAAAACCTTGGCATCACGAATACTGGAACGCTTCATCAACCAATATATTTTACGGAACAATAAAGTGGTTTATTCCATGCCATTTTACGGCAACATGATGGATATCTGGGCCATCCCGAAATAGAAAAATAACCATGAGTCATTCTCCTCAAATCATCACCCGTCAGACCTACTTGAAACGCATGCTATGCCCATTTTGGTTAAGGGCAGAAAGTGCACTATGGTATGCGCATGAAGCATTTCTGGTTCGACAATATCTTGGCCTGCCATTACAACAACCAAGCCTGGAATTTGGGTGTATGGAAGGTATCTCTACCTTCATTATGTTGGGTGGAGAATTTGGTTTAGGGTTCGATGTGTATTCTGAAGTTTCCTGGAGCAAAGATTCAATAAAGTGGGTTTCTTTAGAAGAAAGTGATTATTACAATACTCACAAAAAAGATGCTCACCAGGAGCTCGACATTGTAAGACAACCTGATGAGCAATTTGAGTTGGGAACATGTTGGAAAGAGGCACACTTAAAAAAAGCAAATCGTCTGGGTTCTTATAAGAACATCACCAGTCAGGATGATCCCATCATGCCATTAACCACAATTGAAGATAACCATTTTAAGACAATTTGGGCTCCTAATCTTTATTGGATGGATCATTTACCAAAAATAATGCAAGAGTTGCATCGAATTCTTCAACCGGAAGGACAATTGGTAACTGTCTTACCCGACTCTTCCGCACTCGATCACATGCTCTACCGATTCAAGGATCAAGCAGATGCAGAATGGATTAATAACCTGGATCGGGGCCGATATAGCAACATTGCCCGTCAGGCACGAAATTTAGAAGAATGGAGCCAGTTTTTTAAAAATCAAAATTGGAAAATAGATCAACATGAACACTTTTTGCCCAAATTGGTCTTTCAAGTCAATGACATTGGCCTTCGCCCCATGTTTCCAGTATTCATGAATATTTATGAGACATTGCGTACTCAATCTCCAGAACAATGGTTAAGTATCAAACAACATTGGATCGACACCGCATTTCATTTTTTAGCCCCCATGTGTGATGTCGAATGGATGCAGAAATTGCAACAAGATCATGTATGGCATATTTTTCGACTCAAACCGGTCAATAAATAGAAATCAATCATATCACCCCAAGGAGTAGTTTCAATGGCAAGAATCGCAGGTATTTGTTCAACACAACCTTTTGAACAAATGACCCACATTTTATCTGCAATGCTAACCGTTTCCTCGATCAACCCAGAATGGCAACAAAAAACTGAACACTCGTACAAAAGTTTTTTTGGTGCGTCTCATTGGGAAACACCACTCGTGGAATTAAAGAATGGCATTCTTGTGGCTTTTGATGGCTACATTTATAATGGCCAGGAACTTGGATTGCAGCAAGAAAACAATGATGCCATGATTATGATATCATTGTATCAAAAGTATGGATTTGTCGAGGCTATCCAGCGAATAAACGGCGATTTTGCCATTGCTCTTTTTGACCCACGACAGGATCAACTCTGGTTGGCACGTGACCGTTTTGGCATTCGTCCATTGTATTATACCCATTCTTCAGAGTACTTCGCATTTGCTTCACAACCCAAAGCCCTCTTTCAGTTGCCAGGGGTAACCAACCGTGTCAATCATCAATTTGTGGCAATCTTTGCGAGTTCTCATTATCGCTATTTTGACAATCAGCCTGATCAATCACCTTATGCCGATATATCCCAGCTTCCCGCTGCTCATGTCTTACAATTGACTCAAGGACAGGTGAAGAAGATTAGATATTGGGATCTGAAAGAGCAGCCCGACCCAGTTGCTTCTGAACAAGAATTAGCAGAGCAGTATCGCGAGTTATTGTTCAATGCAGTGGCTATGCGTTTAGCGGTTTCTAAGAAACCAGCCTTTACGCTTTCTGGCGGGATGGATTCTTCATCGGTATTGGCTTCAGCAACCCATCTAAGCGGAGAAAAGCAACATGCCTTTTCTTCTGTTTATCAGGATAAAACCTATGACGAATCCGAGGAAATCGAATCGATGCTGGAGACAAAAGTCAAAAAATGGCATTCCATTTTAATTGAAGAAGAAGATATTTTTCCAGTGATTGAGAGAATGATAGGGGTTCACGACGAACCTGTGGCAACAGCAACCTGGCTTTCTCACTTTTTATTATGTGAA
>JANQHV010000658.1 GCA_028282505.1 SAR324 cluster bacterium | reverse complement strand
TACGGCAGGAATTGCCCATGAAATCAAAAACCCACTCAATTTTGTGAACAACTTTGCGGAAATGTGCCAGGATCTTGTGCAACAATTGCAAGAGGAGATGGACAAAGAAGAGCAAAATAAGAAAGAAATCACACAAATACTGAACATGCTCCAAACTTCGACAGAGGCCATCGAAAAACACGGCAGCCGAGCTGATGGGATCATACAGGCAATGCTGCTTCAGTCTAGGGGCAAGCGCGGGGAATGGGAACAGGTCAATTTGCACCCTTTGCTCCAGGAATATATGGATCTTGCTTATCATAGCATGCGTGCCAAAGATCAGACATTTCATGTGCAGATCGAATCAGATTTTGATGAATCAATTGAACAAGTTCATGTCATTCCTCAGGATATCTCACGCGCATTTTTAAATATCATCAATAATGCACTTTGGGCCACCTACGAAAAGTTCAAAGACTGCAATGGAGAATATTCTCCACTTGTCAAAACAACGACAAAAAATTTAGATAACTACATAGAAATTCGTGTCTGGGATAATGGCAAAGGCATTCCTGAAGAAAATCTGAGCAAGATTTTTGAACCGTTTTATACGACCAAGCCCACTGGTTCGGGCACCGGGCTCGGTTTATCCTTGAGCTATGAAATTGTTGTCCAGGAACACCAGGGCTCTATTCATGCTGAGAGTCAAGAAGGAGAATGTACAACCTTTATTCTACACCTTCCTAAAGAAGAACGAACCAATCTTTCGATGCATTGATACATCGCTGTTTGACTAAAATACCACTTTCTACCGCAGAAATTATATCTTGACCCATCATAGCCACTATGGTATGTCTTGCTTTTTTAAGCAAACTATCCCAGTCAGTGTTCTCACTTTTTTGACAACGAATGTTTTCTCCACAAATTATCAATGTCCAATAAAGAAATCATTATAGATAATGCATGGTTCGGCTTCAACATGGATTATGGGCTGCTCCATCTCCAACTAGCGACCCCCTTATTTGTCTTCATTTTATTGTTGATTGTCATCTTCACCATGAACAAGTTACTGTTCCAGCCTGTTTTCCGCACTTTAGAAAATCGCAAAAAGGTCATGGAAGAGAGCAAGGCAAAAGCAGCATCAGCTAATGTAGAAATCACCAAGCTGCGTGAAGAATATGAAAATCAATTGAACACTGCCCGTATTGACGTTTCCAATATCTATACTTCTGCTCGGCAAGAGGCACAGAAGCAGAGAGATGAGTTGATTCAACAAGTTCGACAGGCCGGTGAAGCAGAATTAGAAAAAGGCAAAGCAGCTTTGGCGCAAGAAATTGAAACTGCAAAAAATCAGCTGACCACCTTGACAGAAAATTTAGCGGGAATCACAGCAAACCGTTTATTAAACTAAGACTTTCACTGTCCATTGTCCTCACACCGTTGTAGGTTTAATCCATGAAAAAAGCATCTATTATTTTCACTGTCTTTTCTTTTCTTCTTTCTGCAACCCCTCTGTATGCTGCAGGAGACTCCGGAGGTTCTCCAATAATGGATTTTATTTTTAAGGTGATCAACTTTGCTGTGTTGGTTGGGATCTTATACTATTTTGCCAAAAAGCCCATTGCCGCAGGCATGAGAAATTCAGCACAAGCCACTAAAAAAAGCCTGGATGATGTCCGTGCTGCCAAAGCACAGACCGAAAAAGAATTGGAAGAGTTCCGTAAGACAATGGAAAACATGAAGCAAGAAGCACAAGCTATGGTGGACAATGCCAAAAAGGAAGCTGAAGCAGAAAAGGCCCGCATCATCGAAGAAGGGGAAAAATTGGCAGAAACCTTAAAAGCGCAAGTCCAGGTTGCCATCGAACAAGAATACCGCAAAGCAGAGTTGGATCTGAAAAAATGGACAGCAGGGGAGACAGTAAAAATCGCAGAAAAACTGGTGAAAGAACAAGTGGACGACAAACACCACCAAGCCTATGTTAAAAATTTCCTGGATCAACTCAATTAAAACCCAATAGGAGGCTACCTTGAGCCAAATTGTCATTGCCAAGCGATACGCAAAAGCACTGTTGAACTTGGCAGAAAAAGAAAAAGCCCTGGAGACCGTCAGCAAAGAATTGCTGGAGGTGACACAAACCTTCACCGGTTCTCAGGAGTTGCAAAGTGTGCTAGCAGATACCAAAATCCCCAGTTTAGTCAAAACAGATATTGTCAACGAAATCATTGAGAAGCAGCAGTTGACGCCTCTCGTTTCTACATTCCTTCAATATTTGATGTCCAAGCGACGAATCGCACTTCTCGGAGACATTGAAATCGTCTTCTCTCAATTAGTTCGAGAAAAACTGGGAATTCTGGAAGCAGAAGTTACGGTTGCCAAACAATTGTCTGAGGATGAAATTGCCGATGTCACAAAACAACTTTCGGAATACTCTGGCAAAAAAGTCCATGTCAGTATCCATGTTGACAATTCTATTATCGGAGGAATTGTAACTCGCATAGGGTCTGTGGTTATAGACGGCAGCCTCCGCAATCAATTAACTCGTGTTTATCAATCTATCATCAGAGGTTAAATCACCATGAAAATTCGAGCTGAAGAGATCAGTGCCATCATACAAAGCCAGATCGAAAATTTTAATAAAGAAACCACTACTGTTGAAATTGGAACCATTCTGGAAGTCGGAGATGGAATTGCAAGAGTACATGGTCTAGACAACGTTGTTTCTGGAGAATTGGTAGAATTTCCAGATGGAACCATAGGCATGGCCTTGAACCTGGAAGAAGATAACGTGGGGGTCGTGATTTTTGGAAGTGATCGAAACATCAAAGAAGGGGATGTGGTCAAACGAACTGAGCGTATTGCTGAAGTGCCCGTCGGCGAAGCATTATTGGGCAGGGTTGTCGATCCTCTGGGAATTCCCATTGATGGCAAAGGCCCAATCAACACGACAGAAGCTCGCCAAGTGGAAGTAGTTGCTCCAGGAATTGTCACACGAAAATCGGTTCATGAGACCATGGCAACCGGATTGAAGGCGATTGATTCGATGGTACCCGTTGGTAGAGGACAGCGAGAATTGATCATTGGTGACCGTCAAACCGGAAAAACAGCAATCGCTATGGATACCATCATCAACCAGAAAGGTGGTGACCTGATTTGTATTTATATTGGAATTGGGCAAAAACGATCGACCATGGCACAAATTGTTCAAAAGTTACAGAATGAGGGAGCGATGGACTACACCATCGTTGTGAGTGCAACAGCTTCTGAACCAGCCCCACTGCAATTCCTGGCTCCGTATTCAGGTGTTAGTATGGGAGAGTATTTCCGCGATAAAGGTCAACATGTTCTGTGTATTTATGATGATTTGTCCAAACAAGCGGTTGCCTATCGTCAACTTTCCCTGTTGCTGCGTCGTCCTCCTGGTCGTGAAGCCTATCCAGGAGACGTCTTTTATCTCCACAGCCGCCTGCTCGAACGTGCCTGTAAACTGAATGAGAATTATGGCAGTGGCTCCTTGACAGCCTTACCCATTATTGAAACCCAGGCAGGGGACGTATCGGCTTATATTCCGACAAACGTAATTTCTATTACCGATGGACAAATCTTCTTAGGAACAGAGCTATTTAACTCAGGGGTCCGCCCTGCCATCAACGTAGGGCTTTCTGTTTCACGGGTAGGGGGTTCTGCACAAATCAAAGCCATGAAACAAGTGGCTGGAACCTTACGTTTGGATTTGGCTCAGTATCGTGAAAAAGAAGCGTTTGCTCAATTTGGAAGTGATCTGGACAAAGCCACCCAACAGCAATTGGCACGTGGAGAGCGACTGGTCGAGATATTGAAACAACCGCAATATCAACCCATGCCCTGGATCGACCAGGTACTGGCCATCTTTGCAGCCAGTAATGGCTATTTAGACCCATACCCTATCTCGGCGGTACGTAAATTTGAGGAAGAATTCCTGGCATACATGACTTCCCAGGAAGCAGACCTGAAACAAGCTATTGTAGAGAAACAAGCACTTGACGATGACTCGACCAAAACATTAAAGGCCGCTTTAGACAAGTTCGCTCAAACGTTCTCTGCTTGATTAACCTTATCTTTCATAGCTTAAATGTCCAATTTAAAAGAAATACGAAAACGCATTGATAGCGTCAAGACCACACAGAAAACCACCAGTGCCATGAAGATGGTTTCTGCGGCAAAGTTGAGACGTGCTCAGGACAATTATGAACAAGCCACTCCTTATTCCAACAAATTGAAACGAGTCGTTTCCCTACTGAGTGCCAACTTCTCTGCAGAAGATCATCCTCTGTTTGCACAACGGGAAAAAGAACGTGTCGCTGTCATCCTGATCACCTCAGACCGTGGTTTATGTGGGGGATTCAATTCGAACTTGTGCAAAACGCTCCTGGCAGAATTGGATCAAAACAAGATCGATCATGCTCAATTTACAACGCTTGGCCGCAAAGGACAGGAATTTTTCAAACGAACCAATCATAAGATTCTGGAAAACTACACGGGAATTCCTGCCTCAGAGCACCGTGCCACTGTACAAAAAGTGGTGCAGGAGCATGTCAAAAAATTTGAAAATAACGAGCTTGACCGAGTTTATTTGGCATATGCCAATTTTGTCAGTGTGTTGACACAAAATCCGACCATTGAGACTTTGTTGCCCATTGAGCCTTCTTCCAGTGAAGAAGAAAGCCTGGATGATCGGGAAATATTATTCGAGCCACCCGCAGAACAGATTTTGGACACACTGTTGAAGAAATATGTAGAAAATCGTGTTGCTGTGGCATGGTTAAACTCTACTGCAGGAGAACATGGAGCACGAATGACGGCCATGGATTCTGCAACAAAGAATGCATCCGAACTGATTGAGAAACTACAGCTGCATTACAACCGAACACGGCAAGCTGCAATTACAGGAGAGTTGATCGAAATCATCAGTGGTGCAGAATCTCTGTAAGTTGCAAACAATATTTTTAACCTGATCACTAAGGTGATTTCCAAAGCATGAATTTATCAAGTTGTGCCGGATTTTTTTAGAGCTTCAAACGGTCCGTCGATACGGTGTTGCAAAGGGCACATAGTGAACAATGCCACCGGAACGATAACGTCGAAGATCTGAAAAAAGACCGGCAAGACTTGTGAATGTTGTGCCGGAAATCTTCTCATAACTAAAGAAAGAGGCGAAGCATGGAGATTGGTAAGATTATCCAAGTCATGGGTCCTGTCGTGGATGTTGAATTTGAATCAGGCCACTTGCCTGCAATTTTTAACGCATTAGAAATTCAGTATGAAGAAAAAGGCGAAAAAATTCGACTGGTTTGTGAAGTTCAACAACACCTGGGAGAAAATACAGTACGTAGTGTTTCCATGGGAGCAACAGAAGGTTTATCTCGCGGAATGAAAGTTACAGATTTAGATTCCCCCATTACAGTTCCTGTTGGTAGGGGAGTACTGGGAAGAATTTTGAATGTCACTGGAGATCCGGTTGATGAAGTAGGAGAGGTCGAGCATTCAGATCGCTGGCCCATCCACCGTGACCCTCCCACTTTTGAAGAGCAAGAAACCACCGCCAGTATGTTTGTTACAGGTATTAAGGTTTTAGACCTGCTCTGTCCCTTTTCCAAAGGAGGAAAAATTGGATTGTTTGGTGGTGCTGGAGTGGGCAAAACGGTGGTCATCATGGAGTTGATCCGGAACATCGCTGCGGAGCATGGAGGATTTTCCGTTTTTGCTGGCGTGGGAGAGCGTACCCGTGAGGGGAATGACCTCTGGAATGAAATGAAGGAATCAGGAGTACTGGACAAGACCAGTTTAGTCTACGGCCAGATGAATGAGCCTCCTGGAGCAAGGGCACGAGTAGCTTTATCAGGATTGACCGTTGCTGAATATTTCCGTGATCAAGAAAATGCAGACGTTTTGATGTTTGTCGACAATATCTTCCGTTTCACTCAGGCAGGTTCAGAAGTATCCGCGTTACTGGGGCGTATTCCTTCTGCGGTGGGATATCAACCAACCCTCTCTACAGAAATGGGAGGACTCCAGGAACGTATCACCTCTACTAAAAATGGTTCGATTACCTCTGTACAGGCCATTTATGTCCCTGCTGACGACTTGACCGACCCTGCTCCTGCGACGACTTTCTCTCACTTGGATGCAACAGTAGTTCTCTCCCGTCAAATTTCAGAGTTGGGAATTTATCCAGCTGTTGACCCCTTGGATTCGACTTCCAGAATCTTAGCGGCTGATGTGGTTGGAGAAGAACATTACAATACTGCACGTGCGGTACAGGAGATGTTGCAGCGTTACAAAGACTTGCAAGATATCATCGCTATTCTGGGAATGGATGAGTTGTCAGAAGAAGACAAAGCTATTGTAGCAAGAGCCAGAAAAGTTCAACGCTTTCTCTCTCAGCCCTTTTTTGTTGCTGAACAATTCACTGGTTTATCCGGACAATACGTAGATATCAAAGATACGATCAAGGCTTTTCAGCAAATTCTCTCAGGAGAGCTGGATGACTTGCCAGAACAGGCATTTTATCTAGTGGGTACCATTGAACAGGCAATCGAAAAAGCAAAGACTTTGGCTGACTAAGCATCGAATTGATCAACACAGGATTCTAAATCATGAGCTTACAATTAGAAATTGTTACTCCTCAACAAAAATTCATTGAGGAAGATTCTGTAGATTCGGTCACGTTGCCTGGCACAGAAGGGGAATTGGGAATTTTACCAGAACACATTCCCCTCTTGACTTCCCTGGCATCTGGAGTACTGAGTTACCAAACAGGAAATCAAAAAAAAGCACTGGCCATTCATGGAGGCTATGCTCAGGTAGAAAATAATCGAGTCACTGTTCTGGCAGAACTGGCAGAAAAAGCAGAAAACATTGATGTATCTCGTGCACAAAATGCTGAAAAACGAGCACGTGATACACTCGGTGGCACATTTGGCAGTGATGAGGCTGAACAAAAGCGACTCGAAAAACATGAAGCTAAGCTGAAACGAGCAATTGCTAGACAATCGGCAGCCAGTATCAAATAACCCTCAGTTTTTTCTGCTTAAATCATGAGCGAGCAGTATAATCTCATCTACATCACCACTGAAAATAAAGCAGAGGCCGTCAAAATAGGAAAGCATCTGGTTGAAAATCGATTGGCGGCCTGTGTGAATATCATCGAACAGATGACTTCCTTTTACTGGTGGGAAGGAAAAATCGAAGAAGGCCAGGAAACCATCCTGATTGCCAAGACCAAAGCCTCTCTGGTCGATGAACTGATCGAAGCCGTCAGAGCACTCCATAGTTATGATTGCCCGTGCGTCGTCGTTCTGCCGATTCAGGCAGGCAATCCCGATTTCTTGAATTGGATTGAAACAGAAACTAGATAAAAAGGGGACAGGTTTATTTTTTTTGTTTTTCTAAGCAAAAAAAATAAACCTGTCCCCTTTTTATATTTTAAACTGCAATAAGCTACATTTCAGTGCTCCATTATAGAGGGTGTGCTTTTTCGTTGCTCGGAGTCCTATATTTTTACCAAGTTCAGTATTTCCGGTAAATACAGCAGCATTCCAGCCTTGAAAGTATTGTTTCAGTTGCTTTCCCAGATTGGCATACAGTTGTTTCAATTCCCGAATTTTGCCAATTCTTTCTCCATAAGGAGGATTGACCACCAGCAGACCATTTTGTCTCAACTCTTTTGGGGGTTGACACACAGCCAGTTTTTTTCTTTCAAAGTGGACAAATCCTGTCAATCCTGCTCGTTCAAGATTGGTCAGCGCCCCTTGAATTGCCTCTGGATTGACATCATAACCAAAAATTGGCGGCAATTTTTTGATTCCAGCACCTTCTCTTGCTTCAGCTTCCATGAGCAGTTCATCCCAGATTGTAGGATGATGTTGTTTCCATTTCAAAAAACCAAAATGCTCCCGTAACATCCCAGGAGCAAAGTCAGCGGCCATTAATGCGGCTTCAATAGCAAGGGTGCCTGATCCACACATGGGATCAATCAAGGCACCTCCAGCGTTTGCTACTTTGGGCCAACCTGCTTTGATGAGGATCGCCGCAGCCAGATTTTCTTTCAATGGTGCCAATACACCTTCTTTTCGATAGCCTCGTCGGTGTAGACTTTCTCCTGATAAATCCAAACTCACAGTTGCTTCATCTTTGAAGACATAAACGTTGATCCGAATATCAGGGCAGTCGAGCTGGACATTGGGGCGAATACCATATTTGTTGCGGAACTGGTCAACTACCGCATCTTTCACTTTCAAGGCACCATAGTGGGTGTGGGTAATTGTGGAACGAGATGACTGGAAATCTACCGCCAAAGACCCTTGGCGGTCCAGATGTTCTTCCCAGTGGATTTGTTGCACTCCCTGGTACAATTCATCTGGATTGGTTGCACGAAAAGAAAGCAATGGTAACAACACCCTATTAGCAATTCTCGACCACAAACAAACTTGATACACCAATTTCAAATTCCCTGAAAATGATGCACCGGCCCGTGTTTGTTTTACATTTTTGGCCCCCAATGCTTTCAGTTCCTCCAACAGAACGGTTTCCATTCCTTTGGGAGTTGTAGCAAAATAAGTGTGCTTGGTTTGCATTTGTTTTTTCTCTCATTTAGTCTTATAAAATTTACAATTTCATGCCATGTACGCTGTCAGTGAAGCAGAGAAATGTCAAGAAGATCAGATAAAAATTGACCGTTGTTGTCGATGATGAGAAAATAGCCGAATCTGTTAATTATTGATAAAGGAAAAGTAATGTTTGGCATTGGCATGCCCGAATTGATGATAATTATGGTAGTTGCCTTGATTGTTATTGGCCCCCAGAAATTCCCAGAAATGCTCCGCTCGGTAGGACGTGGCTTGGCAGAATTAAAAAGAGCTACCAATGATATCAAATCCACCGTTGAAGAAGAAATGCACAAAGTAGTCGACGACACAGAACTCAAAGAAGTCAAAGATATGGTAGAGAACGACTTTGGGGGAGTGGTCACCGACTTGAACAAGCTGACTTATTCCACCGATGCTTCGCCTGAAGGCAAATTGGAGACGTTGGCAGATGCATTTGA
>JANQHV010000652.1 GCA_028282505.1 SAR324 cluster bacterium | reverse complement strand
AGACTGTTGGGAATGGATATTGCCATCTTGCCGTTTCATCTTTGTTTGCCTTTGCTGGAATCTACTTTATTTTTGATGATCAAGCGTTATTTTCAATAGCAAAAGAATAACATGAGGTCGTCGAGTATTCAAGGACACTTTTCTTAGGTTGCTTTCTTGATTGTCATAACTTTTTCAAATTCCCTTGGTGTTTTGGTTCAGTGTCAATCGGAATTTTAATGTGGTTGTATCAGATCGAGTCGTTGCTTGTTGCTGAAGACTATGTACAATGCTTGTCATAAATCCTGAACTCGCTCTTGTTTAATTTTTGATTTTCCTATAGATTGAAACAAAGTGCACTGACAAGAAAAATGGGTGTGAAAATAGATTTGATCATGGCTTGACTCGATTGAAAGGAATACATTGAATATATAGATTCCTTAAATTGATGGGATTGAAAGATAGATGATTTGGAGGAAATCATGGAAAAAAAAGTGGTAGGAGTAACCGGAGTAAAACTCTATCGAAATGTGGATCATCGTTTGAGCTGGCTTTTGAGTTTAGGGCTCGAAGCCATTCGGGAGCAGCAAATCTATGAATTCAATCGAGACCAAAAGATCGATAAAGAAATATCAAGCTTAAGACAAAAATGGTTGAGTTCAAACAATGAAAAAGACAGGCACTCCATTCAAGAAAGCATCAAGAAATTGGAACAAGAATGGCCAAAATCGATGGTGTACGGAGTGTTCTTTCCTGATGATTCAGAACTGAAGCAAAATTGCCTTTTTGATTTTAACGAACCATACATTCATGCACTCATCAAAACCAATTTTTCAGACACACTGCTGAAAAAGCATGGGGTCCACATTCGTTCTAGAGCAGGATCGATTGTTTCTGTGGCGCTTCCATGGGCTCAAATCATTCCATTAACCAAGTGTCCTCAAATCCATTACATCGAAGTGGCTCATCTGATGGCACCTGATGTGGACACTGGAATTCCATATCATGAGATCGATCAAATTCAAGCAGCTCCCCATGATTTAGATGGAGAAGGCGTCGTTGTTGGAGTTATCGACAGTTCATTGTCAGTTTATCATCCCGATTTGAGAAAAAATGATGGTTTTGGGGGGGATGGTCTCGGGAGAACCGTCATTAAACATTTTTGGCAAGTGTACAGACAAAATTCGAGAATTCCTGCCCCGGAGGTTGATCCACCTGAAGTAGAAGGGTACGGCTATGAATTCACTGAGGCATTGATTAACCAAGAGTTGGAAAACTTTGACCCTGATGATGTGGCCAATTCTTCTTATCAAGTCTTAGACACCCCAAGAGCATCAGGAACGTGGCATGGGACGGCTGTATTAGGCATTATCGCAGGACAAGGGCATACTGACCCTCGCTTTAGAGGTGTTGCCCCTGCCGCTGATTTTATTTTTGTGCAAAACAATTCTCAAAGTCGCTTGTCAAATTACATATTCATGGACAATACCGAAGCCATGGATGGCTTTTCTTATATTTTCCGGAAAGCTGGTTCAAAGCCTTGTGTCGTCAATATGAGTCGAACCGACAACATGGGGCCTCATGATGGAACGACCTTGGGCGAACAATTTCTAGATGAATTGTTGAATGAGCAAAAAGGGAGAGCCATCACGATTTCTGCAGGAAATATGAATCGTTATGGACTTCATGGCAAGGCCCAAGTGGAAGGGCAAACAGCATCCATTGTTCTCAAAGCTATAGACTTTATTTCAGTTCCTGAACAAGTGGAATTTTGGTTCAATAGCAATGATGAGCTTCCAGTGACATTTTCATATACACTTCCCATTGCTGGTGAAGATCAAAGATTTGTTCTTGACCCTATTTTGCCCGATGGGCCTGAAGTCATTGTGGATATGGGGAATGAAATTCAATGCCGATTGCTTTATCAGACCAATGATCCTCGTAATGGTGACACGAAACTCACGGCATTTTTTACAGGTGCTCCCAATCAAGATTCACTAAGTTTTACTGAAATCAGATGGGAATTTGACCGTGCTGAAATGTTGAATGGTCACATTGATGGTTATCTAGAAAGGAATAATTTTGCATACGCTTTTTTTGATCCTTATCTTATTGGGCGAGAAACGATTATGGTTCCAGCAACTGCAAAAAACTTGATTGCAGTGGGCAATCATAATGCTGAAAGACCACCGTTGATCAATTCTAGGAGTGGGTGTGGCCCTACTCGGGATGGGCGAATTAAGCCGGATATCTGTGCTTTTGGGACAGGCATTAATTTATTGTGGGGATGGAATGTTAGCAATGGAGAACCAGACAGTTGGACATATCCAGCTTCTGGAACCAGTTATTCAGCCCCTATGGTTGCTGGAGCAATAGCCTTATTATTTCAAAGTTATCTCAATAATAACAAACTATTGCCCACTGCCTATGGGGTTAAACGGCTATTGCAAAAATATGCTGAATTCCCACAAGGTGGAAGTCAGAACGCTTTTGGTTTTGGATACTTACAAATGGCCCAAGTGATAGAGCAAACCCCTCCAGAAGTTGATGTGTGGATAGCCGATTCCTATCATGATTTGGGGAGAGAACTGGAGACATATCAGCTCACCTATGGGATAACCAATGATGTTGTTATTCGAGATGTTCTAGGAGAATTTGTTCACAATGCCACACACAATTCTCAAAATGATGTGAATAACTTCGTTGATGTGACGGTTCGGAATCGGGGAACAGAGATCGCCAATAGAGTGAATGTAAGATTAGAGTGGGCAACTCCTGGAATGGGAGCTGCACTCAGTTCTCAAAGGAACTCAGAAAAAATATTTGTCGAAAGTCGCTTTGAAGCATCGTACCCCGGAGCAGAAGAGTATCACCCCGCTCGAGAAAGCAATTTTACAACGATTCCAGAAATTGCTCCTGGGGAATCGGTCACAATTCGATTTGCTTGGGCGCCTCCTGATCATGAAAATACCATCCGTGGTAACGATAATTATGCTTTAATAGTTTATGTTCGATCTGGGAATGATCGAGCACTCGGAGTGACGGATCCATTAAAAATTTGGGAAAGTAACAATTATACGATTTTGCAACGGAGGGTGCTGCATTTTGATCCTCAAGCCAATGGAGGAAATCCCGCACCGCTGATTCACCGACTGCTTTTAGCTTCTACAGATGGTAAAGATGGATTAGAAATCGGAGCTGGGCTTTTTCAAGGGACTTTGGAAATTGTGATGCCTGCTGAAATTCTCCCTTGGCGTGATTTAGAGATTGTGGAAGGGCAACCCTTTCCAATTGAAGAGATCAATCCTATGGACAACGAAGCGGACATTCGAGAAGCGACCGGAATTCAGTTTGCCGAACGGTTGCATGTTGAAGGCAGTCATGTCGTGCTCACGCTATCTGTAGGGAATGATGAGCGTCAGTCTAGAATTGTGATCCCTGAAATCAATGTTCCAGTGAATCAGTTGCCTGTGATGGTTTGGCGGGTCCATGTTACATCTATTCAAGGTAGGGAACAATTGCCATATGGGATTATATTGGCTAACTTTTTGTACAACGGAACCAATGTTAACGGAGCATCATTGTTTGTTACCGAAGAAGAAGTGCTGACCAATCAAGCCAGTGCGCGTTTTGAAAACGATCGATTGATTGTGGAGCCGTGAAGTAACTCCTTGCACAGCACAACCAGTGGAAGGCTGTGCTGTGCAAAGGGATTTTAGGTAAGAAAAGTAGTCAAATCGGAGGATAATCTTGAATTTGACTTTGGCGACCCCTTTCCACCAGATGACGTGTATTTTTAGGATGAGGAATATGCGTACTCAAAAAATTCCTCAACCATGTCCACGGGATAACTCCGTCCAAAATTCATCTATTTTCAGTGAGTTAAGCACGAACAGGAAGAAGAATCCTGAAAAACACGAAATACGTCCGGCAATATCCTTAAAAACTCAAATCGACCCCAAAAACCCCTAAAATAATCCTCAAAAATCGTAAAAAAATTCTGAACTCGTTCTTGTCTAATTTGATTTTCCTATAGATCAAAACAAGAAAAAAATTCTTATAGGCTTGCCATTAGTAATACTTTGTATTACCTATATCACTAGTAATACCTTGTATTACTTATTGTTGGTAATACTCTATATTACTTTTATGTGATTAAGAATTTTTCTTCATTAAACGACCAACGTCTAAAGACGGAGGGTTTTTACGAAGGTACTGAAAGTACAAGAGACTGGCGACAGCCGGTTAAAACTCTACTCGACATAAATGGTCATTCGGATCTTGCTCAGAGTATATCCATATTTTAACGCTCATACAAAGTGGTACTCGATTTTGTAACGAGTATGGGAACCTGATCGATAATCCATGCGGGCAGTATAAACCAATAGCTAGCTAAAAGCTACCCGTCTGAAAGACGGGGGTTTAAGCCCTTAAAGATGACAAATTAACAACAATAATGTCTATCAAGACATGATAATGAAAGTATTAATGTATATGAAGATTTTAGCCCTGATAATTATAATTTTGACAGCACAAGTTGCTGTCGCTCAGACAGACGAACCGTCTTCTTCAGACGAACGAATTAAGTTAGAAACCTTGGTTATTACTGCGAATAAAAGGCCACAGAATGTTGAGAAAGTGGACAGTAGCGTTAGTGTGATAACTGGAGAGGAATTAGAAGAACAGAATATTCGTGATACCAAGAGTTTGGACCGAATAGAACCAAGCCTGCATATCAGGAATAGAGGGACTACAATTCATAATAATTTTTCGATTCGAGGCAACTATTCACCGGACTTCTTTAACCCCAATGTCACGTTATTTGTAGATGGAGTGCCTCAAGATGGTGCGTTTATTTCACAGTCATTGTTGAATGTGGATCGTGTGGAGGTGTTAAAAAGCCCGCAAGGAACGCTATATGGTCCTCAAACGGTTGGTGGTGCCATCAATGTTATTACTAAAAAACCAGGAGAGACTTGGGAAACTTCGGTTGAAGGAACCTGGGGAAGCATTGATAAGAGCGGAAATATCATCACGGGTGGAGCATTAGGATCAGGCTTTTATCTCGATTTAAGTGTATTACAAGTGCAATCCGATGGTCAGTTGGATTATGAGGATGATAACAAAGACAATGTGGATGGCTCTCAATCCCAGACGGGTCGTGTTAGGTTGCATTATAATCCAAAAGATGATCCATTGAGTATTGTCGTTTCTTACGGAACGGATCAATATACATCCGATGAAGAGCACTATATTCGAGATGAAGATATTGAAGATCTAAAAGTCTACCGGGCAGATCAATTTGGAGACCCTAATTTGGAAAGAAGAGTAAAGACTCTTGGGGTGACGGTAGATTATGAGTTTGGCCGATTTACATTGAGTTCCATTTCTTCATTACAAACTCGGGAATGGGATCATTCAGTTTTTGAAGACTTTCTTGGAAACGTGGAAGAAGAGCAATCCACGATGTCGCAAGAATTGCGTGTTGCGACTGACGGGGAAGGAGAAACACTAGACGGAGTGTTTGGCATTTATTACCAGAAAACAGATTTCAAACGTAAACACAAAGATACGCTTTTAAATGCAGTACGTACGGATTCAACGGCTGATCTTGACACGTTAAGCACCGCGTATTTTGGTGAGGTGACACTTCATGCGACATCTAAATTGGATCTAACCGCGGGGGCTCGTTTGTCCGAAGAGAAAGCTGAAGTGGAGTATGACGTTGATTCTTATACTGATTTCATTGGAAATAACATGCCATCCGTTCAAGCCAGTGATAGTGAATCTTTTAGCAATATTTCTCCTAAAGCGTCGGTGGGATATCAGTGGGAAGAGAATTTTCGGACATACGCATTGTATAGCACGGGCTACAAAGCAGGAGGGTATAATCGATTCATCATTACGGGAGACGAGGAGGCTGCTCTTAAAAAACGAAGCTATGATCCGCAGACTTCAAGAAATGTGGAATTAGGGTTCAAGTCTCATTTATTGGATAAAACGTTAAAGCTAGATGCCAGTGTTTATTCTATTCGGACGGAAGATGCTCAACTTTATGTCGGACCGTTTGGTTCGCAAGCCCTTGAAAACACCGGAACTCATTTAATTCAAGGAATGGATATTCAAATCGTCGGATTAATCAATGGAAATCTTGAACTTGGTTTATCCAACAACACCAATAATGCGAAGTTTCTCGACTATGAAAACGAAGATACCGGCGAGGATTTTAAAGACAATAAACTCCCCTATAGTCCTGATCACACAACAAAATTAAGTGCAAAGTATTTTGGTGATACCCCTGTGGGACTGATCATTCCGGGAATCACTGTGAACCAAATCGGGAAAACTTATTTTAATGAGGCAAACACGCTAGGGCAAGATGCTTATACACTGGTCGATGCTCAATTGATTTGGGAACAGTCCGAGACACTCAAACTGACTGCTTTTGTTGAAAACGCAACGGATCGAACCTATCGAGTTTACAGTTTCTTATCCGGCCCTCAAAAGTTTTCCCAAATCGGTAAACGCCGACAAGTGGGAGTAAAGGTTAAAACCATTTTCTAATTGTCTATTTTATTCACAACGATCGGAGCAGTTCATTCTGACTCCGGTTCTGTTTAGAGGAAATAGCGGCTAAGTATAGCTAATCAGAAATAAGTGTTCAAATTCTTGTTGTTCCAGTCTTACTCTTAATCCTAATCTTACTCTTAATCTCTGGAAATTGAGGGATTAAGAGTAAGAACAAGATTAAGATTAAGAATTTGTACACTTTATTGTGAATAC